>JAJRWI010000060.1 GCA_024276825.1 archaeon
AGTAGTAGTGCCTTCAATTCTAACACCGACTTTTGTTTGATTGATGCAGAGTAATAATACCTTTTAAAGAGAAAAGCTGAAATCTCAGCACCAATTATGAAAAAAAACATTATGGAAATTCTTGAGAGTATGTCCGAACTGTTTTTTGAACTAGCTAATGCTACGAGACTTGAGATAATTCATTCGCTTCAGAAGCAGAAAATGAGGTTGAGTGCACTTGCAAGAGAGATTGACGTGACTGTTCAAGAAACCTCAAGACAGCTCAATAGGCTGGCTAAGATGGGGATTGTCAATAAGTCTGCAGATGGCGAGTATCAGCTATCGTTGTTCGGACAGCACATTATGATTATTCTTCCTGTATTGTTAACACTAATAGTGCACAGAGAGTATTTCGACACTCATTCGTTTTTGCAAATTCCACAGGAGTTTATCCTTGGTATTTCCACACTAATCTCTTCTAAGTTCACAACTCATGTGATGGATGCATTTCGTCATGTTGAGAGAGTGATAAAGGATGCCAAAGAGCGAATCTGGATCTTATCAGACAAGGCATTGTCAAGCACATTGCCTTTGATTGACAGGGCGATTGACAGTGGGATTGACTTCAAGGTCGTATTATCCAAGTTAATGTTTAATGCAAGAGACTTCGTCGAGGATGAGAATGAAACAAGTGAGGTGAGGCCAGATCCCAACATAATGAGGTTTATTGATGACGTTAGATTAGTGATTGTAATGAATGAGAAACAGGCAGTCATCAGCTTTCCAAGATCAGATGGTACCTTTGATTATAGCGGTTTTTCATTTACTGATGAGCAGGGTCTTAACTGGTGCAAGAGGATATTTCTCTATTATTGGCAATTGGCAAGTGAATATCAAGCGTGATGGTGAATCATGACAACAAATGGTTGGAAAGTTATTCAATACACACTGAGAGATTTATTATTCCAAGGCGTCCCTTTGTGGGGAGAGATCATTCTAGTTCTGATTCTCTCAATTCTTGTATACTTCTTTGTCATTCAGAGATTCTTCAGGGGAGGAGATAGAAGACCGGTATCGCCACGATTTGCAAGAATCCTGAATAATCCATTTAGAAAGAGATACCAACCAGCATCTTGGATAATCGAGTCTCTTGGCCTTCGCCCTGGAATGACTGTTGTTGAGATTGGCCCTGGACCTGGCACATATACTCTTGAGATTGCAAGGGCAGTACTTCCTGATGGAGTAGTATATGCAATAGACATTCAAGAAGAGATGATTGCCCACCTCAAAAGGAATCTGGAAAAACAAAAAGTGACGAACGTGATTCCTATTATAGCAAATGTCGAAGATGAGATTCCGCTGGAGGCAAAATCAGTAGATGCAGCGTTTGCAGTGACTGTTATTCCAGAGATCCCAGATGTTGTCAAGGCACTATCAAACGTGAGGAGAGTGCTTAGGTCTGGAGGTCTCTTCGCGGACTATGAGATCTTTCTTGACCCTGATTTTCCGCGTAAGCAGACAGTGATTGAATGGATCGAGAGGGCAGGATTTCAGTTGGTAGGTGAGAGAGGAGGAAGATTTCGGTACATACTTGTCTTTCGAAAGTCAGTTCATGATGAGTAAAATGTGTAAAATGAACTTCATCTGCTCTCTTGAGGTTTAAAGTCCATTGCTATCGAGTTAATACATATCTTTTGCCAATATGAGGAGGATCATCACCGAAAATATGACCAAGATGTCCGCACAACTTGCACAGCGGGCTTCGATTCTGGTCATATCATGGCTCTTGTCAACTCAGGTTTTAACATTCCCTTTGTAAACCACATCCCAAGAACTAGGCCATCCGCTCCCAGAGTCAAATTTGGTTTCAGATGAGAATGACTCATCCCCACACGCTGCACAGACATAGATTTAGTTTTCCTTCTGATGCAAGAACTTACCATAAATGGCGGCTCGGCACCGCACTTTCTCAAAATAGTATATTTCTCAGGAGTCAGATTCTCATGTCAATTCTTGTCAGAGTCAGTCATACTCATGAGTTCATTTGAAGAGTGATAACTTCTTTGAGATGACAACAATGATTATTAATTGGGTTGTTTCTGATATCAGTACAAAGCCCTTTGCAATCTTTGATCTCAGGCGGTCTTCAACAAATTTCTTAGCGGCATCAAGTGATCCAAACTCTCGCGAGGCGATGTGTCCAGCGGTCCCAATCTTGCCAAAATGAATTGTAACTATTTTCCCCTTGATCTCCGCAGACCAGAACTCATCATCCAGTTCATAACGACCTGTGTATTGTGTTTTCAAACTCATAATATGTCATCTTGTAAGGCTCAGATAAATAACACGAGTATTATAGGTTACAGTGGCGTACTTGCTTAAGGAATTTGTCAGTATCCACTCTAGCGGTCACAATCTCGCCTGTTGCGCAGAGTGTGTCATCCGAGTAGAGCTCACAATACACTGCTATTCTCTTATCTGATATATCGGTGACTCGGGCTTTCAGCGTCACTGGTCTATGTAGAGGAGTAGGTCTTAGGAACTTTACCGATAGTGAAGCAGTGACATACATGAAATGGGATAACTCGTCCTTACTTGACTTATGAGCGGCGGCATTTGCAGTCCCCGTGGCATGACAATCGATCAGAGTTGCTATGATTCCGCCATTGAGGATTCCGGGAAAGGCAAGATGATGATCCTTTGGTTCCCAAGTTGCAATTGTTTCATCCTCGTTCCAGTAACTCTTGAGCTTTAGACCATGCTCGTTGTTCTTTCCACATCCCCAGCAAAAGGTCGCTTCTTCAGGCCAGCTCTCTTGCACCGATATTTTTTGATTCATGGACAAGGTCGGATATGCCATCCAAATAACCATTTCCAAGTGACATTTCAGATTTCGTATCTTATTACAGATTACTTAGCCAACAAATTCTAGCAAATACAAGCGCGGTTTCTTGAAATATCTAAATGGCATTGGATTATCAAATGTCAGACTTCGTAAGAATCAGGATATACAATGTTGGACTTGGCGATTGCATTCTTGTATCAGTACCAGGCGTAAAAAGAGAGAAGCACATCCTGATTGATTTTGGGAGCACTCGCGGTAAGAACAAAGAGTATCTTGAAAGAGTCAAGGACCATATTATTGAAACCGTCAATAGTGATCCGCTAGCAATCGTGCTCACTCATGGCCACTTGGACCACTTCAAGGGACTCTATCATTTTATAGATGAGTTTGATAAGATCACATCAGTCTTTCTCACAACCAAGTACCTACGTACTCCTGAAACCAGAAGACTTGGCACACGAGAGGGGCCGGTCCTGAGAGCATTGGATGAGAGATTGGAAAGGCTAAAGGTTCTTGTGGACCAAGGAAACCTCGACGATGAGAGTATGAAACTTGCAAGTGAGCGTCTGACCACTGACGAGATGATAGACAGGCTCTGCAAGCGATTGGGGTCTCGAGTGAGATACTTGGACAGAGAGTCAAGAGTAGTACTTGCCAAGTTTCTCGCAGGGACAATGGCAAAAGCGCACATTCTCTCTCCAGAGCCATCAGAGGAGAGCTATCTCAGATTCGCATTTGGCAAGCCCTTAGAGAACAAAGGCATTGGAGGAGGACTGATTTTAAAGAAGATAAGGGACAAGATAGCCAACAGGTCAGAAACCTCATTTCGTGAGCTTCTGATGCGGGAGAGAGAGTATGACAATGCAACGAGTCTTGTGATCTTATTAAATTGGAGAGGCAAGAGAGTCCTTTTTGCAGGGGATGCTCAGGAGTCCAGCTGGAAGACCATGTACGATAATGGACTGCTAGAGCCGATTGATGTTCTCAAGGTGGCGCATCATGCTAGTCATAATGGAACACCAGTTGATCATCCAGACATATGGAGCAAGATGATAGGAAGTAAGAAGCCCATCTTTCTGGTCTCCACATATCCCCGAAAGGACTGGGGAATGCCAAGCAGGGATCTTCTCCAGAGGCTTGAGTCAACTGGTATGGTCTATAGTACTGAGGAGTTGGAGGGGAGTCCTGCATTCATCGATATTGAGATATAGCGTCATTTGCTAGCTGGTCCTTGTGCATTATTGATCAGTTTCAGTTTTGAGTAGTTGTTATAAGAGAGATTGGTGAATTGTAGTTCCATCCAAGGCGTATCAGACATTAAATTCTGAGAGCAAGATGAGTGATGTATATGAATACTGAGCCATTGAAGTGGGAAAATGATGAGGTCAGAGTGGATGTGATGTACAGTGTTGCGGGCGTTGGAACAAGCATTCTTGTGGCTTCAAAGTTCACAGGCAAGTTTTTACTTCTTGATGTAGGTGATGGTGCGCTCCGCAACCTGATGTCTCATATAGGGACTGAATTTGTCGAAGAACTCGACATTATCAGTATAACTCATGGGCACTTTGATCATTCTGGAGGCCTATTCAGTCTGCTGGGATTCCTTCGAATGCTCAAGCGAAAGACCACACTTGATGTTGTATTTCCCGCTGGATGCACAGAGGTGTCCGGGATTATCGATGTATTCAAAGACTGTTATCATGATTCAATATCATTTCAACTCAGGACACAAGAGGTCAGAAATCGGGTTGGATTTGACACTGATTTTTTCAAGATCTCAGTTTGTGAGGTCGAACATTTCGGACTTGAGAACACCTCAAACAAGGATGTACTCATGCCCGCAGTGGGATATCGTGTTAGAGTTGGTGATACAGTTGTAGCGTATACGGGCGACACCAGAATGTGCGAGGGTGTCTGTGAACTTGTCAAGGGGGCAGACCTTGCAATCATTGAAGCCACTCATAAGGAGCACCCAGAAAACGAGCCTAGGGTTCACCTCAGTGTCAAAGAGGCAGAGAAACTCGGTAGTCTTGCAAAGGAGTTTATGATTGTTCATAGGATTCCTGAGATCAAGTAGGCATCATATTGGGAAGATGAACAATATCGACGCAAAGACTGCGATTCCAAGCAGTGCTGAAACTGGGACTGTTACTATCCAAGAGATGAGGATGTTTTTGATCTGTTTGGTCTTAACTGGATGGTTGGAAACCCATCCTACTGCTATCAGTGCTGCCACTAGAACATGTGTCCCGCTAAGAGGAAATCCAAGATAAGTCCCTATGAATAGTACAAGCGAAACAGAGATGCTTGCTGAGAGAGCTGATGAGGGGGAGAGGGTAACGACTTCCGTGGCTAAGGTCTTGATTACCTTGCCGCCCACAACTATTAGACCTATGGCCATTCCAATTCCGCCAACAAGCAAAGGAATCAGCAGGCCGGGTATGATGAATGGCCCAAGAATGAGGTCCTGTTGGAAGTCGGGTAATGCAATGAGAGGTGCAACAGCATTGGCAACATCGTTACCACCCCTGCTCAGCGAAGTCAACAGTAAGAATATCACGAGCCCATAAGCTGCAAGCCGTTCTTGTCGTTCACGACCTGCAAGACCCGTAGCGCGTTTTTGCACACGTCGTACAAGCGAGAATACACTTGCACTTATCACAAAGCCCACAACAGGTGATACCAGCCAGCTAAGAATGATTTCAAATATAACCACAGTATTAAGGGAGTCATATGTCCAGCCTGTTGCACCAATGTATGCTGCAAAGAAAGCGACTCCGATCACAGAGCCAACAATGCATTGTGTTGTGCTGATTGGGAGACCTTTTGATGCAGAAACTGCAAGAAGCCAGATAGCCATAGATATTAGAATTGCAAAGACCATGGTTGTTGTCAAGGGCGTGTCATTCACAAGGTCAGAACCAACCTTCTCGGAAACCCCGCCACCCATGAATACTGCACCAATCAGGTTTATAATGGCACCAAGAAGGACGGCAACTTTTACTGTGAACACGCCCGCCCCCACTGCGGGGCTCATGGTTTCGTCATTGCTGCCAATCGCAAAAGCGACAATGAATCCTATCAGTAGTAGTGCCACTAGTACAAGTGTCAAAGAGGATGCCACCTCAGAGTCAGGAGTATTTCATCACTAGAGAACGAATGAAGTCTGCAGCTTCTTCTGACCTGAGTGCGACTTCTATAATTCTTCTAGCAAGCACATAGAAATACTGGGCATTCTTGGGACTGCATTCTGAGTCATTGAACAGTCGTTCATATAGTCTGAATTTGAGGTCTCGTGCTTCTTCACGCACCTTGTCAATCTCTCGTGATAGACCTATTGTCTTAGCAAAGTCTGAATAGAGATATTTGATTGCATCTTGAAGCAGGTCAGTGCAACGCCAGCATTTCTCAGCAATCTCGATTATCAGTTTTGGAGCCTGCTTATTTCTACCAACCCACATGAGTCTAATGGCGTCCTCACAGGCATCAATCACAGTGTCCATGTGAATTATCAGTTTATGCTTCTCCTGCGTTTGTTGAGGCAAGAAGGCACCCCTATTGAGAATATTATCAATCAACTCTTCCTTAATTCTGTCAGACTCCCGCTCGATCTTGATTATTTCTCCAACAATTTCTTCTAAGGTTCCAATATTGTTCTCTGCCCAAGCTTTCGCACCAACATGAAGCTTTGCACTTGCAGATTGAAGTGATTTGCTGAGTTTGAGAAGGAGTTCCTCTGCACGCTTCTGAAGTTTTTTGCTACCTGAGCCACCAAATATCTTACTAAAGGCCATCTGTGATTCACCGATTATTGTTTCAGGTCTATTGGTCAATAATCATATAAATAGACCTTTCCATAAATGACTGTTGATTATTCAAGAATGGCCTTAATTCTGATGATTCCAGCACCAATTTTCTTCTGTTTCACAATCTTGAACTTGCCAAGTACTCCGGTGTGTTCAACATGAGGACCGCCACAGACCTCACGGGAGAAGTCACCCATTGAGTAGACTGAAACAGTATCACCATAAGTTTCCTTAAAGAATGCAAGGGCTCCAGACTCAAGTGCCTTTTCCAAAGGCATAAACTCCTGCTTGACTGCGAGATCGCGCTGGATGGCATTGTTCACCAAGTCTTCCACTTGCTTGATCTCCTCAGGGGTTAACTTTCTTGAGAACGTGAAGTCGAACCTTAATCTTTCGCGAGTGATGTTGCTGCCCATCTGACGCACTTCATCACCAAGCACTCGGCGTAAGGCCTCCTGCAATAAATGGGTGGCGGAGTGCAATTTTGTGATCTCCTCACTATGGTCTGCAAGACCACCTTTGAACTTCCCATGAGTTGCAGTACGAGATATCTCTCGGTGATGTTCGAACTCTTTTCTAAACTCGTCCATGTTGATCTCAATACCATGTTCCTCAGCAAGGTCTCGTGTCATCTCAAGAGGTAAACCGAAGCTTGTGAATAGGAGGAAGGCATCCTTTCCTGTGATTGTGCCATTCTGTTTCAGTATCTTCTCAAATCGTTTCAAGGCCTTTCCTAGGGTCTTTCTAAACTTGGCCTCCTCATCTTCGATGCATCTGATCACAAAGTCCCTGTTTCGTTCCACCTCATCATAGATGTCCTTGTACAGACCAATGACCATCTCTGCAATCTCCTTGAGAAACCCTGGTTGAATTCCAAGAACATCAGCGCTATGAATGCTCTTTCTAAGTAGCCTACGAACAATGTATCCCTGCTCTATATTTGAAGGGCTGATTCTATGGTCATCAGCCATGATCATGACAGCAGACTTGATGTGATCCGCAATGATTCGCTGTAGACGGACCTGTTCAGTGGTCAGTTCATCCTTCCGAGCGAGTTCCTTGATTTTTTCCATTATCGGTTGAAAGAGTTCAGTGTCGTAGATAGTGCTCTTCTTTTGGAGCATTGCAATGGTTCGTTCTAGGCCCATGCCAGTGTCGACATTTCGCTGCTTCAGCTTGGTGTAACTGCCATCGCTTTGCTTGTTGTATTCCATGAAGACATCGTTCCATATCTCGAAGTATGCACCACAGCTGCAACCAGGTTTGCAGTCAGGCCCGCACAATGGAACACCCTCTACTCTAATGAACATCTCAGTGCAGGGGCCACAAGGGCCAGTGGTTCCAGCAGGTCCCCACCAGTTGTCCTCACGCGGTAGATAAAATATCCGCTCTTCGGGGATTCCGAGCTCTTTCCAGATCCTTGCAGACTCCTCATCACAAGGCACTTCATCATCGCCAGCAAAAACGGTCACTGAAAGTTGTTCAGGATCAAAGCCAAGCCATTTTTTCGAGGTGAGAAACTCAAATGACCACTTGATTGCTTCTTCCTTCCAGTAGTCGCCAAGACTCCAGTTTCCAAGCATCTCGAAGAATGTGAGATGGCCCGTGTCACCAACCTCGTCTATGTCTGTGGTCCGAATACATTTCTGACAGTTGGCGAGCCTCTTGCCTTTTGGATGTGGCTGCCCGAGCAGAAATGGAACTAGGGGATGCATTCCCGCGGTCGTAAACAGCACTGTAGGATCATTCTCTGGAATCAATGATGCAGAAGGAATGATTGCATGGTTCTTCTCTTTGAAGAACTTCAGATACAGTTGCCTTAGTTCATCTGCTCGCATTAGATTCACCAACTTCAGAAACGATTAGGTTTTGGTGAAGACCGAATAAGGCATTTTAACGCTTTTGATTTGTATTATGCCATTTGAGTGAGATAATCATCCAGCAGAGAACAATCTGCTCTCGCGCGTCCATGCCATACGTATTCTGTAAAGCCGCTTAAGAGTTGTCTTCACGGTGGTATTTGAGTCACGACGACTCCAATAGACCCATAACTCCTGACCAATTACAGGATGCTTCTTCCTGAGTGCATCAATGCACTCTGTTGCGGCTCGCATCTCAAGAGGAGATATCTTTCGATGGGCATGATGTTTTATCATATATTCAATAATCCTCACTGCGATGACCACCTGTCGTTGCGATGAGGTCTGTGATGTCCTGAATAGGGAGATAAGTTCACTCAGCCAACTCATGTATTCTAGTGCATTGCTCGACCTATTTGTAGTCCGCTGATTTTGACAATGAAAGAACTTTTGTGGTAATTCGTCATTGGTTTCAATCAGGTGACACAATGACAAAGAAGAAGGTCGGAGTGATAACGCGATACTTCAGCAAGATCAGCGTTGCTGCAATCATGCTGGAAGACGAGTTGAGTGTTGGCGATAGGATCAGTATAGAAGGAGCAACTACTAACTTTGAGCAGACCGTTGATTCCATTCAGAAAGACAAGAAAGCGATTGACAAGGGACTGCCAAGTCAGGAGATTGCAATCAAGGTGAAGGACAGAGTCCGTGAGAAGGACACCGTATACAAGATTGAGTAATGTGTCCTTTCACGAGGAGCATTCAGGTCGGTCAATCAGGTCTCTTATAACATGTCTGAACCATGTGACAGGAGCCATGAAGAACATCCTTATGCCTGAGTATCGCATGACTCTTTTGATCTCTTGTTGTTTCTCTGGACTATAG
>JAJRWI010000005.1 GCA_024276825.1 archaeon
GTGATGTTCACCACGCCCACCTTTGCTGAACAGAAGGAGCTCTCAGAAATAAAGAAGGAAGTAAAGAAAATCATTGAAGAATTACTTGAGGATGAACGCATTCTCGACTATGTTATTAGTCATCCATGGATTAGGGATCCATTAAATCACCTCGACAAAATCCTTGATAATCCTGGCTTTTTCTCAAGCATGCTTGTTTTTTTACAGCATCACAAGGTGAAACTGAATAAGGAACTCATTACGATTGTTGTTGACAGAGTACAAGACATTCCACGAATGAACAAAGAATGGCTGGCCATTTTGATAGAAGGCCTACTGTTCCCCTTAGAGCCTTCACTCAAAGAAACCCCCGAATATTTCGAAGACATCAAGAGTGCGCTGAGACGTATTGGTGCACTGGAGCGGAGAAGTATCAACTTTGAAGAAATGAAACCATTGGAAAAGATCTTTCGAAGAAGCAAGTCAAAACTGAAGGCAATTCTTGCTATTGCAATGTTGGAGTTTCAGGCGCTGAGAGAAAACATGCGGATGGTCATTCTCACAGACTACATCAGAAAAGAGTTTCTCACAAAGCATCTTGATGAGGAACCAGATAGAATGGGAGTCGTGCCGATATTTGAATCAATTCGGAGACTCAGGCTCAAGAACTGCAGCATTGGAGTTCTGACAGGCTCTTTGATCATTCTCCCCAAGAGTGCTGTAGAACTCTTCAAAGAGGAGGGTTTGGAAACCGGTCTCAGCGAGGAAAAGCTTGGATTCAGGCCTTTGGAATATGATCCAAGATATGTCAAGATCTTAGTGAACGACAGCAACAGATCACTCTTGGTCAGCATTGTCACTAAGGTCTTTGAGCGGGGAGCCATCAACATACTCATTGGCACAACATCGCTATTGGGGGAGGGATGGGACGCTCCATCCATTAACACCCTATTGCTTGCATCATTCGTTGGCTCTTACATGTTATCGAATCAGATGCGGGGCAGAGCCATCAGAAGAGACCCAGACACTCCTAACAAGACATCGAACATTTGGCATGTGGTCTGCGTGGACATCGACTCTAACGATCCAGGCAATGACTACAGGATGATCGTCCGCCGGTTCAAGGCGTTCCTTGGAGTGGCTTTTGGTAGAGATGTTATCGAGAACGGGTTCGACAGACTTGGAATTAAGAAGCCCCCATTCACTTTGAAGGACATTCAACAGATCAATGCCAGAATGAGTGAACATGCACGGGACCGCGACTCATTGCGTGCAGCATGGGAGAGGGCTCTTCTCAAAGGAGTTGATAATGTAAGACTTGTCGAACAGGTCAGAGCAAGGAGGGAGAATGTCCCGCGAAGATTCGTATTCGCGAACACTCTCGAAGCATTTACTTGGCAGATGGTGTCGATAGTTGCATTGTTCATTCTTGGAAGACTGCCAGGCCTGCTGTTTCCAATTGATTTGTGGGGACTGACAGCATTCACATACCTTTCAATGATTGGAGTGTTCCTCTTCGCTCTCAGACTGTTTCCAAAGTTGATCAAGGCCATCGTCCTCTTCATCAGACATGGCCCTGTAGCTTCTAGTATGAAACAGATTGCCAAGGCGGTTCTCTACTCTCTCAACGAAGTCGGTCTGATTCATACCAGCATCTCAGAACTCACCATTAATGTAGAAGAGATCAAGAAGGGAGTGATCGAGTGCACCATTGATGGCGGTAGCAAGCGTGAGCACAGCCTCTTCTTGAATGCTATGCAGGAAGTCTTGGGTCCAATAGAGAACCCACGATATCTCCTCGTAAGAAGAAGCACACTAATGGGGCGCCTTGTCAGGAGAGACTATCACAGCGTGCCCACTATTCTGGGCTACAAGAAGAAGTATGCCTTGATCTTCGCAGAGATGTGGAAAAGATTTGTTGGTGATATGGATCTCATCTACACACGATCTCCAGAAGGCAGGAGGATTCTTCTAAAAGCCAGGCATCATTCATTGTCCGGAGGACTTCGACCAAGGACCCAGAGAATCAGTCGATGGATGTAATTGGATCTGCTAGACTTTCTGGAAGTGGGTAAAAAAAGGGATGTCAAACTGGTAGGTAAAAAGTTGCAATATTTATGAGGTCTAATTCATTTGAACATTGCCAATGCATTACTAATCGCGATTAGTACTAATCCAGTTTAATATAATCATAAAATCACGAATGAAAGCAGTCATTTCAAATATGCCCTCATCCTCACTAAGATGTTAAAGGTATCTACCGACAAGCATTCAATATTGTTGGGGGAAAAATACTCTCGAAAGCAAGACATCGCTCACAATCAGGAGGTTCTGTATCAAGGGCATAGAGAATTAGTAGATGAAAATAGTCTGCAGATCTCACAGTTTATTCGTCTTCTTTAAATCCTGCAACTGTTGGCATCGGCGGTCCATATTCTTCAACATATTGTGCGACCTTTAATGCTTTTTTCAACCACTTGATCATTTCCTCTATTTGTTCAGACTCCAGAAGACAGGAATATAGAGTATGGTGAGTGAGTTCAAAGACATCATCCTCATCTTCATAGTCTTCCTCATCCAGTTCATCTTCGTCCATGACATAAACAACCAATGATAACTCAGGGAGGTCGTACTTAATGTCAAGCATGAAGAAGATATTTGTCCCATCGGTTTCCTCGATTGTGAGTTGCTCGGGGATCCTTGGCATTGGTGGTCTCTTTTTCTTCTTTGGCATGATTTTCACCACATCATTCAATTCACCAACTTGCCTGCATAGAATAAAACTCTATTTCATGTTTATTCAAACATGCAAATGTCCGATTCCGGTGATGTTGGGTCTACTTCTGTAAGACAACCACAGTAGCAAAGGCATCATTCGCCTATGATGGTTCTTTCAATTCCCGCGATGTGGGATCTACTTCTGTAGGGAGCTAGCTGGAATACATAATACAAGAAAACTGTCGATTAGCAATGCATATGATCTATAGCAGGTTGATATTCGCCAAGACTGAAAAAAACAAATATGAAGAGCCCAGAAGAGGCTCGGAGTTTAGTAGACCTCGCGTGGACTGTGCTGAAGTCTTTCAGGGAGTTGTCCACCGCTTCCTTGAACTTCGAGTTCGAAGTCGCGACCGTATCTCCCACCGTCCTTACATAGAAAGCCAATCTTGATGATTGAGCGGGCCTGTCGTTCAGCGGCTCTCCGTGTGATCAGTCCAATGCGGCCAGGCACTGTCATAATCAGCTTTTTCTGGGCCTCATTGATTTCAAGGATAATAGTATCGTCGCTTGCTGTCTTGGTAGTTTCGACAAACTGCGAAGTGCTCTCATTAAACTCGAGGTATCTTGACATCTATATTCTGTCCTCCAGGACCTATTATTGCTATTTTGCGAGAATTCAATATATTAATGATTTTCCATCATATAGGACAAGCGAAGGTTCTTGAAATTCGGTCTTAATTAAGTATTAGAATAAGTGGCGCAATTCTCGAAACCTCTATTGAATCCAATGAAAAGATAGAACCATCTTCCAGCACAGAGCCATCGATGCCAATTTGACTGATTTTGCTGCCGAGTAAGTTGGATAGAGTTTCCGAAACATCAATTCCATCTTGAATCTTGTTCCACTCAATAGCATCATTCGAGCCAGTAGAAATGCCAAGAGAATATAGATCTCGTGAGAATCTGCCTTCAGAGCATTTCGCCTTAGATAAGCACTGATCATATTGCTCGAGCTCGTAATACTTGAAAAAGCCACCACCCTGATACTCAGGAACTTGCTTACTAATGCCCTTCTTGTCATAAGCTAGTACATGCTTCATTCGTGAGATTACAACGCTGTGAAAATGATCTCCCATCTCAATGCCAATCCACCTTCTACCCAGTTTGTGCGCAACGGCAATAGTGGTTCCTGAGCCCAAGAAAAAATCCATCACAAGGTCACCCTTAGATGAGGTTGACTCAATGATTCGTTTCAAAAGGACTTCAGAGTTCTCTGTCTTAAAACCCCAGAGAGATGAATATCCTGAGATGTCTGTCCAACAGTTTTCTAAAAGAACAGTTTCTCGTGGGGCCACCCAGTATTGAATCGCATTGCCCCTTCTTCTAACAAATGCTAGTTTCTTGCCCGTCTTCTCCCAATGCTTTCGAAGTGAGATTCCTGTTGCTTCATGTTCGCGCAGAAAATCTTGATAATTCTCAACAGCCTTCATGGCTTTTTCTTTTTTCCACATCCATTGCCCTTCAGTGATATTGACTCCAAGGATCTCGTAGCGCATTGTCGGGCGGTCGTATATTTTCTTAAAACTGGACCAATATCCCTCCCGCTGACGTTTGGTTGGGGACCCCATAAACCCTGAAAAGCTAGAGTTAGGGCTCTTTGAGAACCAATAAATGTTGTCGTAAACCACACCGAGTGACTTTTGCTCTTTGAACTGATTGAATAGGCCAGCCTTTGAAGATCCCCTTCTAATCACTATTTCATTTCGAAAGTTTTCAGGTCCAAAGGTTTCATTCAGAAGTAGTCGAACATACATGTTGCCATTATGATCGCATCTGACAAAGATACTCCCATCATGTTCTAGAAACTCCCTTGCCATAACCAGCCGATTTTCAAGTAGAGTTAGCCAGACAGCATCAGCATAGTTTACATTATACTTGAAGTTAGAATCGGTCCCGAGATTAAACGGAGGGTCGATATAGATCAACTTGACCTGTTCACGAAACTTTGCAAGAATTGTGTTCAATGCCTGATAGTTCTCTGAATGGATTAGCCAGCCATCAATACTTGAGTCCAGATGGTCAAACAATGCAAGAACGGATTGTTTGAAGGCGGCATCAAAGAAGCACGTATCAATCGGTAAATAGCAATATTTAGAATCATCTATATTTCCTTGCATCATAAGCTCGGACACCTGTTCCATTTCAGACTCATCGATCAGTCCTAGGCATATCCATTCCTTCACTTGTTCATCAAAGGCAGGTTGTATCGCTAGCGACTTCAATACTTGCTTGCCATTCTCTTGATTTGCAATTCTGTCAAGTGTGATCACATAGTTGGAGTTCAGTACAAACTTCGGTTTGTTCCAGATTGCAACGAGAAAGTCCTCAAACTGCCCAATGAACTTGATAATGCTGGTTGCAAGAGATCGAAAGAGCTGAATTCGATGTTCATCATCTAGGTTTGGAGAAATGCCTTCAGAATAGAATCGCGAATATATCCATAAACTGAGTTGGTCATTCAGGAACTCTTGAGCATTCTTATGGATGAAGTATTCAGCAGTCCGTTGTCTCTTAAATGCTTTAAAGACAGATTCGAGATCACTCTTATCTAGGAAAATTCCGTGTTCATTCAGAGTGCTACAGATTCCTTCAAGGTCAGTCTTCCTACGTGATGAGTACGAAACCTCGAAGACAATCTCATCGGAAGTCACGCTCTTTAAGCTGAAGTTTAAGTGCTTCTTTTCATTCCTGCTTTTATGCCTCATATCACTTACATCGAATAATATTGTAAATGAGATATCTTCCTTAGAGTAGCGTATGGTGGAGCTACGCCAGAGCTTGTCGGTTTTCACATAATAGAGTGATTTTGTAGTCCATATTAACGAAACCTCTTTGGTTGAATCATTCAAAAATATAGGAGGTTTGCTATCCTTCGAGCCATCATAATGGATGCTGCCTGTTATTGAAAAGTGGGCCTGAAAAAAATCAAAAACATCGCTATAGATAATCTGCTTATTGGAGTCATCAATACAGTTCGAAGAGAGAAACTTGGAAAGAGTCATCTTCAGGGCATTTCTGAAGAAGGACTCCTTCACTTTCACAAGATTCACGAAGCCTGATTTACCTTCTATTTGAACACCTGTGAACACCCTGACCAATTGATTAACTAGCTGTTCCTCGGCTTCGGTAAGAGAGGCGGCGTTCATGAAGCTCGAACATCCTGAGATTGTTTAATCAGGAATAAGATGAGCAGTTCCACAGTGTTCACAGACAACAGCGGTCTCGCCGGGCTCAGGAAGGGGTAATGGAGCCCCACAATTCTGACATTTCAGTTCTTTTATTTCAGACCGTTGTTGTGGAGTTATGTTCAAGCGGAATACCTTCTCAGCAACTTGCTGAATCGTACGACCTATCTTACTAGCGGCTCTTGCGATTGCACTGCGTTCTGTATCAGTTAATGCGGATAGACCTATTGCAACAAAGAAGTTTGAAATGGTCATCCTGATTTTGCCAATGGCCGCTCCAGCCTTCCATGCTAGGACATCCTGAATCCAGAGTTCTTGCAATGAGTCATCCGGATGACCAGGAATCTGATAGCCTCGTTTCCAGTCTACGAGTTCATGCTCCCCTGAGAGTGGCGTATTGCAATGTGGGCAGAAGAGCTGGTATTTCTTTTTTCTGAACCAGCCACCACGTACTTTGACTTCAGCATGATTGTACCAACATCGCTTATGTGCGGTCTTTCCGCAGTTCGGGCAGGAAAATAGAAAATATCGTTCAGGTACAACTTTTATAACACGTCCCGAATATACCTGTTGATAAGCAAGATCCCCATTCTTATAGTTCAATAAATAACGTCCACATATGAAGCATGTTGCACCGTCGTATTTGTTGATCTCATCAAGTGATAGTCGCATATCTCAACCTCAATTGTTCACATGACCCTAGACATAAAGAGTTTTGGAATTCATCCAAATCAAATGGATATTTTAGCAGGTTCTGCAAGAGAAAGAGTGCGATGTTTAAGCTAATGGAAGAGAATGAATTAGCAACGGGAAGGAATCCACCAACCACGGTATACCTGGTGACATATGCAGAGCCGGATTCAGGAGATCCCAACAGGCTGTCAGAGCGCGGAAGAAGCCATATGAGCGAGTTACTCAAGTCCAGAGTGATGTCCGATGTCAAGCATGTGTATTCAGGAACGGCAAAAGTTATGCTTCATTCTGCAGGGATAATCAGCAGACATTTTAATTCACAAGTTTCAGTAATCGACTGCTTGAATGACATAAACCTTGGAAAGACTCAAGAAGAGGAACTCTGGGTAAGAGTCTGGTCTGATTTCACTTTTTCGCCCCATGGCGGCGAATCGATGAACAACTTTATCGATAGAATAGTGGGTTGTACAATCAAGATTATCAGAAAGCACTCATATGATAACATAGTTCTTATGACTAGCCCACTTGCAAGTGCGGCAATCTATCATTTTGTAACTGGCATTGAGTTCAATCCCGAGATCTGGTTGGAGATTGGAATACCATCATGTGCATGCTATGATTTTACTATAACTCAGTGGGAACTTGTCATGCCGCCTGATAACACATTCTTGACCGAGCATATTTTCATGCAAGATCTTCTATCTGAACAATTAGTTGACAAATTAAGAAAAATTGAACATTTCTGATTCTCAGAGGAAAAAAAGGAAAGAGGGATGCATTGCATCCCAAATCTGTTAAGCTCTATTTGCGCCTTCTTGCAAAGACCAGTACGATCACAAGAAGAGCCACAGCACCTCCAACGATGAGGTACATGCTACGAATGTTGGTTGTAGTAAATGGTTCCTCTGTGGGTGTGTACTGAGCACTTGTGTAGGACACAAACACTGGGTCGCAGATAATGTCTTCACCGCCCCAATTAGTATAGCCTGCAGTCATGAAGAGCATTGAGGCATCGACAGTCCAATCAGTTACAGTGTTGCCTGAATTAGACTCGTAGAACAGGCTGAAAGCGCCAATTGGTGCCGTTGAGGATCCAGAGGTGTAGACCGTTGAGTGCCCATCTCCACCCCAGGTGTATGGAAGACCACCCATTGATACATTGGCAAATGGGCTGTTCTCAGCACCGAACTCGTAATAGTTTGCTGATTCACTATCACCATTTGTATCGGTGACCGGCTTCTCTCCAGCCCTATACTCTGTTCTTGTGACTGTACCCAGTATTCCAAAGAAGTTTACGGCAAGACCGCGTCCCTCAAGTGCAGTCTGGTTGAAGTCCAGTAGGGTCCAATCGCCAATCCTCTGGTCGATCTTGAATGACACAGCATGGTTCCACTTGGTTGGGTCTAATGGGTCATATTCAACCATGTCCACATTGAATGTGATATCAAATGACATCTCGTCAATTGTGGCATGGGTGATCCAATAGTCAAAGTTGGTGCTGTTCAAGCCAAGCGCGCCCTCATAGGACTCACGGAATGCCCATGGACCTCTAAGTCCATCAGAGTGTTCAACTTTGATTGGGTAAATTGTCACATTGACATCACGAATTGTGATTCCAAATGAAACTTCTGTTGAAGGATCAACTATGACATCGCCAGTGTCATTGGTCGCTCCGAATGGGCGCCTTAGCTCTAGCGAATCAATGCTATCAATGAGTACAATGTGAGTCACCTCATCTGTGACAATCTTGCCATCAACAATTTCGAAGTCAGGAGCACCCTCTGCAGGATTTGTTGGGTCATCATTGAATAGAAGCATTCCTGCATATCTGGCTCTGAACGTAGCAGCCATAGTGGTATTTTCATCAATACTAACAAGAAATGCTTGTTGAGTGCCCCAAGCAAACCAAGTGGTGTGCCATTCATTTGAGTCTAGGCCTGTGATCCCTGTTAGGTCGAGAGTTCGGTTCTCGGTCAGCCAAGCAACCCATTCATAACCAGGTACGGGCATGCCTTGTGTCACATTGGCCCACATAGTGGCCCTGATCTCGTCCATTTCAGTTGAGTTGACCAAGCTCATGTCACTGGCATGGTACCAGTAGAACTCCTCATGGGCTTCGAACTCGAGAAATAGATCTCTTACACCCATCCAGCTCCATGAAACAAACTCATCACCGGGTACTGCGGGAGATGGATCAAAGCCAACACCAACGATCATTCCTTCGGTATTTATGGTCACATTATCAGACCAGAATCCCGTACGTTTCACAAAGTACTGGTCATCGGTCGTATAGGTATTACCATCGAGATCGATAGCGCCATCAGCAGTCACCGTCCACAGTGGTGGTCTCCAGAAGTCAACTTCACCGAGCCTCATGTTATAGGGACTCCAGAGAGCATCTCCTGAAATGTCACGGACTATATAGTGGTCAATCCAATCTTCATATTCTTCAGGCTGCAACCACGATGGCAATACCCAATCAGAACCAT
The DNA here is from genome assembly GCA_024276825.1 of archaeon. Lineage (GTDB taxonomy): Archaea > Asgardarchaeota > Thorarchaeia > Thorarchaeales > Thorarchaeaceae > JAJRWI01. The sequence continues at coordinate 9,128 of JAJRWI010000005.1, forward strand.
TCCATATTCGAATGTTCTGAATATAGCCAACAGAAATATGCGCCTCATTAAGCACCATTGAAGGGGCATTAAGACTGAAATTGAACAATATTTTGAGAACTATTAGGTTTTCTTCGGTGTCTATGCTGAAGTCAATGACATTCCAAAGGTTCGTGGTGACTACTGTTTCATCAACAAGTTCTCCACCTCTAAGAAATGTCTTCGTTATCAGTGTTGTATATGTTTGCGAGGTCATGTTCTCAAAGAATAAGGTCATATTGTATATCACTTCACTCTGCCAGAAGTGGGTTTCATTGCTTCCACCTCCACGACCCTTGACCTCAATTGAGAATGTAGATAGTTCATTCGTGATATTGAATGCAAGACCACTATGGTAAATAACGGTTGAACCATTGACTTCCTGAATTGGCTTGTGCACTTGAAGTGTCATGTTCAGGGTTTCACCCTGCTTGGCAATTTCTGCTATTTCGCCGTTTTCATTGAACACGAAGGCTTCAATAAAATCAGCCAAATATGCAAGGCGAACAGTCTGCTTCTCTGCAACTTCCGGACGAACCTGAAGCCGCTCGCCATCCTCGGCAACTACTTTGACCAATGCCATCTCTGGACTTATCACATTGCCAATTTTGAATGGATCAGCATTCATGTCCGTATTATTGGTAAAGTAGCCTGCCCATTCAATAGTGGTGTTTCCATTGCTTGCTCCTGTAAAGGTCCCATTCGCTATGAAATACTTTGACAAATCAAGTGAAGAGTTGTAGGTTATTCCAAAGTTCGGGAACCAGATTCCAATGTCATCTTGTATCTCAGTCCATTCATACTTGATGTCAGGATATCCCAATACTACATGGACACCTGTTTCATTGAACTGGAAGAACAATGTTGGCGGATGTCTAATACTGACGGTTTCCATTTGCACATCCTTCTCAAACATGGTTTCAGGCCATCCAACGGGCTGAGTGTAATTAACCCATTGTAGCAGATTTGTTGCCCAGTCAACGATTGTGAATGGTATAAGCACTTCACTCAAAGGTTTGCTTGCCAGTATTCGCATGACGAATGTATCATTGACTCCAGCAAAATGAAGTATTTCACCATTGACATCAGTGATCTCGGCATAGTAGTAGTTTGGCAACTGAAAGTCCCTCGGGTTAACAACCGTTCCTAGTGCAATTGGCGGTGATACAAAAGACCCTGATTGAAGACGTGCCAACCAAGATGGTGATGATGGTCTACCCTCCTGATCAATGGCTTGCATGCCCGTCCAAAATACATCTTCAACAACTGCTTCTATGAAGGTAATGGAGAATATGACTTTGTACTCGCTGTCAGTTTCGATGTAGGTGGACTCTGAAACATTCAATTCAAGGAAATGTCCCGTCGATGGCTCTTGACTGCCAGGTTGATAATAGACACTTATGTAATTCCAATCATCAGCCGTTGCATTGTACTCCAATACAAAAATCGGAGTTCTTGGCCGATGAGTAGTGCCCCAGAATCTTAGGGTGTCAAGAGTATTACCCTCTCCCATGAAGGACTTTGGAACCGTTATGTTGACATACAATCCTGTTCCCACATTGACTGTGAAGTGGTTATCAGCGATTGAAGTCAAGTTATTTTTATAGCCAACCCAAATTTCTGGCTGCGGTCCAAAGATCCACTGGGAGTTTTGCGCCTCGTGTGATTCAGTGGTTGTTTCATTGATAACATTCCATGTCACATGTGTATATGCGTCTTCTGCTGCTTGAGCAGTCACAAGACTCATGTTTGACATGGTTGCAAACACACTGAACACTAGCAGAGAGATGATTAATATCGTACTTGACTTTCTCATGTTCATCATACTCCTTCTAGTGTTGCACTTCTTGTTTTGCATTGGTTCTGCATTTTCAGATGTACAACTTCCTAGTGGATACTTGATACGAATGTCATTTATGACACTCACTGATGGAAAAAACCGACATTCTGCAAGGATATTTGCACCATTTTTCTATATAACCATTATGTGTATCTAGAAACAACCTGGATTACCCATCAACATCTCAATAGAATGAGTTCAGAACTCTTCGAAATAGACACGGAGGAGTTCAGCCACATTTCTGGCACGAGAAACGCAGCCGCGATCACGGTGAGGCTTGGCTCCGTCAAACATATCAGAAACAGTGCCCAAACAACCTCTTCTGATAGTGTTCAGTACGGGTCGGAAATAGTGCTCGTTTGCAAAGGTTATATTGTCAGGAGTCCGTCCATTTATGTTTAGATAGGCTGAGATAAATGGACCAATTAACCAAGGATGTACAGTGCCTTGGTGAGTTGAACCTGCACGGGCCCTCTTGCCCCCAGTGTGAGCCCTGGCAAATCTGCGATCTCTTGGTGAGAGAGTCCTCAGTCCAAAAGGAGTGAGGAGTTCAGCTTCAACCACCTTGAATACTTTCCTTGCAATCTCCAGCTCAAGCAATTGAAATGGAAGACTAATTGCAAAAATCTGATTAGGTCTCAAGGAGTCATCAACATCATCATCTCTGATCACATCATAAAGATAGCCCAACTCTTCATTCCAAAAAGACTGAACAAACGCCTCTTTGACCCATTGAGCAATGGCAAGGAATTCAAAGGAGTCTCTGCCAACCATTTCTGCAAGCTCGCCCATCATCATCAGTGCATTATACCAGAGTGCATTGACTTCAACGCACTTTCCAATTCTAGGAGTGGCGCACCAGCTCCCAATCCGTTCATTCATCCAACTGACTTCAACGCCTTCAATACCTGAATATATCAGACCATCATGATCCTCATGGATGTTGTATTTTGTTCCAATACGAAATGATGTAATGATTGACTCGCATGTATCCCAAATAAGACCTCGCAGGAATTCCAAGTCATTAGTGACCTTCATGTAATTCCACACATCATAAATGAACCACAAAGATGCATCGACTGAATCGTACTCAGGTTGAATTCCCCGATCTGGAAAATCATTAGCAACAAGACCATATCTTGAATATCTGGCATATGTCTGCAGTATGTCTCTTGCATCCTGAAACCTGCCTATGGCCACAGTGAGACCTGAGTGTGAGATCAATGCATCAAGACCAATGTCTGCAAGATTGTGATAACCCGCTATGACTGACTTGAGTCCGGTTGTCGCACGATCAACAATAAAAGAGTCTGCATTGTAGATGAGCCACTCGATATCTTCATCACGTTCCTTGTCTGTTAGGGAGAATGCGCGGTCATTGAGGATTTTTCGTCGTTTCAGTTCTTCAAAACGAAGCTTTGCAAAATCCTTCCTCTTTGCACTTGCATATGAACCAAGGTCCGCCATCAATTCTTTTCTTGAGGGTCCAACAGCAAAGAGAAATGAGAGATAATGCGACCCAGGCTCGAGAACCGTGTGAAACACTCCAGGAATATACAGTTCTTCCATATGTGCATCGCCATGAGCCTTATCTTTTCTATAGACCTGCTGGTGGGTCACCCTGATCTTTGATGGCGCGAACTCTGCATCGGGTGTATAGCAGTACATCCAAGGACTATCATTTCGATCATCAAAGGCATAGTAAGATCGCTCATTAACAGGCTCGTATTCTGGAGTAAAATCAAGATGTGGAGGTCTGTCATAGAGGTCTCTGCAGGTCTGGAGTGGAGTGACCGTGAACACGATCTCGTCCTTGTTCTCAAGTTCGTAATTGACCACTGTCCAATTCTTGCGATAGACCATGAACACAGTCTTCCTCATGGTGACAGTGTCTGTTGCAAATGTCATCTCAGGCAATGGACCTAATTCGAAGCGCGTAAGAAAACGATACCCACGTCGCTCAACCCCCTTGATTGTCTGTTCAGTACTGAGATTCGTTTCGCCCTCTGATGTCGCAATCACCTCATCAAGACGAGCAAGAGTAAGCCATCGATTGACTGGTGGACTTAGAGATGAGATCAACAAACCATGAAAACCGCGTGTGTTCAGACCAACGATTGTGGAAGATGCATAGCCGCCTAGACCATTTGTATAAAGCCATTCGAAAGTGACTGCTCTATTTAGTCTTAGATCGGCACCTTCCAAAGCAATCAAGTCGATATCTCCTTACTTACTTGACACGAGTTATGGCACTTTAACCTTGCGAGTCAATAGACAAGCTGCAATTGAATATTTTGTATTATTGAGAATCAAAGCGTAAACACTAACAATTGAATCGGATAATAGTCTATTATTTCAGCTAATTTTCAAACTAGAATAATTGGAAATAATTGTATCAATTGTCAGCATTTATCAACACAGCAGTTGGCTTAATGGAGTGGAGCAAAAAGAAGGATGCAGACAACGAGTCCGACCACACCACCGCTATTAAGTAGTGATCCAATTGGATACATAATGTACTATATGGGTCAATTCGGAAATCTCATACCTTTGATCATATGGCTTGTGTTCTTGTTAATTCTCTATTTCATTGTGATACGTTTCATCAAACGCACACTGAAAGCAGTGGGCATGGGCCCAGGAGCATCAACAGGAATCTCTCTTGGTATTCGACTTGTGTTTTTTGTTATAATAATCACTGTTTCAGTTGAACTCCTACAGCCTGATGTTGCTGCATTTCTATCATTGACTGCCATATTTGGAACTGCAATGGGTCTTGCATTCTCACAGGCATTGGGAAACATAGTCAGTGGACTGTATGTCTTAATGGCACGACCATTTCAAATAGGTGACTATGTAAGGATTGGCAACATTGAAGGAATTGTTCGCGAGATCACTTTGAACTATACACTGATTCTTTTGCCTGATGAAACCGTTCAGCTTGTACCAAATAGTAGAATTGTCACCAGCGAGGTGACCAATTTCAAAATCAATATAGATGACTACATCGAAACAATGCAGCAGGACACTGAGGAAGCAAAGAAGGACAGGGATTATAGTGACATTCTTCGAAATGCAGTTCATCAGCTCAGAAAACTTGCGCATGATGATGATGCTTATCGCTATACCTTCGATTTAACATATCACATGAGTTTTGATCACGGCGAACTACGAAAGCACTTTGACAGAATTTGCGAGAAGTGGAAATCAGTCTTTTTAATAAAGCCAAGCTATCAAGTCTGGGCGGCACCCAACGCAGGTCTCACCTACAGATTTGCAATTATTGTAAGTAATCCAATGACAATAATCAAGCGTGTATCAGATTTTATGAGTGATCTTACGATTATCTATGACAAAGCGTGAATCTATTATGATCTACACTGCTAATCATGGGCTGAGTCTAGACATTTGAAAGCAGATCATTCTTGACGACATGAACTGCATCGACTGCATCACGCGCATAGCCATCTGCACCGATTGATTTGGCAAAGTCGTCAGTCACAGGACCACCACCCACAATGACTTTCACATCAAGATCACTCTTTCGGATAGCATCAACCACTTGTTTCATTGAGCTCAGAGATGTTGTCATTAGAGCAGAAATGCCAACAATGTCAGCATTACTCTCTTTCGCAGCTTCAATGAATTTCTCAACAGGTGCATCTTCACCAATATCGACTACATTAAGACCAGAAGCCCTCAACATTGAAGCAACTAGATTCTTCCCAAGTGAGTGAATATCGCCTTTGCAAGTTCCTATTACAATTGTGCCCAATTCAGAGCCCTCTTTTTTCAACAGGGGCTCTACAATGGACATCACGGTTTCAAAGGCCTTGGTTGACATCAGCATCTCAGGGATGAAATATTCTCCATCCTGATACAACTCGCCAACCTTCTCCATCGCTGGATAGCATGCTTTCATGATAGTATCAAGTGGCGGAATGTTTTCTTTAATAGCCTCCCTTGTCAGTCCTTCTGCAGTCTTACGGTCACCTTCTATGACTGCCTTTCTGATCTTCGCTAAAATATCTGATTCACTCAACTTTCTATACTCCCAGTGCATTCATTTCAAGCAAAGCAATTATTAGCCATGGTTTATATTTCCTTTGATTGACTTTAATAATTCAAGGAGTGAAGATTAAGTTGACTTTAACAAGTCCAATTGACTTAATTTTGGAAACAATGCGGTTTAATGAACCAGAAAGAGTCCCTATCCTGCCATTGGTGGGATTGTTTGCCTCGCCAGTAGCAAATGTTCCAATCAATGAGATGCTGACCGATGCAAATAATCAAACACGGGCACTATTGCATGTCTTAAGGAAGCACTCTTATGATGGTGTATTTAATGTCATGGATCTCACGGCTGAAGCTGAGGCCCTGGGTGCAAAGATAGAATTTCCAAAAAACAAATTTCCATATGTTTCGAAACATCCAATCTCAGATGCTTCAGCAGTCTTCGATACAAGGCCCTTGAAAATCTCCGGAACACGATTAGAGGTATTTGTGGACACAACGCGTATGCTCAGTTCAGAAGTTGGCAATACACATCTAGTAAGTAGTTATGTAATTGGGCCATTCACGCTTGCAGGTCATTTACTTGGTGTACATCATTTACTAGAATTGCTCATGCAAGATGCTGACCTAACTCGAGATATAGTGAATCATTGTGTTGAAATCCTATCATACTATGTTGATTCACTGATTGATGCGGGTGCTCATAATATTGTCATTCTTGAACCAACCGCCAGTAACAGCATAATCTCACCACGACACTTTCGGGATATCGTTTTCCCGTCAATCAAGAAACAAATAGATCAAATCCATTCATCAAATTCTAAGGCAACATTACATATCTGTGGAAAGACTCAGAGAATAATCGGGGATATGTGCAATACGGGAGCAGATGCATTGAGCATCGACTCTCATGTAAACCTGCAAGAGGCAAAAGAAGTGGCATATGGAAAAAGTGTGTTGATCGGAAATGTTGATACCTCTTTGCTATTGGAGGGCAATCGTGATGAAGTTGCAAAGGCTGCAAAGTCATGTATTGAAGCAGCTGCCGCAGGAGGAGGTTTTATTCTCAGCAGCGGCTGCGACTTCCCAATTGAAACCCCTGAGGACAATTTAATAGCACTCATTTCAGCTGCAAAGTGAATTATGCGATGTGGCTATCAAATGGATGATTACCAGTCTAGGCATCATGTCGTCACCTTCGACCCCCATGGAACGAGAATCGCTGCAACAGAAAGGATGACAATACTTGATGCTGCAAGACAAGCGGGCCTGCACATTTCATCAGACTGCGGGGGAAATGGCACTTGTGGTCATTGTGTGGTTCAAATCACTCCGGTTGTAAAGGCAACTTCAGTAGATAGAAAGCATATTGATTCACAAAGGCTAATGGCTGGATTCAGGCTGGCTTGCATTCATCGAGTCATTCAAGACATGCATGTTCGAATTTCAGGATATGGTCGCTCTACTGCAATTCTTGAAGAATCACTGATGAATACAAGATTTCCCGAGCCGGATGATGGACTTGAAGGGCAATTTGGCATTGCAATTGATATTGGAACCACCACTATCGTCTGCTATCTTATAGATTTGGGCAGGTGTCTTCAACTTGGCGTGGCCTCCGCTCTTAATCCTCAGGCATCATTTGGAGAAGACTTGATGTCTAGGCTGACCTTTGCATGCAGGAATGATGAAGGGGTAGAGATTCTAAGGTCCAAGGTATTGTCAGCTATCAATTCGCTCATTCATAAAGTCCGCAAGAATTTTAGAATTAGCACCAATGAAATCACAAGAGTTTCTGTTGTAGGAAATACAGCAATGCACCATTTTTTTCTAGGGCTAGATGTAGACACACTAGCAATATCGCCATTCGTGCCAATAATGGTCAATAGCTATGAGGGTCAGGCAATAGAAATTGGTCTCCATAGCACTCCAAGCGCAAGCGTGTATTGTGCGCCCAACGTTGCAGGATTTGTGGGGGGAGACGCTGTGTCCTTTGCACTAGCACTGGGCTTAGATTCGAACGCGAAGACTATTCTTGGTATTGATCTAGGAACGAATAGTGAAGTTATTCTATCGCATCGTGGAAGAATATATTGCTGTTCAACCGCTGCAGGTCCTGCCTTTGAAGGGGCGACATTGGTACATGGCAGCAGAGCAGTAGGCGGTGCAATTGAACATGTTTCATTTGAGAGTGTTAGTTCACCTCCGATGATAGCAACAATTGGAGGCGGGCCTTCTTCAAGTCTATGTGGGTCTGCTGTGGTTGATATTCTACAGGAACTCCTTAGAATGAAGGTTTTGGACTCCAGCGGAAGACTTCTACTTTCGCCAAGAACTATAAGAGACCCCACTTACGGGCTAGCCTTTGAAGTGGTGAGGACCAATGAGCATGATGTAGTACGGACCATATTGTTAACACAACAAGATATCAGGAAGATACAGCTTGCAAAGAGTGCAATAAGAACAGGCATTGAAGTTCTTATGGAACATGCAAATATTAAACAACATCAGCTTGAAACAATATATCTTGCAGGAGCATTTGGCACATTTCTGCAACCCCAGAACGCAATGGGCATAGGTTTGCTACCCCAGATTCCCATTGAGAAGGTGATTCCTGTCGGTAATGCTGCTGGTGAAGGAGCAAAGAGGATTCTGGTTTCGACTTTCGAGAGACGCAGAATAGAGCGAATTGCCAGAGAAATGGTCCATGTGAATCTCGCACAAGTTGAAGACATAAATGATCGGCTTGTTGAAAACCTCAAGTTCCCGAAGCCATCGTAGTCTAATCTATGGAAATTGGATAGACGCCCTTTTTCAAGGCATGGTCATAGAGTGCTAGTATCTGCTCAGGTGTAGAATCAGGTTGAATATTATGAGCAGGAGAAAGAATGTATCCGCCGCCAGGTGCAAAGGCACGAAGTCTTGTTTCCACCTCATGTTTAACAGATTCGACATCGCCCATTTCAGACATGGCCTGTTGCAGATCAATACCGCCATGGAAGGTCAGTTTATCGCCATACTTTCTCTTCAATTCAGAGGAGTCCATTCCCTTTGCAATTGGTTGCACGGGATTTAGAATATCGACCCCAATATCAATCAAGTCCCCTATCAAGGGTTCTATTGCCCCGCATGAATGATATAGAAGTTTGATATGTGATGTACGCTTCTTAATATCAGTGTAAATCTTCCTTAGACGTGGCTTGACCATACTTCTGAACATTCGAGGACTCATAATTAGTCCATTCTGATGACCAAGATCATCACCCACCTGAACAATGTCAAGATAATCAGCGACCTCATCAAGGAAAACCCTATTCATCTCAATGGCAAGATTGAGAGACTTGTCCATCATGGCTTCTGCCAATTTTGGATTCTCAACCATATCGATAAGAAAGGCTTCAAACCCTCGCATGTAATGTGCGCATATCTCGAAGACACCCCAAGGTCCACCAACCATTCCCACTACTGCTTTGTCAGTTTCTTCATGAAGATGTCTGGCCCACTTTGCCACACCCTCCATTCTTGAGGGATCATAGGGGTCAGGCCACGCGTATTCCAGAACTTCAGTGACCTCAGTAAATTCGGCCCATGGATGATATGTTATCTCCCAATATGGTCCATACCACTTGCCACGAAATCCAAATTCAGTATCGACTGAACCATCGGGATAAGTCTTAGGAATGAAGGATGATGACGGGTTCATATACACACGTCGGAAGTCTATATGCAGTCGTTCCAGAAACTGCTCCGAAACTTTCAATGGAGCCATTATTCCCCACTCATGAGTTTCAGGAGCCATAATTCCTAGATGGTCCCGTACCTTTTCATAAGCCGCCGGTGTGATCCATACATCTAGGGGAACCCTGTCTGGTTCTTCGTGTTCGACTGCTCTATGAAACCTCTCCCGTGATTTTAAGGTCATTCTACATCACTTAATAATGTTTAATATCTAGCATCGTTGTAAACGACTTCTTAAATACTATGTATAACATCGTTTTCTAAATTTTTGCCAAAAGACAGATGTAGTATTTAACACAATGATTAACTGTAGGCAATAGTTTTTGTAAGACAAGTGCTTTAGCTGTATAGTGCGAGAATCAAATTGCTATCAATGCAGGATTAAGCATCTGAGGGATTTCAATGGAGAAAGCGGTTAGTGAGTCAAGGACTGTTATGACGCAGGTAGTTTTTCCAAATGATGTTAATAATAATGGGACACTTTATGGTGGACGCCTTCTTGATTGGATTGATACAATTGCAGGAATCGTCGCAAAACGACATTGTAGGTCAATTGTGGTCACTGCTTCCATTGACTCGTTGAATTTCTTGAGCCCAATATATCAGAGAGACATAGTGGCTCTTGAAGCGTGGATAAATTATGTTGGTCATACATCTATGGAGATTGAGGTCAGGGTGACTTCAGAAGATCCTTTTACTGGAGAGGTCAGAAAAACATGCAGGGCATTTCTCACCTATGTCGCAGTTGATAAAAATAATAGACCTGTCGAAGTGCCTAGACTTAAGCTTGAGTCAGACGAAGAACGAAATAGGTATGAAATGGCCAAGGAAAGGCGCTCAGAAAGGCTTAGGTACTTAGAATTAGAGCCAACTGAATGGTAGAATTCTGCGTTTAGCAACCTGAGATTATCCAAGCCGCTCCTTGAATGAATATCCAAATGGATAATGTTTTAGCAAACCCCGGATGACATTTCTTGATTACCATAGAATAGTCTTGCGAATTTGTAAAGAACCAAGATAAAAGACAAGCCAATTTATTCATAGGTGATATCCCTTAATGAATGAAGTGATAGAGAGCAGCAGTGAAGAATTTGACAATGCTGATCAGAAAATAAGAACAAGGTTAGGACTCACACCGATATTATGGAGATTGGCAATAGTCATTGGAATTGCTCAATTCTCATGGAGTATTTGGGGTTGGCAATTTGGCATATTTCTTGAAACGATAGTGAATCAACAACAGATGGGTCTAACATTTTCTGCAGGCACATTCTCATCGTTATTGGGATTTCCTCTCTCGGGCATAATTGCAGATCGGATTGGAAGAAAGAAGACAATGGTTGTTTCATTCATCCCAATGTCTTTGGGTCTCATTCTTCTTGCTGTTTTTCCATTATGGCCATTTGTCCCCCTTTTCTATGGACTTGCAACATTCGGCTGGAGCTTTGTGATAATCATTGCAAGATCAGTCCCTGCGGATCAAATCGCCCTGCTAGATGGAAGAGATCCTGCACGTCAATTCACTATGGTCCTATTGCCAGCATTTCTGGTAGATGGAATCTCACCCATTATTGCTTCTATTCTACTCTTGCAAGGTCTTCAAGAACGGTATTTAGTACTGCTTGGAGCATTTGGCGCATTGTTTGCTGCAGGAGCAACGTGCAAGTTCGTTCAAGAAACTCTCAGTTCAACCGCTCAGAAGAAAGCAAAAGAAGGACCAATAATCCCAATCAGAGCACTTGGAAAGAACTATTGGGCGTTCACAATCTCAATGATGTGTTTCTATTTTGCATCCGGTCTTGCCATGCCATATTATGGAAACCTCATTACTCTTGAGTGGAACATATCTACAGTTATCTACGGGTTCACATGGAGTGCATTCTCACTCACCACAGTCTTACTAATGTATACTTTAAGTGGTGTCGCAGACAGAAACATCAAGCTCGGTCTTGTCGCCGGGCTTGTTCTGCATGTTGTACTTCTTGGAATAAGCAGTATTGGCAATGGTGTTGAGCTATTGATTATTCTCAACATTATCTGGGCATTCCCACTGGTATTCTGGTTAGGATGCGAGCGAGCATTGACGGTACTTGATGTTAAGGAGGAAATTAAGGGAAGGGCAATGGGATTCTTCTCTGTGCTTATGAGTTCTACTGGTATTCTTGCAGCTCCCTTGGGCTCATATATATGGTATTCGTCAGGCAGTCTTAGACATCTTTTTGGATTCACTTTCATTTTTGCTTTGATGATGACGATCCCGGTTGGCTTTAATCTAATGTTGACTGATGTTCCAAAGAATGATGATGGTTGATTGTATTCATTTATTTCTATTTTTCTATTATTAGATAATTCGATGCGTTTTCAACTATATGCTCATATTAACCTTCAAGCTGATGCTGATTAGTAGATAGTCAATACGCCAGAATCACTCGATAGTTCCGAGGAATGAGCTTAACTATTTATATGCATAATAGAAAGCATTCATCAATGACAGGTGATTGGTATTGGATGATGAGGGCTCTATCATAAGTAGACGTTTCAAGAAGACTGGGAACATTCTCATCAGCGGAGCCAGTAAACAAATCATGGACTATAAGACTAAATTTCATAATATCACTGACATCTACAATAACTTTCTTAATAGACTGATTGTGGGCTACTCACCAAAAACTCTAGATTTGAAGTTTGTTGAGAATTTCTTTGGAAAGAGAAAGCTCAAGTTTGCAGGCATTGATGGTACAGTCTACAAAAAGGATGTCTTTGATCTTGTGATATTCTTTGCAGGAGCTTACTCTGCGCAGGGGGAGATTGAGATTGAGAAACCTGACAAGATAACAATCGAGTTTGAAGAGCCCTATCTGGAACGTGGAATTGGAATATCAAGCGTGTTACCGCTTTATATTAATGAGGTGGTGGATGTCGATCAGACCATTCTGCAGCTAGACGAATTTGGTAAGGAGGATGCATCCGCAAGTTACAATGACAACTGGGTGATTGATAACTCGTCCATTGCAGATTATTTAATGGGACTATCCGAGTTCTATCTCGCGTTCAAGCTGTTGTCTAATGAAAAGCCAGTCGATATACTGTTTTTGGATAGAATTTGCTCCTCAGAGATACCATCGTTTTATGCTGAAACATCGCCTTTCCGGGTTGATCTCGACAGGCAGTCGGGGCTTATTGGCTACAAGATCGACAATGTGCCATTCAAAAAGTCCGAATGGATACTAATAAGAAGACTAATAGGAAACAGATTGCTTGGCACACCGCCGCCACGTGGTGAATATTTCCTCCCTGCCATCGTTGCACTTCTAATGAGTCTTAAGGGTGGAGGTTTGACTCGAGAAGAGCTTGAGGAGAAGTTAAACATCAATAATGAAGCACGAAGAAAGGCATTCGAAAATGAACTCGCCAAGGGGATTAAGAAATCTGCTGA
>JAJRWI010000061.1 GCA_024276825.1 archaeon
TCTTGCACCAGGACCCTGGCACTTTTCAGAGATTGCTTCAAAGAGCGCTGCAATGTCATGACGGGTCTTGTTCTCAATCTCCATGGTCCGTTCCAGAGTCACAGTTTCAGGCCTTGCTGCTCGCTCGATGTCCTCAGCAGCATCTTTTGGAATGATCCCCAACCCCGCTTGAACACTTGAAACAGTGGCCTCAATCTTCAGCCAGAGTGCATGCCTATGCTCCTCCTCAAATATTCTCACCATGTCCCTATGACCGTATCTACCATAATCAATTGGGTTCACTGGCATTTGATATTCCTCTACTAATCAAAAATGATAGATTGTTGATATTATTTGCCTTTTACTGCCACATCTGAACAATATTCAACATCTGCTGGAACCTTGATATGATTTTTCAACAGCTCGTTAATATATTATATGAGAAATGCTGAACGTATGAGCTTTGTTTAAATGAGTTTGTCAACTAATGGATAAGTTTGAATTAATTCCAGTCGTCTATTGAAATATGCATAAAAATAAAATAGGACTGGAATTTCTAAAAAATCCCAGTCCACTGTTATTGCGGATTATTATATCATGGTAATTGCGACTAATCATCCCATCTTTATGCCGATATAAATGAGGACAAGGCCTCCTACCTCTCCAAGAAAAGTATCACTAAAAATGGGAATGTATATTGTCCATGATAATAGACCGATTACAAGTAGGATAAATCCCACTAGAATTACGATTTTGCCAAGTGATAGTTCCAGGTTTACCACCAATGTTACAAGTCATGTGCAACGACTATTTATTTCTTATTCGATTAAATTTACTGCATTGTTAATATACTTATGAATCAAAATGAAACATCAATCAAACAACTGTTTAAAATATTATATTGGAAAGCATGGTGGCCTGAAAAGTATGAGTGCAACAAGAGATTGAAAATGAACCACGCGGTGCCTCTGGAAGGTCCTGCAATGTCAAGCATGACCATCTTGAAATAAACGGTAGACAACATGATCGTTTAATGCCTACAATCTCCCAAATGTTGCGAACTCGGATGACTCCGTAGGTCTGCTCTTGCTAAGGTCTGAGTTCTATCCGGTCCTCCACCTTCTTGGCCTTCCAATTTTACGCTTACTGACAACAATAATCAATACAATCAATGATGATAAGAGAACAATATAGATGGTCCATAAGGGCAAGAGATACACAGATCGGCAAGGAAATCTATCAACACTGCCAGCAACACCTGGGATCTCGTATACTCCAAATCCTGAATAATCGTCCCATCCATTTCCTCTCCGCAGCGAGTCATCCCAAATGTTGAACTGACCATTATCACGAGCATTCTCACTATTGGAGAAGAAAGAGTTCCAGTATATGGAGTTGTTGTACGCTCCCTGGTTGATGAACACTCCCATCTCATTCTTGCTGATCACATTCTCCACTATCTCACACTGGTTCGACCTCTCAAGTCTGACTCCTCGATAATTGTTGTATACATTGTTTCCATAGACTCTGCAACTCACTGATTCGCTGACCAGTATTCCATCCCATTGATCGTGGACTATGTTTCTATTAATCTCGCAATTGGTCGAGCCCTGTATTTCGATACCTGTGGTAGAGTAATTGACTTGATTATTCTCAACAATAATCTTGTCTGACTGACTGATTAGAATCGCATCATACTGGTTCGCTTCAAAGACATCATTGACAACACTGCAGCTTGTTGAGTCTTGAATTACTATCCCCCTCTTGTGATTGTCCCTGACTGTCATGTCCTGAAGAACTATCTTGCTTGAGTCAATGATTTGAATTCCAGTAAAGACCTCTTGCAATGTTCCTTGGTTGACCGTTATATCATCACAGCTCACCAAGACCAGCTGTGCATACAGGCTTCCATCAATGCTGAGTCCACTGCTCTCCAGAAAATAGCCGAACCTCTTGCCATTTATCCAGTTATTGTCGAAGTGATGTCTCCAGTCCGACGCTGTCATGCAGAAGAACTGAAATCCCTTCCCATGCAGGTTGTTATCGAGAAAGGTACACTCAGTTGACACCATCAGATGAATTGACTCAAGATCATTAGCACTCACTACACACTGCTTGGAATTATACAGTGTGACACCTGAATTCTGTTCAGTTAGAGTCTGTGTGTTATTGACAGCTGTCACATTTTGGCATGAGTCTATGAGAATTGCATCCCAACAATAATCAATGATATTCTCCCTGTGAATATTGTCTGAACCATTCAAGTCATATATAGCAAGGCCGAGTCCTGTCATCTTGCATGATTCTATGACTGCATTGGACACATTTCGCAGCATTACTCCGACTCCACCACGATGAGTGCCATCCACCGGCGAAAACTCACAATCAACGATTCTGAAATGGCTTCTTGTGTTCTCAACTCTTATGCACCAGTCAGTTGCTTGAATCCTTAGACCTTGAATGACAAATGGGTCCTCTTCTGTCCCTGATCCTGTCCAGCCTTGATTCACAAAGTCATCATCTGAAGTGATATTGATCACTGAGTGATTTATCTGAGAATGCTCAAAGTCTGAACTCATTATGACTGCATCAGTGTGAACTATATGATTCGGACTCGTTGTAAGAATAATTAGAACTAACATGGTCATCAGGGCTTGATGTGACCTTTGCAACTCTCTCATTATTTGTAACAATGTAAATTCAATAAAGGTATCCAATGCTCGTCATAATTAGATTGTCATCAAATCAAATTCATGTTTAGAATCTCTTCGCCTTGTGAGTTTTAGAGAATCTATTCCATAATCACCAACAGACTCCTAACGCGAACTCCTGCCTTTTTACTTACTCTCTCAACGAGCTTTTCAAGAATCTTTGTCAGCTCATCATCTTCAACATCAACGATCTTTCCATCTTTTGCGATGATGTTCACATGAGGTTCTGGGTTTAATTCGTAATGGGTCTCACCACGAAATGAAAATGCACGTATCAGCCCCAGTTCCTCAAATGTTGTCAGATTCTTCAGAATGGTGGACTGACTCACATTCTTGTGCTTTTTCCATACAGCCTCACATATCTCAGAGAATGAGGGGTGATACTTTCCCTGTTTTTCAAGCACTCTGATTAGTTCAAGCCTTTGTGGTGTGAGTCTTAGACCTTTGTTTCTCAGATAGTCGATCACAGGCAAGGAATACTGCCATGACCAGATAAAGTTATCTAAAGGAACCTTTATATAGAACTCACTTCTATTTAGAAGCAAGGAGAAAATAAAATGGCAAGAGTCACAAGAGAAGTTGTCGAGAAGGCAGGCGTCAATGTTGACGAGCTTCTAGAACTTCTGATAAAGAATGCAGCCGCTGAAATAACCACGTACTATTACTACACAATCCTACGTGCCAATCTGATTGGCCTTGAAGGTGAAGGTCTCAAAGAAATAGCCGAGGCTGCTAGAATTGAGGACAGGAATCACTTTGAAGCACTAGTTCCTCGAATATATGAACTTGGAGGTAATCTTCCAGAGGACATGGTGGAGTTTCACAATATCTCTGCTTGTCCCCCCGCACGACTTCCAAAAGATCCGACTGATGTCAAGGCAATTCTGAAGGTGTTAGTTGCAGCAGAGCGATGTGCTGTCAGAGGATATACAAAGATATGCAACATGACCTTCGGGAAGGACCACAGGACCTACGATTTAGCACTGGCAATCCTCCACGAAGAGATCGAGCATGAGTCTTGGTTCTCAGAGTTTCTTGGAGAGGGCCCTTCTGGGCATTTCATGCGAAAGGGCGAGACCTCTCCATTTGTTCGGAAGTTTTTGCCAGAATAAATCACAGAATTGAGAGGATAACTTCCTCTCATTTTTTCTCAATCGATACGACAATCAATCATTTACGAGTTTGCAAAGCCTCATTAATCAGTATGAAGCATGTCTGACCAAGTGAAAACTACTACTCATTGAACTTCGCTGGACAAACAACACGAGGTATTGAATTGAGCACGATTAGAGATCTGCAGACTGAGAATCTAATAAGGACCGCCTCTGCTTTGGACATCACCCACCCCTCTATTGTCAAACATCTGGTTCTTGGCAAAATTCAATACAACCCTCTTTATGTGGACTCTCTCATCCTGAGGGCCACCGCTGCAAGAATGGGCGTCTCAACTGTTGAATATGAATTGCACCACGGGTCAACTATGAGCGATACCGAGGTCCTGTCAGAAACATCATCACTCACTCTGGTTGTCGATCTGCTGTTCACGACAATCATTGACAGGCAGACCTTTGGAAATGGTCACAGGTTGACTGAACAGATTGCA
>JAJRWI010000062.1 GCA_024276825.1 archaeon
GACATTGTGGCAACCTACGACCGTCTTGAGAGAGTCTATTATGCTATGAAAGAAGCAATGGAGAATGCTGATGCCATTGTACTGGCGCATTTCTCACACATGTACCAAAATGGCGGAAGTATCTATATGATATTTTATACTGCGCAGCCTGATGCTGAAACCGCTTGGCAGACCTACAGGAGGATATGGGATGCTGGCATTGAGGCTTGCCTTCGCGAGGGCGGCACAATGAGCCATCAACATGGGGTGGGCCTATCAAGAACAACTTACAATGAGAAAGAGTGGGGCAATGCATTTCAAGTACTGAAGATGATCAAGGATGTGCTTGACCCGAATGGGATAATGAACCCTGGCAAGATGGGTCTGGGGAGGAGAGTATGATGGACACTAATGAAATAATTGAACAGACAAGGATGTGTGCTGCCTGTCCAAAGCTCTGCAGGCATGTGTGTCCTACTTTCTTGGCTTGGCGTTCAGACTCGCCTACTCCTCATGGTCGAGCATTATTGATCTATCAGCAACTCAAGGGTATTAGAGAGATAGATGAGCGGGGAGTCGAGGTCATCTATCAATGCCTTGAGTGCAGCAACTGTCTGACCTATTGCCTTCCAGAGATTGATATTGCAACAATTGTTGAGCAGTTTCGTAAGAGTCTGGTAAGTGAAAAGAGATTTCCTGAGAGGTTGAACTTTTTGAGGAGATCAATCGAGAAGGATTACAACCCCTTTGATGAGCCACATTCTAAGCGTAGAGAATGGGTAGGGAGAACCCCACTCAGCAATGGGAGGGTACTGTACTTTGTTGGTTGCACGGCATCATATAGGGAGAAGACAATTGCAAGGGACACAGTGTCAGTCTTGAGTGATCTCGGGCTGAATGTAAGACTAATGTCAGATGAGCGTTGTTGTGGGTCTCCATTATTCAGGACTGGTTTTGCCGATGATGCTCTCAGACTTGCAAAGAGCAATGTCAAAGAGATTAACAACATGGACATTGATGAGATTGTAGTCACCTGTCCTGGTTGCTACAGAGTCTTAACACAGGATTATCCTGACCATGGACTGGTGATTGAGAAGCCAGTAAAGCACATCACACAGCTATTGATGGAACATAAGGAGGGGTTACCAAAATCATCATCAAGAATAACTATCACATATCATGATCCCTGCCATCTTGGAAGACATAGTGGCATTTATGAAGAACCACGAGAGATAATCAGGTATGTGAGTGGGAATGATGTTGCTGAGATGCTTCGAAACCGGGAGAATGCAATGTGCTGTGGAAATGGAGCTGGACTCAGAACATTGTTCAAGGAGGGGGCTCGTGCGATTGCGAATGAGAGGATTAAACAGGCAGTCCAGACCGGTGCACAGTATTTGGTGACTTCATGCCCGTTCTGCAAGAACATGTTGGATTCTCAAGCTGATGACAAAATTATGGTCCTGGACCTTCCCGAGTTCTTGAGAAGAATTATGAAGTAGACTAAAAATAACAAATGCCTGAATAAAAATGAGTTGACCCCGATGAACGGGGTCGATAATCAAACTACTCTCCAGTAAACTTGCCACGTCTCTTCTCAAGAACTGCTGCAATACCCTCTCCGAGATCCTTTGTCTTGAAACATTCTACAGCAGCTTTGACTTCGAACTTGAGGTTATCATCATAGTCTTCCTCAAAGGCCATATGGGTTGCCTGTTTGGCCCATTTGAGTGCAATAGGAGCATTGCCACCCAGCTTTGCACCATACCACATTGCCTGACTCATCAGTTCATCGGGTGAAACAACCTTGCTGACAAGACCACATTCGAGTGCTTCCTGAGCTGTGAGTTGACCTCCAGTAAGGACAAGTTCGAGTGCCTTGCCAAGACCTACAATTCGTGGCAGTCGCATGCATCCGCCCCAAGCAGGAATCAGACCAAGGCTGACTTCAGGAGTTCCAATCTTTGCTTCCGTGTCGCAGATTCTTATGTCACAGGCCAATGCAATCTCGGTGCCACCACCAAGACAGAGACCATGAATTGCTGCAATCACAGGCTTGCTCAGTTTCGCGATCTTATCAATCACCTTTTGACCCTGTTCAATGAGATCCTTCACCTCATCAGGCTTTCCAAGAAAGCCCTGTGCCATCTTAAGGTCAGCACCAGTACAGAAGACTTTTGGATGTGCCGAGGCAAGCACAATTGTTCGAACATCAGGGTCATTCTCAGCCTCGGTTAGAGCAGCATCAAGATCTTTAATAAACTGGTCATTGATAGCGTTTAGAGCATCAACCCTGTTGAACTTGATGACAGCGACATTCTTCACGGGTGAGAGAAATGAACCTTCCTTGCTGTACAGCATTGTTTCATATTCGCCCATTATATACACCTTCCATTGGAATCTAAATATGCAGTGCAAATCGGTTCTTAAAATCTATTCCCTCATAAAAGTTGCTGAAAAAAGGGGAGATGGTAGCACACGGCTACCAGTTATGTTCTATTGCAGCATCTTGGGAACGCTATAGCATTCACCATGTTCCTCATAGAGCTTTGTAATCTCCTCACGGACTTTGTCAAGACCAATTCGCTCAGCCATCTCAAAGGGTCCTTCTGGGAAGTTTGCGCCCAGCTTCATGGCCAGATCAATGTCCTCCCTTGTTGCAATTCCATCATCAACGAGGATCATTGCCTCTCTGATGACAGGCATTGATATACGGGTCACGATCCAGTATGGGTCCACGCCTTTTGGAGGCTCGGTTTCTTGCGATGCTCCAGTGTAGTCATAGAAGCCCTTCTTTGACTTGGTGCCAATAGCACCGGAGTCGACGAGCTTCTTCAGAGAGTCGGGAGGTTTAAAGCAGTCACCAAGTTCACGATAGAGTGTGCTCATTGCATGATATGCGATGTCTAGGCCGACAAAGTCACCAAGCGTGAATGGGCCGGCTGGGAATTTCGCATGCACACTCATGGCTGTATCAATCTCTTCTTTTGTTGCAACCCCCTGCTCGTATAGGAGGATGGCCTCTCTTAGGACAGGCATGAGAATCCTATTCACAATGAATCCAGGGCTGTTCTTTGCTTTGACACAGATCTTGCCCTGCTTCTCACCAACTGCAATTGCAGTGGCTATTGTGTCTTCACTCGTCTTTTCTCCAATGACTACCTCAAGCAGCTTCATGGCAGCGACTGGTGAGAAGTAATGCATGCCAATGAACTTTTCAGACCTGCTGGTTGCTGATGCCAGCTCATCAATGCTGAGCGAGGACGTGTTCGTTGCGAGGATTGTGTGTGAGGGAGCAACAGCGTCAATTGCAGCAAAGACCTTCTTCTTCACCTCCATGTTCTCGAAGATTGCCTCAATCACAAGGTCTGCATCCTTCACTGCCTCTTCATTACTTGTGCCGTATTTGATGCGGCTCATAAGGCCCTCAGCCTCAGTCATTGAGATCTTGCCCTTATCAATGCCAGTCATGACGTCGTTTCTAATGCGCTCCATTCCTGCTTCAACAGCAGCATCATTGATATCGACCATGTGCACTTCAAACCCGTTCCATGCTGAAACATAGGTTATGCCAGATCCCATGAGTCCAGCACCAATGACGGCGATTCTTTTCACATCCATGATGTGGACCTCCTAGAGTGACATCATTGCTTGCAATATCAGATTGGCCAGTGGATCACTCTCATGAGCATTGCCAATGACTTCAAGCTCCCCAGACTTCATCACTTGTTTGAAGGGAGTTTCACCGGTAAATATGCCCATCAGAGTTGCAACAGATGCCTTGTAAATAACATCAGGGCTTGGGTAGATTCCCTCTCTCACTTCCATGAATGGCTCGTGGGGCGTTATCACAACATACTTGTTGCCTTCATCTGTGATGACCTGCAAGATCTTGCCATAATAGTGACCAACCCAGTTCTTTACAAAACTCTGAAGGTCTTCCTTCTCATGAATCTTGCTCTTTAGAAACTGGAAGAATTCATCTAACTGTGACATCTTCATTCCTCCTTTGCAATCCAATCATCCACAGCCTCTTGCATGGCCTCGTCGACGGATGATGCCCAGATATTTCCCTTCCGCTTTCTCACAGCCTCAAGGAACTTGTCGTACTTCTCGCCATCCATCAGCACCACAACTCGACCCTTTCTATCGTTGATGAAGGCCTGATGTATCATCTTCTTGGAGGTCCAGTATTCATGCTCTATATCGCCTTCCTTGAGACGCGGATAGAAGGGCCATTCTCCAGTAGGATGTTTTCTAAACTTCGCCATTTATTCCAACCTCCATTTTGCTACAAGGTCTCCTGTGGCTTCAAGAAATCCTGGCTTGAAAGGCCATTGAACCACATATCTGAGTCCTTTTACACCATCCTTTTCTCCCTTTGACCAGCGACCAGTGTACACACGGGCACCAGTGTTGTTCACGAACTCATGTATGACAACCTCAATCAAACCCTCCGGTTTGAGGTTGGCCTCATCTGCTAATTCCTTTAGCTTCTTCATTGTAGCATCATCAAAATTGACTTCCATTTTGCATCACTCCTTCTTCTTGAAAGCCATGCGCTTGTAGGGAACACCCCAGCGCTCCTCATACATGAGCCCTTCAAGTGGTACTCTGCTTGGACCTAATGCTCGTGGGGATTCACGCACACCAATACAGAATGCAGTTAGAGGGGTCCAGATTGGAGGAATCCCAAGTCTGTCACGGATTAGTTCAGCATGGCGGGGATCTGAGCAGACAAGGGCCTCGTAGCCACAGCCATAGCCAAGTTCTGTCGCAACCAGCCACATATTCTGCACTGCCATTCCTGCAACCACTGAGCCAAAGAGCTGGTTAGGATACATGTATCCAGCATCATGCCAGCTCTCACTTGCACAGACAATGATCACAGCATCACTCTTTTCAGGGTATCTGAATAGTTTGCCATCCCTCATTCGCGCATAGACAGCAGCTCTATAAGGATCGTTGATGAACCAATTTCTACCAGAAGTGAGTTCAAAGGGCGCTCCTCCGAACGCGGTTTCTGCCATCTCTTGAGCGATGTCAGCCAGAAACTCCTTGGTTTCCTGGTCATCCCTGATAACAATAAAGCGGATCATCAGCATGTTCTCAGGACTGGGAGCATGTCTGGCAGCATCCAAAATCAACTCAATGTGTTCATCCGGTATCTTTTCGCCGGTAAACTCTCGAATTGATCTTCTGGCCCTGATGAGATCAATCGCACTCATCTTTTCAGCAGTCTGTGAACCTGCCTTGGGCGTTGATTTGTCTTTTGATTCTGCAGCACTTCCTGCCATTGATATACCTCATTTTGCTATTTTTCAAGCAATAAAGAGGAATATCTCACGCATTTATCCTTTACGAGAGACTTACTTCTCATGACCTATATGGACTCTATATTGGCAGGTTCGGTTTCAGTCCACTCAGACGGAATGCCCGAGTAGAAAAACAAGTATGCCATAATCAGAAGGAATCCAAAGGGGGTACTTGGGATCGTAAACAGTGCAGCCCCAGAAACGAATAAGACTATGGATATCAATTTTCCATGAGTCCCCAATGCAAGTTCCTTCTCAAGCATCCATAGCACAATGCCAGTGAATGTGAGTAGTATTCCAGCAAGAAGGCTTTGAGTGACCACAGCAAGAGTGAAATCGGGCATCGCATAGTACATTATGGTATGATATGTTGGGTCACGAAATTCCAGATCTGGTCCATTGACAAATATTATGTACGAAATATATGCAAGGTTAAGGCTTAGAGCAATTGAGAGTATTGATCCCCAGAATGCCCAGTTCTCAGTGTAATTCTTGGCAAAACCATAGTACCCAAATGCCATTAGTAAGAAGCCAATGGAAAGACCAACATACGCATATGCTGGGCCAAGATAATCAATGTCATATCGTAAGTAGTAGAATATTGGGATTCCCACAGCATTCTCTGGAGTCCAGACCATTGCCGTGAGTATCAATGGGAGTTGGCTCAGAGCACCAATAATCGTACCAATAAAACCAATCCAGAAATACTTGGCATCAAACCCCTCAATCCGTTTCTTTACCGTAGTCTTTGTACATTCAGCATGACAATACCAGCCTTGATACTTGATCACCTCTCGACCAGCAAGGGGCTCACCACAAAGAATGCAAGTAGCGGCAGGCTCATCATCCCGATTAGAATCAGTTGAGTCATTCATTAGTGAGATATCAACCTCGAAGTGAACTATAGATTATAAACAGATATGTTTTTCTTCATCTAATTGGGTACCATATTTTCTTCCATCATCATTTGAGCAGTTTTGACTCTGGCATTATTAGACTGTTAATACAAGAATTCAGAAGGTCAACACTTGTCCAGCAGAGGTTTATTGGAGAACGGAGTGTCTTTCGCAGATGCAGAAAGCGGGAGTTTCTATGTTTTCTCCTTATAAAGTATGTATTACTCACACACATATTACAATATGCTCTAGATTGCATCACGGTGATATTCCAATGCGGCTTGTCAAGGCGCCTAAGAAGCTAGTGGAATGCCTTGATCACTTGGTGAGCATTCATTGCAATATTCCATTTGACCGCAAAAGGGAACTCATCATAAACAGAGAGAGGAAAAGCAGGAGGAAAAAGAATGAAACTGGTAACACTTCATGTTCCTGAACAGTATGTAGAAGGACTTGAGAAGCTTGTGGAGAGCAAGTTGTATCCCAATAGATCAGAAGCTATAAGAATAGCAATCAGGGATCTCTTGAAGCGAGAGTTGTGGGGCTAATTCGCGACTCTCGGCTCTTTTTCGAGCCAGATTCGTTAAAGAAATGTTGATATGCTATTTCATAATAGCGTATAATGCGATTTGCCATCACCCCGCCCAAACCGCTTCAGGATCGTGCTTCAATCGTGGGACCGAAGGTATTGACTAAAGAAACAGGGGCTCAAGTAATAAATGAACCAAGTACAACCCGGTTCCATATAATAAAGGGCTGTCCTTGCTATAAGGAGTTTGAAAATGAGAAAATCTGTATTAATAATGACAATCTTATCTCAATCAGTCCAATAATGATAGACCCCACACTGTTCTCACAAATATTATCACTTGAGGACCTGAACGAGTACAAGAGTGATAGGCAGAGTATGTGCTATCTCACAATAGCACTAGATCGGGAAGAGAATGTAGTCTATTGTATTTGCAAAAACGAATTAATAATAATCAATCAAAGACATGTGAAAGCATCGGACCTTGGTTCTGCGCTCAAATTCCTCGAACTCACCGGAGAAACCATGGATAATGCATTTTGTTCCACATGCATATACAAATACATAATTACAATGGGTGATGTGTTTGAGGACATTATTTCAACAGATGAGCGTGAGAGAATAACTGTGGGATATATCAAGAATATTGCCAAAGAGACGCTCAGAACTATTGAGATCGAAGAGATTGATTTTAACGATTTGGAAGCAATGAGAGCACTAATTCAAAGAACTGTTCAGGCGATTGCACAACAAGTATTCGAATATGACATGTTAATTTCAATTCATGAGAACAGTCTAGACCAGAGAATTGTGAATATGATAGATAAGTTGAAACAACTGTGCAAACTTAATGCATTGATGATGTTTCAAATCGAGTCAATTATTGAACAAGCAGATCGGCAGGTGACCTATCGGCAGGTACAATATATGACTGAAGTAGCGAAAATGATTGCAATGATTAGTGAAGAGTCTGAATCAATGATGGCAGAGTTTCAAGACAATGAAGAGTTTCTTATGGTGATGGACAAGATTGGAAACACATGCCTAAAAAGCCCAATCCAGAATGAGAAGAAATATACTGGCCTAATGAGGGTCTTGTCCAAGATTGGATTGTCATTGGTGTGCAATAAATAGGCCTTTTTCGTCACAATATTTGTTTCTTGGATTGAGTAATGATTATATTGATTAGATAGGATTAGAATTGGAGGGAATCTGATGGACACCAATGGATATATACCTGGAATGGTCAATCCACAAGAGAGTGGAAAGACCATCAAGGTGATTCGCGGGTGTCCCTGCTTCAAAGTATTTGGTGATGAGAAACTCTGCGTGAATGATGATGACATAATTGAAATTGAGCCCATAGATGTTGATGCATCCATATTCTCACTTCATCGGAATAAAGAGAGCATAGAGAGAGAGAAAGCCACTGATGATAATACCTGCTATGTTTCCATCTACATCAACTATCCTAATAATCGGGTATATTGCATCTCGCAAGGCTGGAAACTCAGGATTCATGGCAAAGACATTCCGGGGAATGACCTTGAAGATGCCCTTCAGTTTCTGACAACAAAGGACACCACAAGTGCTGAGATCTGTTCGGAGTGCCTTTACAAGTTCATTCTCACTCTTGCGGACACCTTCTCAGACATGCTAACGCGAAAAGAGAAGACTGAAGAAGTGAAGAAATACGTCGACAAGTTCTCATTGATGATAGCTGTGAAGTTTAGTCAGATGGATGGGATGGTACCAATTGGCACTGAGGAGGATATCAAAGCGGGCATTGATCATTTCTCATTCATTCGACGATACTTAGTTCAACTGCTTGAACAAGAGAGAACTTGGGGGAAGGTACATAGAGAATTGATGAAAGAGGGAGCAGAAGATTGGATTATTGACCTTATAAACATGAGAGAGAAACTCGCTAGACTCGAGTTTCAGTTCTACAGCCAAACGCTGCAACTCAGAGACATTAATGACTTCAACTTGCTGATTAAAATGCTGAAGTTCATCCTTCAGACATCAAACGAGATTCTTGAAACAAACTCGAGAATCCATGATATTATTCGCTCTAAGGAGTTTCAAGAGTATGCCAATAAAGAGCCACGAGTACGACCACTCATGCAATATGGTGAAAAGAGTAGGAGTATAGAACATAACTTTGGAAACATCCTCCAAATCCTATGGAAGATGTAAACCACACAGACTCAAACTAAACTTTACTGTTTAATGCTGTCTAACAGCGTCTGCAGGTATTTTTCAACAGTGGGCGAGTCAATAGTAGTATTCCATCTCTCAACGAATTCTGCATAGTAGGAGAGTTCATTGATGGTCCCACGTCCAAGTTCCAGCAAGAATTTCTTGTCAACATAATCACCCTTACCAAGGCCAGGACATATGTGACTGATAGCGCTAATCCCCCACCTAAGACCGTTATCTTTCATCTTGAAGGTAAATGGAAAAGTGCGGCACACCGCAGGGCGGACAGGATATATTATGCATTTATTATCCTCAAGAAATATGCAGGACCCATCCTCCAATTTCCTTATAGCAACATATGCAAGACCCTTCTCTGTCATAATTGGCGGGATGTCCCGCATACCTTCAGGAAGAGAGTGCTCATTTTCAATAAGATAGAAATCAAGGGCATGAAGTGTTTCAGATGCATCAAGTCCAAGTGCTGTTGCAATCCGTAGAATGTCCTTTCCAGTCACAGTGACAACAAGATTGGATTGGCGGCAGCAGGCCCCACAGTTCTGACATTCGAACCGGATATCTCTAATGAAACTCAGACTCGCCACCTGCTTACAGAAGATTCGGAAGATAGTCATTCAGTCGCTTCATTCCTTCTTCAATATCCTCCATAGATGCGGCGTAGGAAAATCTCAGGTTATAATCCCATGCATCACCAAAGACCTTGCCAGGTGCGGTGCAGACGCCAGTCTTCTTAAGAATCAATTCTGCAAGAGTCATGCTACTGAGACCGTATTCTGAAAAGTCTGGGAATACATAAAATGCGCCCTTGGGATTGGGACAAGAAACGCCATCCATCTCACGGAGAAGTTTCACAATCATGTCGCGTCGCTTCTGATACGAGTCAATCATTCTTTGTATTGAACTCTGGTCGCCGCGAAGGGCCTCAACACCAGCGATTTGTACAAATGAGGGAGCACAGGAGGTTGTGTTCTGCTGGATACGAACCATATTATCAATGGTCTCTTCATTTCCGATAGCGAATCCCAGCCTCCAGCCAGTCATTGAATAAGTCTTCGAAAACCCGCTGATTACAATGGTCTGCTCCATGGACTTGTCAATCTCAAGCATCGAGGGTTGTTTAAACCCATCATAGACAAGAGCCTCGTAGATCTCATCACTAAAGACTGCAAAGTCACGGTCCACAGCAAGGTCGTATATAAGCCTGAGTTGTTCGCTATCGAGTAATCCACCAGTAGGATTGTTAGGACTGTTAATTACAATTGCTGACACAGTCTTGGCGGCTGCACATTTAAGCGCCTCCTCATCAAGGTCATAACCTGCACTTGTTGAAACATCAACAGGCTTTGCACCTGCAGTTCTGATCATGACCCTGTAAGTGGGCCAAGCAGGCGAGAGTACAAGCACATCATCACCAATATCGAGTGTGGAGAGAAAACCCTGAAACAGTGCCATCTTTGCACCAGGAGTGACAATGACATTCTTCCTGCCATCAATCTTTATTCCTCGTTTGCCATAGAACTCTTCGATTGCATCGAGCAAAGGAGGTGCACCGCGAGCTGAGACATAACGAGTGTATCCATCGCGCAGGGCCTTTATCCCTGCATCCACAATGTTCTTGGGTGTGGGAAAATCTGGCTGCCCTACTTCAAAATGATATATTCTTTGACCCTTCGCCTCCAGACGCTTGGCTAGGTCGAACATTCTAAGAGTGCCGGAGGGGGGTATTTGTTGCATCTTGTGCGATGTCCAATCCATTAACAGACCACCATCAATCGCATCGCGGCCAAGAGTATGCTTGACTGGAGTGCCTTTCCCACAATACTTCAATTATATGGTTTTTGGATAGACCATTATCATGGAACATCACTTTGAAAGGAAGATTTTTATCAAAAGCACCAGACAACAAGCCGATAATGATGAACTCGACTGAGGATGCTATTCAAAAGTTCAAAATGCTAGCTATCATATTCATAATTTACTCAGTGGCTCTCCCGATGATGAGCTATGTGATTCAGTCTCCAGTGACGCAGGAGTTGACACTATTATCATGGATGTTCATTCTCATAATGCCAATGGAGTTTATCATGCTATATCCAATCTATCTCTTCATCAGGAAAAACTTCAATCAGAAATCGCCCATTGGCCCAGCACTGTTGATGTACACGCCGAGTGTGACACCAGCGGTATATGCTCTGATGGCCTCATTGATTTCACCATCAATGAGAATACTTGCCGTGGGACTTGGAATAACAAGTTCATTTATGGGAATATTATTGGCATTCATCCTGCTCTCGCGGCTAATTGAGGAGGACTTGCCACAGGATCTCGATACTCAGGTTTAATTCGACCAGTCGCGAATTGCACTCGAACATGATTCCTTCAATTTATCAATCTGATAATCAGTGCCAAGTTCTTTAATTCTCTCGGGCAGCACTTCACCAAGGCCCAGCTCGTAAGCGCGTTTCAGAACAGGTATCTGGGGCGGTTCAAGTCTGAATAGAGAAACGCAGTATGAGTCAACTGCGATGGCATCAGTCCCTACAACTACCCCACCAATATGACGTATCAGACCATCTTCTCTGTTTCCAATAACAACATCACCCAGTTCCAGTATTGTAAGAGTGGGTCTATAATACTCAAGCAGATCAAGAAGAACATCATCAAGGAATGGATGAAGGGGCTCCTTATTCACCTGAGGCAGCAGGCCGAACAGATTCTTGATGGCTCCAGAATAGGTCATATCCTGAGGATTAATCTTGAGAGTAGCAAGGTTGATTAAAAATGAGTTTCTTGAAATGGAATCAGATAAAACAGCCTCTTTGAGATAATGACCTGACATCCTGTAATTTGAACAATGCGACTTTGAGAGATTCACTAGACTGACATTGTCACCCACAAGCTGATCAAGCCTTAAGGCCTTGAAAGCATCATTAGCCGATCTAGTTCTAGTATCGCTTTCAACAATGATGATATCTGAAACATTCTCAAATATTCGAACAACACTGCGGATGATATCTGGAGACGTGTTTCCAGGAAGTTCAGGGTCATAGATAGATGGTTTGATCACAATTTTATCAACTGTTGTATCGATGTTGAGAGAAGAGTGTAATCTGGAGAGAGCTTTTTGCAATGACTCGTGCATGTTGCGTCTGAATGCAACTGACACCTCAGAACTATGTTTCATAGCCGAGCATAGAAGTGTAAGGCTTTAAATTAACTCATATGCATCTTCTAGTGGAATCACAATGAGGCTCACATCAGAACTCAGAGAGAGATATTCCAGAATGCTTGCCCTGAGGGACTTTTCGGAGGAAGATATGGAACACATCATGAATACAACTGTGACCGTCGCAGGTTCTGGAGGACTGGGGAGCCCAATTCTTAGACTCGTTTCCGCCATAGGTTTCGGGCGAGTCAGAGTGATTGATAGGGACATCGTGGAACTCTCAAACATACAGCGTCAGACTGTTTTCAACACCGAAGACATAGGCAAGCCAAAGGCCGAGGCAGCAGTTGAGAACCTACGAAAAATGAACCCGGCTGTAGAATACGAGGCTCTCTGTATGTCAATAGAAAGTAGGAATGCTATCGATCTTCTTAAGGGGTCCGACATTGTCATAGATGGTCTTGACACATTTCAAGCTAGGCGGCATGTAAACAGGGCCATTCTGAAACTGGGGATTCCATACATATTCGCAGGCGCAGTTGAGTACTATGCAAACATAACGACAATCGTTCCAGGAAAGACCGGATGTTTGCACTGCCTTATTGGTGATGCCAAAGACAATCCTGAGTATACTTGTGCTGTTGTAGGAGTCACACCAACTCTTCTCGCACTTGTCGCCGCTATTCAGGTTCAGGAGGCCATTCAGATTGCTACTGGCCGGGAGCCCATATTAGTCAACAAACTTATGACAATTGACATGGCCAGTCTTAGTTTTGACAGGTTTGAGATTGAGAGATCAATCACATGTCCCATCTGCTCCAACATTGAGGCTGAGGTAGAGGAGAGTAATGATATTTCAGTACATATGCTCTGTTCAGGCAGTTTCAATGTGAGCCCAACACATATTATGAATCTTGATCTTGATGAGATTCAGCGTAAGATAGAGGCCAAGTATAATATAAAGAGGACACAGAAGCTTCTGATTGTGAAGATTCGAAAGGGTGTGAAGATGACCCTGATGTCTAGTGGAACTGCTGTTATCAGGGGAGTGAACTCAGTGGATGAGGCAAGAGACCTCTATCAGGAGATTGTCAATTAGGATTCCGAACCAAAGAATAGCAGCCTAGCACGTCGCTTTCTTTCTTCGTCGGTTTCATCGGGTTCTGGTGGGGGGGGCGGAGGCGGTGGACTTGTTTCGGAATGACTCTCTTCTAGGGGAGCTGGCACTGACTCCTCTATAGCATCAATATGCTCAACATCATCATCGTCTTTGGGCTCTTCAATATGGGCCTCAGACTCATCATATGGACTCCAGACTTCTGTGTGCTCTTCATCTGATTCTTGGGTCTCGGTGGGTTGCACTTCTGGAGGAGGAGGGATGGGAATTGTGGATTCTCCATCGGGAGGGGTTGCTTCTTCTGTTGATACTGATTCTTCATGAGGAGTGACCATGTCTTCATATTCAGTCCATGTGAATCCTGATGACTCAGCCTCCTCTTGAGCTTCTGGCTCATGAGTTTCTGGTGTTTCTTCATCACTGACAGACGTTTCTGAGGATGTACTCACATCAGCCTCTTCTGCGGATGGTTGTGGAGATGAAACATCGAGGTGATGAGGTTCCTCGATCTCGAATTCAGACTGAAAGTCCCGAGCTTGAGTTTCATCCGTCAATTCATCAAGTTCCTTGAGCCTATGTTCAGAGTCAAGTCCAATTTCAGGAATCTCTTCATCCTCAATGAATATCGGGGGACCCTCCAATACTTCACTCTCAGATGGTTCTTGAGTGGGAGTCCCTTCGTCCTCAGAGCGTTGAGGCGGCACTTCTGAATCTAAGACATGTTCATCTTCGACCTGTGCAGAAGGCTCCTTGGCATCAGGCGGGGTCTGTGAAACCTCGAAAGATGGTTCTGGTTCGGGTGGCTCATCAATTGTTGATGGCTCCTCAGTGGGTTCCCACCCCGTTTCAGATGACTTAGCTTGTGCGAGCTCAGAAGCCTCTTCTAATGTTTCTAATGGCATTTCAGGCCCAGGAATTGCGGGTTCAGCAGGAGGCTCTGAAGTGTCCCCCTTGCGTTTGAAACTGAGGCCCAGAGATCTCTTCAGACAAGACTCGCACCTCCGTGCCGCGGCCTCGATACCTTCAGCAATAAACTCCTCTATGGGCTTTGCCTCATTTGGATGTCTTCGGGCCCATCTTATGAATGAGTCAATCATTCGAAGTGCATCGCGCACCCCAATCCAATATGAATCGTCTCTTTCTTCTGTTCCCATTGAGTTCACCAGTGTATTTATCATACAAAATTGAGAAAAGGCTTTGTATCATGCAATAACTACGATCATCTGGTTGAGAGAATCTCAGTTATCAAGTCCTCAAGTATATTAATCAATTCTTTGTTCTTCTTTTTGCTTATTGGTCCAATAATGACTCTGGTCGGAGTTTTATCCCCCAAATTCTTGCGTATCTCATTCCGATACTTGGCC
The DNA here is from genome assembly GCA_024276825.1 of archaeon. Lineage (GTDB taxonomy): Archaea > Asgardarchaeota > Thorarchaeia > Thorarchaeales > Thorarchaeaceae > JAJRWI01. Next base: position 14,587 of record JAJRWI010000062.1, read on the forward strand.
TCGGCCTTTGGATCCGGCTTTGGCAGTATAATAATGGCACCACTTGCACCCTTGTAGGTCATTGAGAAGAGAAGGTCTAGGGCAGAATGTCTGGGCGACATGAATACTGTCTTTACATCCGTATCTTCCGTTTCAATCCCTGCTGAACTAATCTGAATGCCGTCAATTGAGAAAACTGGTTTGTGAAATATTCTCATGAACCTCTCAATCAGCTTGTCCTCAGGTCCCACCACTGTGATTTTAAAGAGATATCTGGCTTTCGCATCCTCATCAGACATGTTATGAGTCTCCATATTCGCACAGAGTTAATTTCATTACCAAATGAGAGATTCCTTATTTATAGGTATTCCATCTTTCATTGTTCAATAAATTGTGGTGCAAAAGGATGAGATCGAAAGCAAGCCTGTTTTTCATTGGCATGCTGATCACATTCGCTGGTGCGTTCCTTATCATACTGGGCTCAAATGTTGAGGGCTCATTCATATTCGTGTTCCCATTCTTCATAATTGGTGATGCAGGCTCTGCTATAGTGCCCATTGTCGCTTTCTTTGTGGTTTCACTCCTGATATTCTATTACTTGGCCCTACAGATGACGCATGCTGCCCCTGAGGAGTATCAATGGATCAAATGTGAGAATTGTGGAGCTATCATGCCACATACTGCTAATTATTGTGCCAACTGTGGATTTCCATTGAGGGAGAACATTGATGAGCAATTCGGAGAGTGAGTAAATGTGGGGGTAAAATTCCGCTTAATTAATGAGAGGGATGTCAGAACGGTGATTGCGATTGAAAACATGTGCTTTCCAGAACCATGGGAGGAGGAGGTGTTTGAGATATTTGCGGAGATGGGGAGCGAGATACATCATGGCCCTGAAATGAGTGTCATGCGAGTTGTTGAGCAGAACGAGGAGATTGTGGGTTATGTTTTATGGAACTATCACTATCGAAAGCGATTGGGTCATATTCTAAACATTGCAGTGAGGACAGATCTTCAAGGAAGGGGAATTGGGAGGGAGATTCTGAAATATGCTCTTAATCAACTCAGAGAGATTGGCGCCGAGGAAGTGTATCTCGAAGTCAGGGAGAGTAATAGCAGGGCCATAAGGCTCTATGAAACCTTTGGGATGAAGGCGAGTGGGAGAATCGAAGGATACTATAGCAACGAGGATGCTATCGTCTACTCAATAAAACTATGACACCTTAATACGTTCCCTAATTAGCCTTGGTCCTATCACATCGTGGTATAGTTGTAAGTAGGTCTTGTCTTGAGAGATTAATGCGACAGCAGTATCATCATCAGTGGCTCCACCCACTAGAATCTCAGCATCATCAATTACTGTAAGCAGAACAGGGTTGTAAGTCTGCCATATTCTCCATCCGGTTAAAGAGGAGAGATCTGGATCAAGTTCATCAGAGTATGGTACTATCAATATTCTACTACTTGCTTGCTTTGCCTTGTTTAATTGCTTCACATTAATCTGCTTCAAGTCAGTGACTGAAATGAGAATGGACTCCTTGGCATTCTTAGCCATGCTAGCAATGTGCGCGCGTATCTCTTCAACCCCTGCCAGATGCCAAGTCCTCTCAATGATTGAGGGTTTCAATTCATCGATTATTTCGTTAATTGACTTTACAACCCCCACAATACTGTCAGTGGAAGCTCTAATGCTTTGTGTTGCATCTCCTAGCTGATTATAAATCGAGTCTATGTCCTTCTTCTGCTCAGTGGCCCAGTCTCTGATGATCTTGTCAGTCGATTCTTCCAGTCTATTAAGTATCTCATTACGCTTTTGTCTGAATTCTGCTGTGCTTGTGTTTGCTATTGCAGTAGCATTGTTCTCAGCCACATCGAGTTCGTTCTTAATCTCGGATATTTTCGTATCAGCAGTTTCAACAAAGGTCTTTATGCGATTGCTCAGGTTGGACTTGAGTTCTATCCCGATTGACTCAAACTTGCGTGCAACTTGTTGATTTGATAGTAGTGAAATCCTGTGCATTTGTTCAGTAAAGTCCTCATAGCCCTTTATCATATTGTCAGAAATACGCTTGAGTGCTGTCGAGAACTCGTTAACAATACTCTCAGTGGATAATTCAATATCTAGCACTTCGGTGGATAGCTCATTACGGATGCGGTCATAGAGATTGGCTGCACTGGAAGTGGCGGCATCAATTGCAAGGTTGACGTCTTGTGCAAATCCATCAGGAGCTTCGTTGATCTTGCTCTGGGCACGTTGAAGTATTTCGAGATTGGCTTTGGCAAATGTGTTTTCTTGAGCCTTGTATATGCCCTCAAGTCGTTCTAGGTGAGTCTTATGGATAGTCAGTATTTGTTCAATGTTGGAGGCACTACGCTCTATCATTGTATTCGTGATTGCATCTGACGTTTCTTTTAGCTTGTCAACAGTCAGTTGCATATCAGCAGAGAGTTTTGAACATGTGGTGTCTACTTGGGAAACAAGGCCATTGTATAAATTGCGGATGGTCATTGATGCTGCATTAATGGCCAAAGTAGTTTCCTTTCTACGCTCATCAATAATATCAAAGAGCTCGTTCTTTGTTGCTATTTGTGTGGCATCATGGTCCTTTTTCGTTTCGCTCAATGAGGACGTGATCTCGCCAATCTTCTTGGACCATGCCCTTGTTAGTTTAGCAGTGGTCTGATCCAGATTCTGACTGATGTCTGAAACACTTCTGTGACGAATCTCAGACTGTTCTGATAGCGTTGATTCCAAAGCTTCAATAATCAATCGTGTTGTCTTATCAAGGCTGTTTCTACTATAATCAGTAATGCTGGCAATTCTTTCAGACATATTGAACTTAGTGGATTCAGCATTGTTTCTGAACTCATCGAGAACATGGCTGAGTTCATCGCCCATCTTCTTGACAGTGACTTCTTCAACTTCTTGAAGGACCGTTTGAGCTGATTGCATGGTCTCCTCAATCTCATCACGGGCGCTTCTTATCAGAACAAACATCTCTTGCTTGCCAGAATGAGCAAATTCGTCAAGGTTGGCGCTTAGACTCTGACTGGTGTCACGAACATTGCTAAGATGTTGTTCAATATCAATCACGTATTTCTGTTTCAGTTTGGTGACATAGTCTTTGAGAGAGGTTGACTCGCTTCTCATTGTGGATTTGAACTCGGAGTAGATAGAGTTGATGAGCTCACGTGTTTCAGCTAATTGATTGGTCAATAGTGTATCAAAGGTGGACTCAACACTCTGAATTAGACTGACCAGTTGCTCTGTGATATTCATGATCTCACTATGAAAGTTATCTCTAATTGTGAGGGCCTGGTCATCCATTACCGTGAGCTTTTCATTGATGACTGACTCTATCGATTTCTTAGTCTTGTTTATGTGTGAGGTCAGAGACCTAATTGTACTGGTCAGCTTTGCATCAATCTTGGCATTGAATTCGTTATATAGAGCCTCAGCATCAAGTGAATATTGAGATGTTATTGTGGAGAACTCAGAAATCACCTCATTCAGTCGCTCATCAATCTTTGACTCGAATTCCTCCGCTGAATTGATGACGGTAGACATGAGTTTTGTTGAGGATTGTTTGGTCTTTGTTATCACATCATGAACAGTAGTCTTGATTCTATTTGTGAAGTTCGTGGATATTGTTGCGAGTTCATCTGTGTTTTGTAGGACAAGATCAATAATCTCCTCACCATTCTTCTTAAGCTGATTCTCCATGCCCTTACTTGTCTTTTTTGTGATTGTGTTGAGTTCTATCTGAAGACTCTCAATCGACTTTTCAATAATCTGGGTTTCTTTTGCAACTTCATCCCGAAGCTTTGAGAGAATGGAACTCTTGGTCTGTTCCAGATGTTGTGAATACTCATCATCAATAGTAGAGATTACAGAAGAGAGAACTCCATAATAGTCATTTACAAAATCATTCACGCGGTCCATATGACCAGTAATAGTTGTACGAAGAGTGTCCACAAAACTCTGATCAATCTTGGATATTTGCTCAACCTGACTGTTGAGCGTCCGTGACATGTTATTAAGATACTCATAAGCATCTGCCTTCCAGGTATCCACAGTTTCAATTGTCTGAATGGATATATCGATGAAACTGTTCAACTGCTCCTTTGCTTGTTCTATCTCCTCCTCCGAAACCATTTGAGATTGCTGAATTATCTCATCGAATGCTTTCTGTGTTGCATTGAGTGTGTCAATGAGGTCATGCAATAATGACTGCCTAGCCTCAATAAGGTCCTCATCAAGACCATGCAAAAGGCTGATCAAGTCTTCGACAAGCTCCGTTGACCTCTTATGCAATGATGATGAGAGTTTAGAGAGGGTTTCTTGCACGGACTTGTTTGACTGCTCGAATGATTCTAGAATTACTTGTTTCGTCCTATCAATGAGCGAAGACGCTTTTTCATGAAATGTCTTGATCTGAACCGAGGCAGATGTTCTTTCTTCGGAGAGCCAAGACTTGAATTCTGTCAAGGCCTGGTTTGTGTCCTTCACTATTTTTTTCTGACTCTTGTCTAATTCCTTCTGTAACATCAAGAGCCCGTCGCCTAGGTCCGAGTCGACATTTTGGTCCAGATTCTCAATAGTTGCAGCAATACGATCTATCACAGAGCCAAGATAGTCACTCGCAATGTTTGTGATTTGCATCAGATGGGTGGTGATAGTATTGAGTAAAGAAGACTCATAGTTATCAAGTTCCTGGCGGGCAGCAAGAGTCATACTCTGTTGTTGGGACAGTGTTGCATCTGTTGCCTTGTCAAGCTGCTTCTCGATTCTTGAAGCGGATCTTTTCAAATCCTTTTCTAGTGATAACATCTTCTTTGAGACATCACGAAGTGGCTCGTCAATGGCCAATCCAGGGGACAATGCAGCATACACAGGAGTGATTCCATCAATGACTTTTACTAGACCCTTTGCTGCAAGTCGTTTTAGCGCCCGTTCTACCTTGGACAATGGTTCGTCCAGAACGAGAGCAATTCCTCCAGCAGTCATATTGCCACTGTGATAAAGCGGTAGAATGACCCGAGATTCTAACTCCGTGACGTTCAAGTTTGCAATCATCTTATTTCTTACTTCAGTAGCTTTTTTCACGCTCATGTTTACCACCCCAAATTAAGCAATCAAGCATGTATCGATCATTGAGACCTTGGCCTGACAAGATCGAATACTCTATTGAAAAGCATGATCAGATTTCTAACCGGTAATGATGAGTAGTCATTATCCAATATGATTTCAATCTCAATACTGGTATTATCATTGTGAGAGTCCAGTCGGAACGATTCAAATGCTTCTGATAGAAAGCTGCGAAGGTCCTTGCTAGTGCGTTCGGTCATCTTTATTGGTATGTCAAACCTTAGGACCCACCAGTTCAATGTATGGGCCTTTACTTCTGCATTAAGATCGTAGTATTTGTTAAGGACTTCCACATATAACTCAAAGAGTTCAAACCTGTTGATGCCAACCTCAGAAGGGTTGAGCACAACAATTCCTCGTGTGAAGTCAAAATGGAAAATATACTCATCTGCAGCCACAAGCATGATGTTATGTCTTCGAACCATTGCATAAGGAGCCCATTCATTCTTGAACTTTGCATTGAACTGGCGTATTGAACTCATTTTTAGCGCAGAAAGGAGATCCTTGATAGGAATACGCCTATCAAGAAGTCTGCTTCCCTTCTTGGCAAGTACATATCTACTAATCCTGTTGCAATATTGTTGAAAGCAATACTGAGGAAGGTCCTGATTCTCAACACCAAGTTCAATAAGAGCATTCAGAAAATTGCGGTCCTTGCAAGCTGGTCGAATTGTGCATTGAAGGCGGCTCTCTTGACATTCTTGACACTTTTTCTGATGAAGCTCCATCATCTCTTTGGCCAATTGAAGGTTTGCTGTGCCGTTAAGAACACTCATCCTCTGTGCAAGTTCTCGATTGTGTCTTACAAGTTCCATGATTATTCTCAACCCAGACTGAATGCAGATTTGGCGGTCCAATGCTTTGAAAGTATGATTATGCTTGTTCGAAATGGACCATCATCTTGGACAATAAGAGAGGATACTTTTCAAGGAAATAAACTTATTCAAGTGTTGAACTATTATATTGTTCAACTATCAGATATCTCTTTGAGCTTTTTCTTCCATTCGCGAATTTCTTTGTGAAGACGGGTAATATCATTCTCATTTAGGGTTGCAGTTGGAGGATATGACTTCAGTTCGCGAGCACGTTTTCCAAACTGAAAAAGCACGGGAGTTGTTTCAGTGATCAGTGTGGTAAGTTTGTCGCGTACGCGTTCCAATGCCTCTGCCATCTTGATTGCCTCAGTACGAGATGAGACCATTGCCAGAAGACTGTCCATCAATTCATCTATTGTTGAGGGCATTGCATCAAGATCTGCTGCTGGCGTTGTCACAACGGGTTTGGTCTTTGCAGGAGCTGCTTCAGAAATTGTTTCAGGAGATGCTGAGGGCAGTTCTTTGACGACTTTTGTAATGGAATCAACAGCAGTGTTTATCTCCTCAAGAGCCTTGTTGTATTTTCGCTCAAGATCATCAAGTTGCCTTACAATAATGCTGACAATTTCCTTTGTTTCTTCAAAGCTCTGTGAGAGGTCTGTAATCTTGTCTTCAAGACCAGACAGACTTGCAACATATTGCTGAAGATCATCAATCTTCTTCAGAATGAGATCGGTGTCATCACTCTCAGAGAGTGCTTTAATCGCTGAGTGGAGTGCGGTGATTGATGTCAGGGATTCATCAATCTTTGTGGATATTTCTTCATTGTCCGTTGACCCCTCAATTTCTTTTAATGTGGAACTGATGGACTTGATCGCTTTGAGAACCCCATCAATCCTATCAGTAACTGCAGAGGTGTCAGCACTGGCCTTTACATCCTTTAGTTCCTTAGTAACCTCCGCAATTGATTTTGTGATTCCTTCTACTTTCTTTAAAAGGATATCAATATCTTTGCCTTTGGCTAGGCCCTCAATCGCAGAAACAGGAGAAACAGTTTCCTTGACATCCTTGACACTCTTGTATAGACTCTCAATATTATCAGATATCTTTGGGATTGATGAGATATCCTTGATTGATGTCTTGAGAGATGAGACCTCATCAGCAATCTTATCGACTGTCTTTAGTATCTTTTCTAATAAGGGGTCTTTTTCCGAACTCATATACTCCGTCCCCAATGGCAGCTAGATGCAGACAAACGTTGGCGAGTAATTTATGTTTCGATTATGAATACAGGATGTTTATTGATTAAGATACTTTTTGACCTTTAAATATTCAATGCCAAGTTCATCAAGTATTGGGAATAATCGAGCCTTTTGATCTGCGTTTGTGCCTTTCCAGTCAATCAGAGCTAAACGCACTCTCTCTCTCGCCCTGTTTATCATCTGAGATACTGTATCCATTGCTATTGAATCTAACGCATGTTTGGGCGCAATATGACCAATTAGGCCACTTTCTTCGAGGACCACTCTGTTGAACTTGCTGGCATAGTGATTTCCGCCAAAACCAATCAGAGCCTCTTTCTTGATGGGTGCACTCAGACATTTCATAACAGCCGCTGCGACACAAGCTGCACCTTCTCTGTCTTTCCAATGGGACTCATCACTACCAAGTTCAACAAATAGCAAAGGAGTGTTCATTGATGTTGGACCATGATGTGTGACTTCCATAGTGACATCATAGTCCTTTAGATCCCGTTCCTCCCGTTGTCTGTGCAGTTCTTGTAATGCGACTCCAACGAGCGATCCTACCGATACGGACAGTTGCCTTGGATTCCCGCCATAAGAGTTATCAGCACCAAAGTTGCCTGTGCTATGAACAAGGAGCGCAGGACGCCCTGATTGTGACCTATGCCTTGAACAATAGATAAAGACTTCTGACTCGAAATGTTCTTCGAGGTGTCCAGTAAAGATCAGATCATTCTCTGTGGTGATTAGTTCTGTCTTTCCATTAGAATAGATGGGAGACCCCTCAAATGTCTGCCCTGTGTCCTCAAAGTTGTACTCTTCAATTAGTGTGTCACGAATTGTCAGGCTTGCTATGTCCTTCAATGATGTGATTAAATGTCTCATTGACCAGCCCCATTAAAACTCACATTTTGCAAGTAATGGTTTAAGTCCCAAGTCTTCGATTTTTATTTTGATAGACTCCTCGAATGAGTCCCTGATCTCCGACTCAATCCTCTGCTTGAACTCCTCTACCTTCTCAATGCGTTTGTTGATCTCATCACGAATTCGAAGTAAGTCGTTTTTGTGATATTCAAGATTCTTACGAGCCTCCTCCAACTGCTCAGACAGTTCTTCGTGGCGGGCATATACATCAGAACCAGCGAAGTTCTTGCGCTTGGAGATTACATCTTTTGCCATGGCCTGCAGCTCATCAAGGGCACCATTTCGGATTGCCTCAATCTCTTCAATTGTGCGTCTGGCAAGACGGTCCTTCAACTTCAGTCTGCCTGACTCAATTGCCTTTTGAAGTCCTGTAAGACCCTCCATCAGAGCTGGGAGCCCATCTGGTTCTTCAACTATTGCACTGAATGGGTCTTCAAAATAGTCGGTCAGTGCTCTCTGTCCAGCAGGACCAATTCTCACACCCGTGTCTTGTTGTAGCAGTTTCTTCACCGGCTTCTTCAAAATGTTCAGTTTCATTCTTAGTAATGATGCAATTCTTTCTGCCTCTTCGTCCAAGTTCAAGATCTCTGAAACATTCGAAGACTCTATGAAGGTGTCATAAGCATTCTTTGCTGACTTGTATTCTTCCTGAGCATGCTCAATCTTTATCCGCACTTGCCGGATCTGCTCCTCGAAAATCTCTTTACCATGGGTAAGATCTCGAAGAGTTTCGATTCTAGACCCAATGCGTTCAAGGTCCTTGACCCAATTGAACTCGTAGAGAAGTTTTGCAATCCTTTTCATCTCACGTGAGAGTTCCTTCATGTAAGTATCAAGGGCCTTTATTGTTGACTTGTGTCGTTTGTCCATCCTACGTATCCAACGGGCACCAGCACCCCATAATTCTTGGATAAATCGCTGAATTTCATCTTGCATGATTTCAGTGTTTGAGTAGGTCACATCGTTGCGGAGTTCGAAATTCTGCACAATCTCACTGATTTTTTGTGCAAATCTAGTTGCAATACCCTCATTTTCCATATCCTCATCACTAGATTCTTTCAGTTCATGAGCTATTAGTTCAATGTCTTTTAGAGTTCTCTCCACCACTTTGTAACTCTTCTCGGCTTGCTTTACGAACTCCTTTGATTTCTTACTCAGGCGTTTCCGGTACCATTTCTGAAGCTGGTCAATTGTCAATTCAGTCATTATAACGACACACTCAAATGCTAGTCGCACAATATGAAGCGATTTATCAAGTTTGCTCCAAATCTTGCAACCTTAATGTTTTGGTTCAATGCATTTCATCGTATTTATAAAACTCGGATTATGAATACATCACGGGATTGACTATGTATGAAACATTAGATACTGGACGTCGAAGACCCAGACTGGACATGACCTATTCGGTCGAATGTTCATCATGAGGAAGAGGTCGCAAAGGGTTCTACATCAAGCGTCTGAGCCTAGTTGATTCTGATGGAGTGGATCGTCTGTTGCTAAGAAATCCCACAAGTTACAAGGGAGGGTTTTGGTTCTCCTATTTATTCGATGACTATGTGCAGACGGTACAGTCAATGGAGGGCAAGACAATAGAGGTCTGTAGCACAAATACCAAGAAGAACAAGTTGACTGTGGTTCTGGAACATGTTCCAAGAGGATACAGGCATTCCGTTGTTCAGTTCACTCTTGAAATCTGGAGCTACAACCAGCCCATCATGTTGATGCGTCATAAGACTAAGAACATCTGGCGGGACAAGATTGTAGATGCCAAGTTGTATAATATTATGGACTTTGACATCGGGGGTCCAAGAAGCTACAAGGACGATTATGGAGAGTATGACATACAATCGAGTGTTATGACTCTCTACGACAACAACCCGCTGTGCGTCTGCATGACTTCTAGGCCCAAGCCACACAGATGGGACATTTTACCTCCGGCTAAGATTAAGATTGATGAGAACCGACGCGACCTAAATAATGGAGTTTCTCTGGGACCCAAGGATGTTGCATCTGCCCTACAATGGGACTTAGGAAACCTTGAGCCTGGTGATGAACGGTCCGTGGAGATGGTAGTTGTTGCATCAGGAACAAGGGAGAATTCATCAGAACTCCTGGAGAAAGCATGGGAACTCTTTGACAAGAAGATGCAATGATGGGAATCGTTAAACCATTGGGATTCTCTGAGCCGAGGGTAGCACCTGGGTTCTTGTCAAGAGCTCCCTAATTTGTTGTTTTAAGCTCATTATCTTATCACACATGGGGTCTTGCAAGAGTTCCGTAGATGTGTGACAAGCATTATTCCGGGCTCGGTCATCTCAGCCTTGACTCCTTTGTTGTTCTCATTGCCACCCTTGACAAGCCCGAGCCGGATCAACTCCCTAAGGTTCCATTTCACTGTACTATAGGGAAGACCGCTTTTCCTAGAAACTTGGTCTGCCAGTCCCGTGATTGTGTAGCTGTCATACTTTAGCATTTGCGCACATGAACACAGAACTGTCTTCTGTGTCCTGCTTAGCTTTGTTTCTGCAAACACAAGGAATGTGTTGACCAAAGTCTCAAAAAATTGCCATGAAGAATTCAGTTCGTTCTCTTCGCGAGCCTTATACCCACTGGAGAACAAGTCCACCTCGTGAGTGGATTTGACACTCACCTTTTGAATGAGTGACCCGACATTGATGGGTGTCGGATGTACTATCTGTACCCATTGCGTTTTTCACCTCTCATTAATTGGGTCATGTGCAGAATGTGTCGTTTCTACTTAAATCTATGCAAGAATTATGACTCGCTGGGTATCTCGAAACCTGCACTGCTTAATTGAGCAAATCCCTTTGAATAAAGGCTCATATGATGTCTGATGTCCTCTTCGATTTCTATCAGTTCGCTGAGGTGGGGGACAATCTCATCCAGGCCACCACTCTTGTACTCTTCAATCATCACACTAAACACATCACTCATCTTCAGCATGATGTCTTCAATCACATGATTCAGATCTATCATCGACCGCACGGTCCTAATGGAGTCCATATCGGGCATGAAGGGCACAAAGTCCTCAAGGGCGACTCCTGCCATGCGACAATGATCCACACGACTAGGGATTATTTCATCACGCATGTGATACATCCAGCCAAGGCGCTCTTTATCAGTAAGAGTACGCAGGTTCTCAATCGAAAAATAGCCTGTCCAAGGACCAAACTCTGAACTCTCATACTCAATCCAGTCTTCAAAGGCTCTGAGGACGCGCCTCCATTCCTCTTCGTGCTCAGTCATTTTTCTCTCGCTTTTATTGATACAGTACTCGTTATAAACTAAGGTTGTATAAGAATAGTAAGTTTCAGAAGTGGAAAAGTTGTACAAGGTTGTCAGGTTAGTCAGAATTGGAGTCATGGCAAAAAGACTTGATGTTTCCACTTCCACTCTCAGAAGATGAGAACGCTGATCCTTGTTTAGGCGGTTCATCTTCTAATGACAAGTTTGAATAAGTCCAGGTCGTCAGCAAGGCAATGCAAATGGAAAGGATTGCGAGAATTGTGGAACTGCTACGTAAGACAAGGGAAGACCCCCGAATTAAACAGATTGAAGAGGGGTATAGAAGGGTTCTCGAAGAAGAGAGAATATCATCCAATGAAAATGGAGTATGGATCATTAAGCGTGAGCATAGGATACAACTAGCCATTAGAGCAATTGAGCTTGGCGCTTCCCCTGAACGGGTAATCAAGGAACTCACATGGAAGGACTTTGAAGGACTGATAGCTTCAATACTCCAAGCCAATGGATTTCGCTGTATCCAGAGCTTTCGAAGACGTGGGGATGGCAGCAATCGTGGAATGGAGATTGATGTGATTGGAGTCAGAGGACATCGAATACTCTCGATTGATGCAAAGATGTGGGGTGTACGTTCTGGAAAGAGTTCTGCGCTTCAAGCGGCAGCCGAGAAGCAAGTAGAGAGGTCAAAGCGTCTGGCAAATGATCTTCATGCTCTACGTGAGAGAATGGGACATTTGAATGAAGGCAGATATGATATAATACCAGTACTCACAACATGGCTGATTGAGGATATCGAGTTTCACGAGGGTGTTCCGATAGTGCCAGTGTTCAAGTTCAACACTTTTGTTCTACAACTCGAGGAGTTTGAGGACATGCTATTTAGAGTGAACACAAATCTGCACGACTAATGGTTTCAGCCAATCTCCAGAATTCTGCCTGTGAGCGTGTCCATTGCGATAATGAATATCAACTCATCTAGGTCAATACCATTCCTTCTGGCCACCTCAATAGCAGGATAACTTCTAATGTTTGCTTCTGTGGCCTTGGCAAGGGCGAGCGCTCCATCCTTTGGATCATCTCTAAGCTCATCCTCAAACCGGGATGCATCAGATGTAATGGCGCTTATGACCTCACTGAGAAACCGTTCAGAGATAGCATTCGCATTAATTGATGCCTCTGCTGCGCTGCAGTGGGGGCATTCGACCACAAAGCCGCCATGCTTAATGATGAGTATCTGTTTAGGGCTACAGATTGAAAACCACTCTTTGAAGAAAGCGTCAAATTGAGTGCATTCGCCATGGTTTTTGTCATATCTTGGAATGTGAGCTCCTAGAGTTTGGATCGCGAGAGGCATTCCTTCTGGAAATACTGGCGGTTGCACTCTGGAGTCCGAACATAACAGAATAAGACAGCTTGGATCAATGGGCAGTGGTACAACAACTCGCTGATACAGACTCTCCTCCAGACTCGCATCGCGCAGGTAGTCATGTTCAATAGAATGAATGATTCCGTCCTCATAGTTCACAAGGAATGCAAGTATAGGAATTCCATCAATACTGGGATGCTCCGCTATATTGTATAGGGATTCATTAATTATTGATTGAGGCTCGTTCTCATCAAACGCTATTATCACGCCGGCATGTCTTGGAAAATGGCTGTTATAGGCAGCAGGCCCTGAGAAGAGGAACAGATATTCAGATGAGTGCAGAATTGGGTGCCCGGTAACTCGCGTGGAATGAGATGCATCGCCCTGCAACATTCCTAACATCTGCAAATCTTGAGCACTAGGATGGATTGAGGAGATAATCAGAAATTCAGGTTCCTGACCAGATCTTGCATGTTCCATTTTTCCACGAAGCAATGGTTTCGCAACTGTTCGCGTTCTGTTTCATCTGATATCACTCGTACCTCTCGCTTCATGTATTATATCTCATTGTCGTAAGTGATTACATTCAAAGTGAATCAACTTTAGTTCTTTGCAGAATACGGGCTCAACAAGGAATTTATCAAGAGAGCGTCTTTGAATATCACGGAGAGAAAAGCATGGTCAAATATCTTTTCGGAATTTCATACCATGAGAATGTAAACAACTGGGCCACAAAGAGTCTAATAAAAGCAATTAGAGCAAAGGGGCACGAAGCCAAGCCATTTAGGCTCCCTGATGTGGCCGCTGAGATTCCGCATAGATTCACGCACCTAGAGGAAGAGGACCTCTCAGATATGGCAGGAGTCATCATTCGAACCATTGGCTTTGGTACAGGAGATCAAATAACATTTAGAATCAGTCTATTGGAGCACTTTGAGGATGCGGGCATTTACGTGATGAATCCAGCATACTCATTCAGACGGGCTAAGGACAAATATGCCACGCTCACAGCACTACACAAGGCAGGTATCAAGGTCCCTAGGACTTTTATTGGAGAGAATTTAGAGGCAGCGGTTCATTTTGTGGAGGAGGTTGGGGATGTTATAATAAAACCATTAATCGGTGCTCGTGGAATGGGTGCGATGAGACCTCAGCATCCCGAACTCACATATCGAGCAATGAAATTCATCCATCAGCTCGGGCAGGTCATTTATGTCCAAGAGGTAATCGAAAAACCAGATAGAGACATCAGGGCGTTTGTCATTGGGAATCAAGTAGTCGGAGCAATGTATCGATATCTTCCCAAGGGAGCAGAAAACGAGTGGAGGACCAATGTTCATGGAGGGGGGCGTGCGGAACTCACCAAACTGTCTGAGGAGTATGAAGAATGTGCAATAAGGACTGCTGAAGTGCTAAAGTTGGACTACACTGGAGTGGACATAATTGAGTCAAAGGATGGACCCTGTGTCATTGAAGCAAATGCCTCACCCTCATGGAGCGCACTCTCACGAGTGACCGGACTAGATATTGCAGGAATGATAATTGACAGACTGATAGAATGTGTAAGGCATTAGGTACCCATGGCTCGGAGTATCTCTTCAACCTCATTAGTTGGAAGGATTTTGAAGAGCTTGTCCTCAGAGGATATCATGCCAATCTCAATCAACTTTGCCTTTTCAGTGAGGTCAACCTCACCCTGATCACCACGGGCCTTCATAATGCCTTCAATTGCCAGCTTAAGTGCACCATCAAGATCAATGGATGGTGAGTAATTGTCCTTGAAGTAGTCACGGACAACATCAGACTCTTTTCCTATTGCAGTGGCCTTCCAACCCCAGAATGAACCTGAAGGGTCAGTAGTAAAGAGTTGAGGACCGCCATCATCAATACCACCAACTAGGAGAGAAACACCGAATGGTCGGGCTCCTGCATATTGTGTGTGTAGCTGCTTGGTGTCGCAGATGTCAACAACAAGAGAACGAATCTGAATCGGTTCATCATAACTAAGACGATTAATCTGAGCACGGATTCTTGCCTGATCAATGAGCTTTCGGGCATCCGCATGAAGACCTGCAATTGCAGTGCCAACATGATCGTCAATCAAGAGGACCTTCTTCAACGAAGAAATGTCAACCAGTGGATGAGGAGCACGCTTTTCCCCTGCAAGAACAACGCCATTGCTTCCCTTCACCCCTACAGCCAATGGTCCATATCTGACTGCCTCAGTGGCATATTCCACCTGATACAGTCTGCCCTCGGGGCTGAATACTGTGATTGCTCTGTCATAACCCATAGATTGTGTTGGGAACACCTCAGATTTCCTCCAGAATATTATCACACTGGTTGTAACTGCTCATTTTCATGAAGGTAAGACCTGTTTTTAAGGTTATTTCTGTGAACTTGAAGAGTGCTTTGAGTCTAACGCCATTCGAGTTTCACTCTGATGTCTTCAGGCGCATGCTCCATGACATTCTGAATCTCAGACCTTTCGGGCACCTTGCATCGTTCCTTCATCTCCTCACGCACACCAGATGATGAAACAAAGTTCTGAATTAGATATGTCCCAGCAAACCCCATGGAATTCAGAAAATCAAGGATTGCAATCACATCATCGGGATTCATGAGACCTGAAACATATGTTGTTCTTGGCCAGAGTTCAACATTGGATTCCATAAGCATTTTGAAACTCTTGACTATCTTTGGCCATGGATTGCCGCGAACTCCAGCGACAATCGAATATCTCTCAGGAGCCGCTTTTAGGTCAAACCAGACTGAGTCCAGATATGGTATACATCTCTTTAGCACATAAGGTATTGAGCCCTGTGTGTTCAGGTTGATATGACATTTACAAGACTCTTTCAGAGCCTTGAGTAATTCTGGCAGATCATTATGAAGTGTGGGTTCTCCCCCTGTGATGCAGAAACCATCAGAGAGTGAGCCAGACGCCTTTCTAAAAAGGGTGTCAATTGGAACTTCTTCCCCAGAATCCAGAGGGATCAGTTGTGCATTATGGCAATATGGACAATTAAAGTTGCAACCCCCAGTGAAGATTACTGTCACTGGAATTCCGGGAACATCAACTAGACTAACATCAAGAATTGAAGCAATTCGCATATGCAAGACTCCTAATATTAGATGAGTGTGACCGCTTATGTGAGCATCATCATCATAGGCACTACTTACTACTGAAGCTTACTATTCATGACATTCAATCGCCTTACTCAACTCGTCTAATACGCGCTTCTTTAATGACTCGATATCTCGAGCCTGGGCATCAATTGAAACCTCTTGCAGGAGCTTGTGCTTCCGGTCGTATGTCAGAGTTATCGCTGCTAAATGAACACCATTATTATCATGCATATTGTATAGAACGCGGACAGTTTCTCTGTCGACTAGAAATTCCTCATCCATTGATATAACGTCCTTCTTCGATAGGAATTCTTCTATTGCTTCGGGATCGCATTTCATATTTATTGAGATTCTCACAAGGTGATTGCGTTCAACACGGGACTTTATCCAGTCCATTCCTTTCTTTAATATTATGACAATAATAAGCCACATTAGTGCACTTAGAAAGAAGAAGAGAAATTGGAATTCGGGATTCATGGCCAAAGCTGATAATGGTGTATTATATTCGCCCACGATTGCAACAATGATGTCAAAAGCAATTGATCCTGAAAGGATGAGTTCAATCACATTAAGAGCGTCGCCCGTACGCTCGCTAGCTCTAATGACTTCACTTGTGCTTCTTGTGTTATCACGTAAGGCATTGTATACACGACGCATTTGTTGTTCAATCTGTGTTGAGAGTAAGGTCTGAAGGCCTTCAACCTCGCTGGAAAGACTCTGAAGTACAAGTCCAACATCATTGATTCGTTTCAAAAGGGAAGTGAGTGAGTGATCAATCTGTATTGCATTTCGCAAAGATGTGTTTGTGCTGTCCTTAATCTGGTGCCAGCGTTCATAGATCAACTCAAAGCCCCGATCCAAATAACTCACTGTTGAGTTCAGAATGGTGAAGTTTGCAGTTGCCTCAGTCAGAATGTTCTGTGCACGCGTAATTACAGAATAATCTCCTTCAGAGGTCTTTTCAATCAGCTTGCGGGCCTGAAACAATTCATCCCAGAGTAGTTCAAGTCTATGAAACAGGCTGTCAATAAATATCTCTGCACTTTTCAAGAGTGAGTAAAAGGTGACAAGTAATTCATATTTTTCAGATTCTTTTGTAATGATTATAATGCCTGCATCGCCAATAAAAGCAATAGTTCCATCTTCTTCATTCTTGTGAACAAGCTGAAGATTATCAATAAGTTGTTCCATTTCATTCTGATACTCTTCACCATCAGCATAATCATTCACATCATCAAAGTGGGGATCTATAATATCAGCGATTATGCCAACGAATTTGTATCTGCTTGTTGGAGTGCCCTTGAATATGCAATCAATTATGCGCCGTTGGTGATGAGTAATGAGCGTGTCCATCAGAAGTGATGAGTCATTCATTAGATCCACAACTATCCTTGCTATGTGGTCCAAAGAAAACTGAGGGGTCCCATTCTCAACACGGTCATATATTCTCGTAATTTGGGCACCATATATGACATGACCTTCATGACTAAAGAACATCCCAATGACTTCTTCTTGTTCAACTACATCATCGGGATCCTGCATAGATGCTTCGCAGGACAAGTAGTCTGAACCAAGACTATCTACCACTCTTACGCTATTACACCATGGCTCAGAAACAAATGTGGTGCTCTCAGGGAAATGGTCCATCAACATAGTAACAAATTCGCCATGCAGGGTTCGCTTTGACATGAGCTTTTGACCAATTGATTCAAGAGTGTTGCGATCGCATGGGATCAGCTCACTAAGTATTATGCGAACATTTCCCAATTTTATAGATTCAAGAAGATCATCTTTTATATAATCATCACCCAACAATTCAGTCATCACCCTTCTTTCCAGACATGAACCATTTGAAATCAAATGATGGGAGATATGGTCTTGTGGCATAGGGCACATCTTCAATATCATCAATGCCTATTTTCTGCTCGTAGCCGCATGATTCGCAATGGTAGAATATCTTATGATTCTTAATTATGACCTGAAAAATGGTGTCGCAGGTTTTGCATAATATTATACTGCGCACTTCATCACGTATCTTTTGCGGAATGTTCTTTATTGCCCTTTTACCAAGTTCGGTAGGACGATAAGCGGTGACATAGCCATATTGAGATGTGCTGATTCGTAGAATTGAAATGAGTCTAAGGTTTAGAAGGTCTTCAACATCGTCTTTACCCTCTCTACTTACATTCATCCATTGACGGGTCCCGTCAAGCATAGGAACGCTCCATGGTGCATAATCATAGTCTTTGAATATGCCCTTAATTATTCCATCATATATTATTGCAAGGATTGGTAGCTCCTTCACCCAGATTGGATTCTCTTCGTCGCCCTTCTTTGTATACTGGTCAATGACAAAGAGCAATCTCATTTGATCTTCTGTCAATTCAGACTCCATCGCCATCCACTCGGCCTAGGGCAAATAATAACATGCAAAGTTCCTAAAAACAATTTCTGAATAATTCGACCGCGAATTAATTCTCATGGTTTTATCTCATAAAGCCAAAGAGTGAATTTAGTGCCAAGATCAGGCCTGTCTGCGATTCTGTTCTCAACCTCGAGTCTGCCGCCATATTTCTTGGCAATCTGTGAAACAAGAGTAAGGCCAACACCGCCAAAGCGCCGCTTTTTGTCAAATATCACTTTCTTCTTAGAAGGAGAGATGCCAGGACCATTATCAGCAATAGAGATTCCAATCATTGCAGATTTTCGCTTGAATGAAACCCAGATGTGCTTGTCCTTTTTGGGGTTATGTGATGCAGCATTCTCAAGCAAGTTCCATATCAACTCACCAAAAAGCATATCTGCATTGACATAGATGGGTTCTGTTTGCTTTTTCATATGTATTGTGGCACCAAAGATGCGCTTTACTACTGCGATTTTCTCGTTCAGAATCTGTGTCAAGTCTATGACTTCCATGGGAATGTCCCTTATCTGACTGGCACGTTTCACTTTTGTAATAAGCCGATTGCACAGCTGCACTGCATCCATTATGTTCTTCTGAACATCAGGAATCAATGATGGAGGGATGTCAGAGTCCAGCATTCCCGATGCAGTGAGGATAATCTGGAGTTGATTTGCAATGTCATGCGTCAAAAGGTCCAGATAGAATTGTGTTGTATCTTGAAACTCCTTTAAATCGGTAATGTCTGTCACAACAGCAAAGGACCCCTTGAACTCGCCATCTGCATCAAAGTAAGGAGCTGCTGATATGATTGTGTAGAGAATGCTTCCATCTTTTCTTACGAATGAAGCATGATATCGCTCAGATTTACCATTCATTCTGTCAATCAGGCGTTGCTTCGCCTGCTCTTCAACAATATCTGGTGAATAAACAAACCAAGGCTGTCCAACAAGCTCTTTTTCAGAATAACCCAGCATTTTGCAATATGCTTCATTCACAAATATGACCAAGTCTTTCTCATCACATATGGCAAACCCTTCATTCATCGCCTCTACGAGAAGACGATACCATCTCTCTTTTTCCTCAAGACTCTTGATTGTTGTTTCATATTCTGTTATATCAAGAAAATGAATAGCTGTCATTTGCCCTATGATTGGGCAATTTGCGAATTTAGCATTGATATCAACAATTGCCTTCTTTCCACCCTTGCCAACAATTTCAATCTGATAGGATTCAGGAACTGGGTTATTGGACCGTCTCAAGAGGTTTATGTCGATCAATGATGAACTGAGATCGGGTGGCAAAATGCTTCTAAAGTCCTGATTGAGGATTTCGTTCTTCTTGAATCCAGACTGTTTGAAGAACTTCTTTGATGCAAATTCAATCTTGAAGTCTTCATTGAATAATATCATAATGTCATGTGTGTTTTCAATGATGAGGTCCAAGAGTCTGTCAGTGACTGGAAGTATGCCATTAAGAGGAGATGGCGGACTTGGATCAAGCAGAAATGCATATATGAAGGAGAAGGTCTTGGTGGGACGCTTGCATATCATCCTGAAAACTTGGCTCTTCTTTTTCTTTCTTGATTGCAATCTGATAAGAGGTATCTCCACCTCAATTCTTGACTTCAACTTTGAAAAGCTTGAGGACAGAGCGTCAGTATCTTCAGCTCGAATGAATTCATCGAGATTGAGGTCCATGTCTTTTTTTGATACCCCCAGAAGATTCCTAGCCTTTGCATTCAAGGAGAGTATCTTATGATTGATGTCCATGATCATAAATGCAATAGGCAAGTTCTCAGCAAACCCCGCCAAGGTTTCTGATTCTGCTTTTGAAGGGGGTATTTTCATTGTTATTTGCTCCTTGAGGATAATGTCCTAATGAGTCAAGTTACATTGTAATATGGGGCAGATTTTGAAAACCATTATTCAAAATAAATTCTTCTTTGGAGTTCTTCCTTAACAAACTGCTCACGATCATCATCAGTCATTCTAGTCACAAATGAGTAAATCTCAGTAACAAAGTCTGAAATACTCTTGACATCTGAGGTATACTCTTCAATGGCATTGTCATATTTTGCAATTGAATATGCTGCAAATTCACCACTTTCCACTGCGAGTCTGATACCCTCTCCTGACAAGGGGTTGCAAAGTCCCGCAGCATCACCCACAAGTAAAACATTGCCAACACCGGGTTGGAAGAATCCAAAGGGGATAGACCACATTTCTTGCTTCTTAATGATTGCATTTCCTAAAGAGAACTCTTTAGCAAGCCATTTCTTAAACAATTCAAGAGACTCAATAATGGTGGGGGAATTCTTCGGAATAACCCCAGCGCCCAAAATAACAACATCATCCTTGGGAATGGCATAGGCATATGATGGAGAGATATCGCCTCGTAGGAAGGCATAGAAATAGCTGCCTAGGTCTGAGTCAGCTATGATGTGTTCTTGCCTTACTGTCATTATCTGAAACTTTTCATTTGGAAATAGGAAAGATCGGACTCGTGATCTGACACCATCGGCGCCTACAATATACCTTGACTTGAACTTAGTCATTCCATTAGGGGTTTCAACAATCACTGTGTTTGGGTCAACAGTTGAGAATGACAGAAATCTTGAGTTGTATTTGATCTCTGCACCTGCATCTTCTGCGAGATTGCGAAGCCACTGGTCGAACCTTATTCTGTTGATATTATGAATCTTATAATTTTTGACCGCACCACCATTTTCCACACCACTTGGAGGAACATAATATAGACCAAGAATTGCGGGAGTAGACTTGACATAATCTGGAATTGATTCGCCAAAGACGCCTTCTATTACTTCATCAACAATCCAAGGCAAGACTCCACCGCATGGTTTGTCCCGATTTTTTGAGCCACGTTCTAAGAGAAGCACGTTCAGTCCAAGAGAAGAGCAAGACATTGCGGTACTAGCACCTGCAGGGCCACCGCCAATAACTATCACATCATACTCCCTAATCGAGTTTCACCTCATTTCGTAGCACTCCCTTCTCCCACAGACGTTTGATAAGGTGTGAGAGAAGGTCCATCTTAAGAACAGTCTGACCTTCAAATTCCCCAATGTATGCCTCCCGTTCTTCGCCCAGCTCATAACATGTGGAATCATCTACATCGACAAGTAGTGCTGGAACGCCGGTTGCTACAAAATCATCATGATGTTTGTTATAGAAACCTTCACAGCAAGAACCTATGTATCCACGTGCACCCTTCTGCTTGAACTCCATTATTGTGTCAATCAAATGTTCGAAATTTTGAATCGTACGTACTGGGACTCCAAGATCTTCAATTATTTCATAGATATCACCAATAGTGCATCGCCCACATATTGTACATCCTTCAATCTTCCTATACTCACAGTCAACTTCCTTAGCGCAGTAGGGGAGCAGCACATAGTCAAATCGCTGATTCTCAAGTTCATCAGGCATGAAGTTCACGGTCATCAAATGATTGGCATCCTCCAATGAAACACCCCATTTCACGAAGGCCTTCTTTTTCACAGCTTCAAGAATTAGATTCACAATATCATCTGGGCTCACACCAAAGATTTGGGTTCCAGTTTCTTCAAAGAACTTGTATACCGTGTCCCGGATATCATCGTCATCAGCAGATGAGTTCTTCAAGCGAGCCTCAAGATCAAGGATCGCTCGTTGAGGGAACACTTGGAAATCACCTGTAATGAATGAGCTGATAATGTAGTTGCCTATCAGATCGAGAGCAAGTGAAACCCTGATCAGCCCACCAGGTGTCTTTCGAGCTGCCATCAATTGCCCCGTTGCGGTTTCTTGCTTCCGAACAAGATAGATCCAATCATCAGATTTGAAATAGGGGAGCCTTCTTTCATACATCTCTTGTTCTTCAGGATAAAGATCTTCTGGCTTTAAGACCATATCAAAGACCTCTTGGAATCCCTCAATGAATGCCTTCTTGATCACATCCAAGGGGGGAACATATCCAAGTTCTCGGCCAAGCCAAGTGACCCTCTCTTTCACACTCTCAATCTCTTTATCTTTCAGCTTCTCAACTGGGATCCTGAGAGTCTTTAGCATTAGTTCCACATCAAAGTCGATTAGAAGTGTACCTTGATAGAGAAAGGCAGCGCCGCGTTCTGTTCCACCAGTCCCTGAGATCTTTCTGCCCTCAATCTCGATGTCATTTTTTGGCCGGAAATTTGCGTCCACACCAAGGGCATTGAGTGCCCTTACTGCACCAGAACAGACCTTTCGTGCAAGGCGCTCGAGATCATAACGTAGATCATCAATTCCAGGGGTTGATTTGTCAGCAAATACTTCCCAGCCTAGACAGGTGGGAGTGAAAAGGATTGCTCCACCGCCAGTGATTCTTCTGTTTATGTCTATATTATTTCGAGAAACATAGTCAAGACGTATCTCTTGCTCGATGGACTGATGATAACCCACAAGGGCTGCAGAAGGGTTGAATTGTAAGAATCTGAATGTGTTCGGAGTCTTGCCTTCCGACTTGCACTCCAGTATCACATCATCCAAGGCCATGTTCTGTGCGCCAGTAAGAACACCGGTATCTAGAAGTCGCCATCTGGTCATTGTGTTCACCCTAGTTGTCCGTCAGAGCCCTATCAAGCAACGAGCAACATTCCTCGGACATAATAATATTAAGTCCACGTTCTAGGGCATAATTGTAGCCGGCCTCAGTTGGATAAGCAATCGCACTTACTCCAGCATCTATTGCCAGACGATCGGTTTCTCGTCTATGTTCGCCATGAGGACGGGCACAACCAAGTATCGTTGGACGATCAGGCATCGCAAGTCGTGATGCCAGAATAACTCTTGCGATATCAAGTGGACTTGCGGGAGTGGTCGATTCCATTGGCGTTCCATCAAGTGGCTTGAATGCAACCACAATCACAGAATCGGACTTGTGGCGAGATATCATTCTTATCGCTTCATCCTCACCTTTGAGTTGTCCGTAATGTAATCCCACTACAATATGAGGCATGATTGGAATGCCATTCTCTTCAAGTAGAGTGAGTGACTCTTCAAAAACATCCACTGACATATCAAGATGATAAATATCCTTCAATGTTTCTTCGGAACCGATAATGTCAAGCATCGCACCGTCAATTCCCACTGATGCCAAGGCTGATGCAATCTCAGGGTAGACAACACCCGTGTGAACAACTATATCCAAATCCAGTTCTTTCTTCGCGCGCTTGAGAGTAGGAATATACTTCATCAGTGGAGTATTTCCTTTTGGAGTGGAGCCGCCGCTGATGAGACAACCCTTGCCACCAGCTCTGTCAATCTCAAGCAGAGTTTCCCAGAGTTTCTCAGGAGTAGTTGTGGGGATCATGGTTTCCAGCAGGTGAGCGTTGCAATGTTCACAGTTCAATGAACATTGGGGTCCTGTGATTGATAGGCTTGGAAAGCGAAGCGGGTCTGTGGCCTCATAGAACTCTGTTTCATAATGTACCATACCAGGCATATGAAATGCAATCTTGTTGGAGAATTTTCTCCGTGATTCTTCAAAGGCCCGTGTGAAAAGCGGAGCGAGTGACTCTGCCGGACCATATAGGCAGGCATTAATTATATAATCAATATTATCAGTCTTCATCAAGTTCCAGCCCATCCACCTGATATGTTAATGAGTAATCGTTAAGCTGCTCACGAATCAGCTTCAGGTCTTCTTGATTAGGCTTAAAGGGGAAGTTTCGCCAGTGACCAATTGATGCTTGAGAAGGTGTACAGTTGCCAAAAGGCCTGTTGCAGGCGTATTCGACAGTATCACCCGAACATCCCGATGTCATGAAGGCCTCTCCATCATTAAGCAGTTCATCAAATGTTTCCTTGCTCAGTCCAAAGTCGATGATCTGATCAATCTCGTTAAATCTCATGTTTTCAAACCGACCGATTTCCTTGTTGATGATCAGGCGTGCAAGTTGAATCCGCCTATACATTCCTATTGGGGGTTGGGACTGGTCCTCAAGAAGAGACCCCTCTTCTGGGAAAAATGAGAACAGATGAGTATTGGCACCCATGTCCTGTGCTCGTTGAATGGTTTCAGCCATTTGTTTCTCAGTCTCACCGATTCCAACAATTAGATGGATTCCAACATTGCCTTTGCCAAATATCTCAACAGCATCACGAATTGTCTGCCAGTATTTCTCCCACTTGTGAGGTCCACTGACACCCTGGCCGCGAAGCTTGTCAAAGAGCTCTGGAGTGGCTGCATCAACGGCAATTCCAATCTTATCAACACCAGCATTCTTGGCCCTGACCAGCCAGTCCCTGTTGATAATTGTGGGAGTGATTAATAATGAGATATGATTGATGACTTCACTGAGTTCAGAGGCAACTGCAAGGCAGTCCTCGCGGGCACGACCCAAGGTTATCATTGAGATACAGACACGTTCAACATGCGGACATACACCCGAACGAATCGCCTCTTTCACGTCTTCTAGTGGGAAGACAGGCCAATCAACTCTAATGAATGAGTTATCGGTCCATTCGGTTTCGGTTTCCCTTGAACCAGAGAGACCGCAGTATGCACATTTTGCATGACATCCCTCATCATAAGTCAATAGAAGGTTGATGCAGTAAAGCTTTGCATCTCGATAGAACTTGCCAGGAATCTTTCCCATCGTGATTGCAGCTGCAAGACTTGTTCGAACATATTCTGGAGACTCGCCATCATGGCAGGTCTTGTCTGAGGAGGATACATCGGGTGTTTCCATTGGTTTCCACCTGCATTGGTTGCACTTTGCAAGATATCACACTTCTTTATTATGATTTTCAAAGCTCTATTTCATTCATATCAATTCCAAATTTCGGAAATATAAGCTGTTTGACTTCGAGCACGTTTTCTCGAACGATAGCCCAAATGTCATCATCATCATCGAATGGCGGTTGTTGAGATGGAGGAATGTAATCATGACCAGTGAGAATTGACATGACAACGCCAACACCCCAACATAATGCATCTGGATGATAGCCTCCGCCTGAGAGCACGCACAGCTGTCCATTACTGTATCGGTGAGATGCATTATGAATGAATTCTGCAACATATGCAATCATGTCAGTTGTGAGGTTCAGGTGTGCAAGACGGTCCATATAATGAGCATCATAACCAGGCAAGAAGAGAATGAATTCAGGCTGAAACTTTTCAATTAGTGGGGGCACGAGTTCATCGAAGGCGTACTTGTATACATTGTTTCCTGAGTCCATTGGAAAATGCATGTTAATATTATATCCAAGCCCTTCGCCAAGACCAATATCTTTGATATGTCCATCATGTGGATACAACCACTCTGGGTCTTCATGAAATGAGATGATCATGACATCAGGGTCAGACATGAAGTATCGTTGTGTTCCATTTCCATGATGCACATCAAAGTCGGCTATCATTATTCTCTGAATACCATTGCCTCGCAAATACTGAACAGAAGCAGCAAGGTCATTGAACACACAGAAACCACCGCCGCCATCATAATGGGCATGATGGAATCCGCCTGTGGGCGAGAGGACATGTTCAATTTCACCACGAAGAATTGCTCTGATTCCTGAAATTGTCCCGCCTGTAGAGATGCGTGCAGTGTCATAAATACCCTTGAACCCGGGCGTATCAATAGATATCTCACCCTCACCAGTTTCGGACATCTTCTTCACTCTAGATATGTAGTCCTTTGAGTGTATTTTGGCCAAGAGTTCAAGGGGCAGAGGCTTTGGTTCAACTATTCTGACATTTGGTTGTGATAGAAAGCCAGCTTCTCTCAGAAAGTCATGAATCATCTGGAATCTACCAACTCTTATTGGGTGCAATCGGCCGAAGTCGAATCGTTCAAGCAATGGACTCCAAATGAAGCCAGTCTTACAGTGATCATTAGTCATTGGTTTGAAAATCTCTCCTCAAGTTTATATGCCTATAGAACAATACATCATATGGTGCAAAGGTAATTGCGGATACACCCCGTTGCAAAGATCTCAACGCCGGCCAATGTGTATTCTGTTTATGTTCGTCAACGGAAGGATGCAAGGTCGCAGATCTTTTCGCTCGATTATAGTGATAGAATGAGAATCTATGATGCTCGTGGCACTCTCAGGTCCACAAGAAAGTGGAGCAGTGAGGTCAGATGCATAGCAGTAGCTGATATTGAGGGCGAGGGCAAGGATGCGGTTGTGGGAGGAGTTGGTAAGAAGGTCCTTGTTGTAGACCATCGGGGAAGGCCAATCTGGAACATTACTCTTGAGAGTTCTGTTGTTGCATGCGATGCCAGAGACATTGATGGCGATGGTGCAGCTGAAGTCGTTGTTGCACTTCATAACAGAAGAGTGATTCTCTGGAATGACGATAAGAATGCCCTGTTCAGTAAGACTATGGAACGACCCATAACTGATGTCTGGCTAGAGGACATCACAAATGATACAGAATTGGAAGTTGTCATTGCTGATAAGAAAGGACATGTCACAATACTCACTGCAGCTGGCTATCAGATTAAGGAGTTGCGACTCGGTGATTCAATAACAGCATTCGCGGTGCTGATTTTTGGTGAAAGAAGGCTCTTTGTCACTGGGAATCATAGCAAGACCCTGAAGATTTGGGACATTGATGGGAATCAGATCACTCAGATAGAAGTAGGCGCACCGCCGAAAGCAATGGCGACTGGTATTCCCGATGATATTTCAGACATCGCTTACTTGGTTGTCAGTACAAAAGATAAGAAACTGAGCTTCTGGGAGATTCAAGAAACGGGAGAGGTTTCGCAGACAGAGTCAATCATTCTTCAACAGATTGCTTCTACAAAAGACACAATCTATCGTAGGGCTATCAAGTGTGGAAACTGTGGTGCTCCGGTTTCACCCGAGTCAGAAGTCTGTGAGTCTTGTGGTGCTCATCTTGAAATCATGGCAGAATATGTGATTGAAGAATTCATACAAGAGAGCATTGACTCTATCACTTCTAAGCACCCTAGAATCAAGTTGAGAGACCTTGATAGAATTCTACGTAGAACTCTGCCCCGACCTGCAGCATACAACCTGAGACGTTCTTTGCAGGCAATGATCCAGAGCGGTACAATAGAGGGACATATTGAGGGAAACATGTTCATTCGTAAGAAGATTGCAAGGCGGGTGAAAGCATCAAGCATGAGCACCATCAAAAGAGCGCTCAAAGTTGTGCAAGATATTCTTCAGGAAAACAACACCCTTGATGTTGAGATGGTAGAAAAAGAAACAGGAATCGACAGGAGCATTTTACGAAGGACGATTCTAATACTTCTAGGAGAGGGTGAGATCAATGGAACTTTCTCCGATGAAACATTCACATTGGATTCCAATCAGGATGCAACTGAGTTCTTAGAAAAACTGAAGGCAGAACTTGTTCAGGCATGAATTGTTCGAATCCAAAATATTACATGGAAACGAAGTGAGTTTGATAATGCAAGAAGGAGGAAAATTGCGTGGACATTAGCAAGAGGATAATAATCATTTTTGTAACGGTTTCTTTAATTCCCATTTTAGTAATATCAGCAATCTCAGGATACACTATCTTTGGTGTGTCGCAAGAGAATGCCAACGACTCATCTCAGGCACTTCAAGCAGAAGAGCTTGCAAACCTGCAGAGGATTTCATCTGATACTGCTTTGTTCATTGATGAACGAATGCAACAGTATTTTGATGGAGTCTATATGATGGAACATTATGCAGAAGATCTGTTCAATGATAGAATCAATGCAACACCAAGATATTCCTATTTTTGGGACCCCGTGCTTGAAGCAGGGAGGGGGCACCCAGTACCTGGCCTTACATCAGACTATTATGATATCTACGAGTCTACGCAGATCTCCTTTGATGTGAGTTGCTATTACATGCCCCGCAGTTATTATCAGACACCAGGAGACCCATTTGATTGGAGTCCTAGTACACAGTACTTTATCGAGAAGTCAAGTAATATGGATAATGTGTTCAAGGCTCTTCATCAGATGAGCTCAGACTATATCTGGCTTTACATGGGGTTTGATGATCAGTATTGTGACAGCCACTTGTTTCGGAACTATCCCTATGACAATCTAGAGTACTTCCTTAACTGGTATGGACCCGATGATGACTATGACCCACTTCGTGAAGACTGGTACAACAATGCTGCCAGTTTTACAAACGACTCAATAGCATTTACAAAACCTTATGGAGACCCATCTACAGGACTTGTCATATCAATGGGCAGACCTGTAAGGTTTGATAACGGCTCTCTATTTGGAGTAGTTTCTGCGGATGTCACAATTGACACTCTTGTTTCCAGTGTGACAAACATCCAAGTTCTAGAGAGTGGCTATGCGTTCCTTCTCACTGATGATGGTGATGTAATTACACATCCTGATTATGCAGAAGAAGGTCAGACAATATATGATCTTGAGTTTGGATCTTCAACAAGTCAGGAAGCCACTCAGTTTCATCAGGTCATGACTAGCATTCTGAATTCGGCTTCAGGGCTTACAGAGTATTACAAGAACGGAAAGAAATGGTATCTTGCATTTACCAAGTCTTCCGTGACTGGCTTTGTACTTGCAATCGTTGTTCCCGCCAATGAGGTGATTCAACCCGCCCTGGATATTCTGAGCCTTGTGCAGAATAATACAATGACTATGACTATCATACTCATTGGAGTTCTTGCACTGGTGGCAATCGTGGTGACCAAGGCATCATATAGCAAGGCAGAATCTGTTGTTAGACCCATTAAGGACATGACTACGCTTGTCAGGAAAATGGCCAAGCAGGACTTCACTCGAAGTGTGTATACTTCAGGTGCCATGTACGAGGAGGTGGGCACTACAGTAGATGCCCTGCTGAGCTTCCAAGAGGCATGCCGATTCGGAAATGAGGCATTTATCAGAGGGGATCTGAACAGGGCACTTTCCAACTATCAAAACCTCCTCGAGATAAGTCAACGTCTGAACATTGAGGTCGGCGTCCAGACCATGTATCTGAACATCGGAAATGTGTTCAGACAACGTGGTGATGTTGATGACGCGCTGGATTATTACAACAAGGCGCTTGAGATTGCCAAGAAAATGCTGGAGAGAGCAAAGGAGCATGGCGCCAAAGAGGATGATGCATTAAACAGGATTGCCTCAGCATATCATAACATCGCACTTGTGGAGATGGACATGGAGAATTACGAGGAGGCAATTAGGTATCTGGAGGATGCAGAGGCCATCGACAAGACTCTAGGAAATATGAGAGGTCTTGCAAAGAGGTATGATGCTATGGGTCTTGTGTTCATGCATCAGGGTCGTGACAGTGAGGCACTCAGTAAGTTCAATGAAGCGATTAAGATTGCTACTGAGGAGCAGTATGACAGGAGTCTTGCATACATACATTTCCACCTCGGCGAGTTCTACTTCGGACAGGAGAGATGGAGGGATGCTGAAGAGGAGTTCAGTAAGGCAATTGAGCTTGGGAAGAGGACTGATGAGATGTGGCTCGTAGTGTATGCTATGAACAACCTTGCTGAGGTCTATGATCAACTGGACAAGTCCAGTCATGAGCTGAGAGTAAAGGCAGAAAGGCTTCGAAGATCAATTCAGTATAGAAAGAGCGTGACATTTGTCATTGACTACTCTGGGAGCATGCGTGCAGAGGGACGAATCAAAGCTGCAATTGCTGGTGCGAAAGAGATACTCGACACCCAGATTAACCCTCAAGACCAAGTGGGAATCATCGTGTTCAATGCATCCTATAGGGAGTTGCTACCATTGACTCCTAAGGGTGACTACGGTGATCCCAATGACAGCCCAATCATTCGCGCACTCGATTCATTGAAATACCCCAACAGTTCAACAGCATTCTACGACGCACTTGGAAAAGCCCTTGAAGAACTCGATAAGGTTGAATCAAGTGAGCATCGATGGATCATAGCACTCACAGATGGTGAGGACAATAGCTCCAAGAAGTATTCACTTGATTGGATAGAGGGAATCTATTCTGAGAAAGATCGAATGAAGAGGAGGAAGAAGGCACGTCCGACAATTGAGGGATTCATCAAGGAGAAGCATCTTGATGTGAACTTGATCATAATCGGTGTGGGTGGCGAATTGAGAAAGATTGTGGATCCACCTGTGCGCTCCAAGGAAACAGGCGAATACCTCACAATTGAGGATCTTCTGAAATCAGTCTGTGATCATGTGCCTCAGGGACAGTATATCTCTGTTGTACACAGCAGGGATGTGAAAGCTGATATACAGAGAGCATTCCAGCAGGTTGGAGTCATGATGGCCCAGTTGGAGGTGGGTGGATCAACAGTGGACTATTAGGAGGCGATTATGATGGCGAAGACACCAGAATATACAAAGAAGAAGGGCAGTTTCCGAAGAAATGTGGTTGCCACATTCTTATTGATATCTGTTGTTTCATTGGGAGTGACTGGCGTCATTTCATTGAGCTTCTTCAATATAATAGGGAACTATACGACTAACGAGAGTGCTAATGCGCTTAAGACACAGATTGAGAGAAACATGGAGCAGACAGCTGAACAGAATGCCCTTGTTATAAGACAGAAACTTGAAACTGCAGAATCGTTTGTGAGAACCATGGCTGAGGAATGCGAGGGTTTGTTTGCTAGTGATTCAACATTTCAACCCAGAGAAGTGTATTATGACTACTTCTTCGAAAATCCCCTCGAAGGCCCGGCACCGTCTGACCTTCAGTGGGACAGTTGGAGAAATGTATGGCTCTCTTGGAACTACAGTAGTTGGTATGTTCCCGGATCTAATTCCATAAACTACATTGATTACGAGAATCAGTATAGTGACATTTTACACAAGATATCAAATCTTGACTATATGTTCAAGTACATTCACAATCAGGCACCCGAGTTCAGATGGCTCTATGTTGCATTCAGAAATGACATCTTCATCAATTATCCTGGAAGCATTGTGGGAGGCAGCAACGCGGAACGGAACAATCCCGCTCAGCAGTTCAAAGCATCACAAGAAGAGTGGTACAGTGCAATCCTCGCGGGTCAGGGAGCTATTGTTTATGATGGCCCCTATTATGACCCAATTGATGGAGTGCTATTGCTCTCAATTGGAAGAGCATTCTATCATGAGAATGGTACTGCATTGGGAATAATTGCTGGCGACATAACTGTCGATGACATAAAATCAAAGGTCTTGGATGTGCGTGTGCTCGAGAGCGGCAATGCATCCCTGATCACAGCAGATGGCAGAATCGTTGCCCATCATGAGGTGAATGATGCTGTCTATGCATACTACGAGCCGGATCTGCCGCCACTTTCAGACTTTGAAGCGGTTTCAGCAGCACAGATAGTACAGATAACTTCAGGAAACAGCGGGACGATTGAATACACGGATAATGGAGAAGACATGGTCCTTGCCTATGCCCCTGTTGGAGTTGGAGGATACATCTGCATTATCATCGTGCCTGTTGATGAGGCCCTAGCGGCCATACCACAACTGCAAAGTAGGATAAATGAGACAAACAGTTCAGCGACCCTGTTCATCCTTGCAATAACGGTTGGTGGTATCGTGCTTGCTGGTGCGGCGGCTGTTGTTGTGACCAATCAGATAGCACGTCCCCTTCAGTACCTGATGGACCTTGCCATGAGAAATGTGGAGGCAATGATCAAGCAGGAGGATATGAGTGCCGAGGACTTGCAGGTGGACACTTCATTCACCGAGCAGGATGACGAGATCGGAGAACTGGCACGTGCATTTCAGGGTATGCTAGAAACAATCAGAGAAGATGAAGAGTAGTGTGTTATAATGAGTGATGAGTGGTCGATAGACAAATCAAAACTAGTGTTCGGAGTTGGCAGGAATGACTTGCGGTTCCTCGATATAAACGAGGAGGGCGAACTTGTTCTGGTTATTAATGGCCACTCAATCACATTCTCTGAGATAGTTAGACGCATTGAGCAGGAGAATGGCAATCATCCAAGGTATACATCATCATTCACTCTGAGGATTCCACAACTGATCAGTTCTCAGGTATTAAGACTGAGAGCTGCTTTTGAGAATGCCCGTAATGAATTAGAATACAATGGCCGCTTCTTGGCAGTATATCCTGTAAAGGTCAACCAGAGGTATGATTGTGTTGCTGCTGTTATTGCTTCAGACAAAGAGTACGGTCTTGAAGCTGGTACTAAGGCAGAACTCTTACTGATTAAAAGAATCATCAGCAATGAGAAACATCGTAGAATTGTCTGTAATGGTGCGAAGGACCCAGAGTATCTTAAAATGATCCATGAGTGCATCAAAGAAGGATACAATATGACAATATCCATCGAGTCCTTGCATGAAGCGAGTCTGATTATTGATAGATTCAATCCTGATGAAACGGAACTTGTCCTCAGATTAAAGCCCTATATAGAAGTCGAAGGGCATTGGTCCCACTCAATAGGCAGGGACTCAAAGTTTGGACTGAGTGTCCATGATCTGTATGATGTTATTGATCTGTTTAAACGGACAGGTTTCATAAACTCGGTAACTACAATTCTGGCGCATGTTGGGTCGCAGATAGAGGATGTCACAAGCTTCAGACGATTTGGCAGGTACATGACAAGAATCTTCCACCAACTGAGAAGAATGGGGCTTGAAAATCTCAAAATCATCGATTTCGGTGGAGGCCTTGCCATTGATTACACTAGCTCCAATCTTCCAGACTTCATGGAAACCTATGCTAGGATGTTGATTGAAGGAATTAAGGAGGGGCTCTCCGAAGTCTCAACAGAGGTTGAACCTGACATCCTGATTGAGGCTGGTCGGGGGATTACCGCTTTGGGATCTCTCGTGATTGTGAAGGCTCTTGAAGTACGTTCAGTGTTTCCACACAGGGACGGACTCTCTGAGGAGTATGACAAGAAGAAGATTGCGTGGACCAAAAGAATTCAAGAAACCACAACACTCAAGGAACTGATTGATGTTTGGAACGAGTTTCACACAGAGCTCTCCTCGGAAGACCCACTATTGACAAAAACTCTTGATGATGAAGCTCTTGTTGGAGAGTTGGAAAGGGTAACCAGAGAACACATAGCAAAAGTGCTTGTTGCTAGAGGAGAGAGAGATTTCAAGCAGTTCAAACCAAACAGAGATCTCTGGTATCCCGAGCATATTGTTATTGGAAACTTCAGCGTGTTCAATTCAATAGGCGACTACGTGCTTGTGGATCAGCACTTCCCAATCATTCCAATTCGGGACCTCAATGTACGCCCTGAAACCACCGTAAGACTCGTTGACATCACTTGCGACTCAGATGGTGAGTGCTCGCGTTTCTTCAGACCTGCATATGACATGATACTCTTTACTAGAGATCACAGACCCTTGACCATGCCTACATCTCAATTTAATCAAGGCATTCCAGTGGGCATTCTGGGAAATGTGCAGGGTTCTTGTTTTGTCATTGCACTTACAGGTGCATATCAAGATGTGATTGAGATGGATCACAACTTACTCGGAGACCTCCCTGATGTGCAAATCACTGTGAATGACAATGGAGAGTGGACATTGCTCTGGTTGGAGGGCGCTGAAACCATGCAAGAAATTCTCCGGGAAGTCGGCTTTGACATAGAAACAAAATATGATCCTTACATGTCAGACTAGATTGCCAGATGATTTAATTCATAAGTCTAACAAAGATATTCTCGATGAGCGCAAAATGAACAAATCACTCTCAGAAAAGATCAGCAGAATACATGAGATGTTTGAGGGAAAAAAGGTTCTAGTTGCCTTTAGCGGCGGTGTCGATAGTTCCACATTGGCAGCAATAGCCAAGACCTGCGCAAAGTCTGTAAATCTGATCTTCGTGGATGGCACTCTTACTCCCGATGAAGATGTCGTTTATGCAAGGAAAGTGGCAGATGAACTCGGTATCGACTTGACTGTCATAGAAATAGACCAATTAGAAGACCCCAAGTTCAGGGGAAATCCAATAGACCGCTGCTATTTATGCAAGAAGGGCCTCTCGAAGGAATGGATTCGTTTCGGGAACGAGATTGGGGCAGACATTATTGTTGATGGCACCAATGCCAGCGATCTTAACGAGTATCGTCCTGGGAAGAGGGCACTGAAAGAGGCAGGAGTCAGATCTCCATTCCTAGAGGTGGGAATGACAAAGAAAGATATCAGAGAGTATGCGAGATCGATTGATCTGTCCGTGGGCGACAGGCCATCAATGGCATGCTTTGGCTCAAGGTTCCCCTACAATACTGAAATCACACCCGAGAGAGTCAGGAAGATAGCCGAGGTCGAGAGAATCGCGAGAGAAGTGTTTGGAATCAGAACCCTCAGAGCAAGGTATCATGGAAACCTAGTCAGACTTGAGATTGGACGCGATGAGCGACACAAGGCCTTTGATGAGAGTCTTCTGGATCAGTTTGTAGAGCTTGTGAAATCTGTGGGCTTCACATATGTCGCCATAGATGCATTTGGGTACAGAGCAGGGTCAATGAACGAGGGAACATCTTAGAACTGGGATGCTTGTTTATATCATCTCACCAATCAAAAGAGATGAAGAACGAATCAATTCACGATACATATCAGCTCTCTTTGGGGCCTTGATAGAAATTTGCAACCAGCACTTGTCACAAGTACATCTTCTTCAAGGCTCACCTGTCCATAGTTCTTTGTGGTCACATAGAGTTCCAGTGTGAACACATTTCCAGACTCAACTTTGCCTTTTGGTGAATCACTGTAACGCTCCCATAGCGGACCAAGTAATGTACCACCATCATGAGCATGACGACCGAGTTGATGACCGAGGGCATGCTGGTACTCCTCATATCCATGATCTTTCACATAATCTCGCGCTATCGCATCCACCTCAAAGCCTCTCACGCCGGGCCTGATGAACTCTGATGCCTTCTGAATTGCATCACGCACTGTTTCAAATGCTGCTGATACCTCATCAGGAATGTCAGATTTTGCGCCCATAAAGAGCATACGCTGAATGTCCGAGCAGTAGCCATTCCATCTCACACCAAAGTCGAAATGAACAAGATGACCCGCCTTGACCTTATTGTCAGATGGGAGACCATGACCAAACTGCTTGTTGGGGCCCGCATCAACAGCGGGATTATGATCAATGTTCCAAGCGGGGCCCACGCCAAGCTCGGTCATTAGTCTGTGAAACTGATCAGCAATCTCAATCTCAGTCATCCCCACCCTGACAAATGATTGAGCCTTCTTGTAGATCTCCTCTGTTATGTCAATGGCCTTCTGAATCCGCCGGACCTCTTCTTCGGTCTTTCTTCCTCGAAGATGCTCTATCAAGGTTTCAGCACTGGTCAATCGTTTCAAGTAAGGAGTACCATCCAGCATCTCTCTCAGAATCATGAACATGCCATGAGTGAGACCATCAGCGGCCACGTTGTTCTTGCTGTAATTGATTGCGATGCTAATGGGATTGATTCTTTGTATCTCTTCAAGTAGGACAGGTCTGATGTCCTTTGTGTAAGGTACAACCCTCTGAAAGACACCCTTCGACTCCACTGCATCAGCATCAAAGTTTCCTACAATTGCGATACGTTCCCCGCTCTTTGTATAGATCAGTGCAGAGTTCCAGACTAAGTCAATTCCCGCAATCAGAGGCAAGACAGGATCTAGTGTCTGGGAGGTCTCTCGCACCCAGACAAGCCACATGTCAATGTCAATCTTACTCAGGATTTCACAGGATTGTTTTGACTTTTCAAGTTCCAGAGTCATGGCAATCATCACAATTAATTGAACAACACATGACATTGAAACAATCATCTATAAGAGATATTTGAAAGGACACAACGCATGGGAGAAGGCATATTCACTCTGAACCTTCGTGATATTCAACCGAGTCAGCTCTATATTAGCAGTTCAAAACTTGCCAAGGTACTTGAACTATTCAAGAGAGGAAGACTTGATGATGTCGAGCCTGTGCCTGTCAAGGTTCTAGATGGAGAGTATGTGTCTACTGATGGTCATACCAGAATGATGGCTTGGTTTTTAAATGGATATTCTGAGATTCCTGTTGTCTGGGAGAATGAAGAGCTCTCTTGGGATGCTTACAGAACTTGTGTGAGATGGTGCAAGGAAGAAGGAATCACATGGATTGGTGATCTAGAAGACAGGATTGTTAGCGATAGTGGATATCAGAGGCTTTGGTATGATAGATGTGACACACTCCATAAAGAACTAGAACTAGAAGAGTGATTCAATCCATATTTACTGATTTTTTTTCAGACCACTAAGGTTAAATATGTATGACACTTAACAATAGTTAGTTAACAATAGTTAGTGTGATGAAGATGACCGAAGAAGCACCTGTGAAGAGCATAGACTGCACAGGACTGTATTGTCCTCAGCCAATATTCGAGGTCAAGAAGGCGATAAACACAGTAGAGATTGGCGAAGTACTGGAGATGTTCGCCGACGATCCAGGTGCTGAAGAGGACATGAAGAGATTTGCTAAACGAATGGGACATGAGTTGCTCTTGGTTGAACATCAGGAATACGGTGTGATCAGGTTTCTCTTTCGAAGGTTGAAATAGAGAGGATTAAGATGTCAAACACAGTCTATCTGGACTATCACACAGCAAAGCCTGTAGACCCACGAGTATTGGACGAGATGATGCCGTGGTTCACTGAGAGGTTTGCGAACCCATCTTCGTTGCACAGGGATGGTGACCTCGCTACTGAAGCTCTTGAGGCAAGTAGAGAGAAAGTTGCACAATTCGTCAATGCGGACAATGATGAGATAATCTTCACATCAGGAGCCACCGAGTCCATCAATCTTGCGATTATTGGCTACATGATGAAGAACAGGAAGAGAGGAAACCACCTGATAATTTCAGAAGTGGAGCACATCTCAATTCACAACATTGCGAAGTATCTTGAGAGGCTTGGATTCAATGTTTCAAAGGTTCCAGTGGATCAGTACGGACGTGTGAAACTCTCAAAGTTAGAGAGGCGAGTCACGGACAAGACAATTCTCATTTCAATCCAATATGCAAACAATGAGATAGGCACTGTTCAGAATATCCAAGAGATTGGAGAATTTGCAAACGAGAGGGGCATTGCATTTCACACAGATGCGGTTGCTGCAGAAGGCCTGGTCCCAATCAATGTAGAGAGGGACAATATCAACCTGATGTCAATATCATCCAACGACATCTATGGACCCCGAGGCGTTGGGGCACTTGTGATGAGAAAGAGGTATCGTGTGAATCCAGTGATGATTGGCGGAGGTCAGGAGCGAGGACTGCGTTCAGGCTCAGAGGACATTCCGGGAATAGTGGGGATGGCAAAAGCTGCAGAAATAATGCAGAGCGAGATGGATGATGAGGTCAGGAGATTCAAAGCCTGGCGGGACAGACTGATTAGAGAAGTACTGAGCATAATTCCAGACGCCCATTTGAATGGCCATCCAACCGACAGATTGGCGAGCAATGCACACTTCCGATTTGAGGGGGTGGAGGGCGAGGCCCTGCTATTGTCATTCAAGGACAAGGGGATCTCTGTATCGACAGGTTCTGCATGCTCCTCAAAGACACTTGAACCATCGCATACACTGATATCAACAGGATTGTTGCACGAGGAGGCACATGACTCTCTGCAACTGACAATTGGCAGGTTCACAAAGAATGAGGACATAGATACAGTCCTTAAAGCACTGCCTGAGATTGTTGGAAAACTGCGGGAGATGTCCCCCATCTACAAAGGGAGATAAATTATGATGAAATCAACAAGTTATTCAGAGAAAGTTTTGGATCACTTCAGAAATCCGCGCAATGTCGGAGTTCTTGAGGGTGACGATGTAGCAGTTGGAAGAGTTGGAAATCCCACTTGCGGAGACCTCATGGAGGTGTTCATCCGTGTAGATGGTGACAGGATCGTGGATGCCAAGTTCAGAACATTTGGCTGCGGTTCTGCAATTGCAACAAGCAGCATGACAACCGAGCTTGTGAAAGGAATGACTCTGGAGGAGGCATTGCAGGTCACAAGATCGGATGTTGCTGACGCCTTAGATGGACTGCCACCAATTAAGATGCATTGCAGTAATTTAGCTGCTGATGCACTTCATGAGGCCATAAGGAATTACAGATCACGAGGAATCAAAGTCAACGATAGCGAGGGAGGCGAGGCCTTTGACAAGAGCTGTCTGATCGGACTTGATGAGTATTTAGACAGAGGGCTCTACTTGTCATATGACGAAGCTGAGATCTTCGAGGGGCAACGCACCCTTGTGCTTCATACTGGCGATGAGTCTCTCAGGGCGGCAATCGAACTGACTGGTGTCACTAACCGAGTGATACTCCTCAGTGCTGCAGACCACATTGTCACTACTGAAGAACTTCAGAGAGAACTTGAGTCTTCAAATGTGAAGATTCTTACAATGTCAAAGCTTCTCGAGATTCGCGGTGATGATGAAGTAGAAAAGGTATTGATACACAACGTTGAGGAAGACGAGGACTACGAACTCTTTGTAGATGCTGTGCTCATCATTGATTGAAAACTGATGAACATGCTGTTTCACCAGCAATATTAATCTGAAGTAGTTTCATGAGTATTCGCCTGTATTAGTCATCAAATCTGCTTGAGGAGAGGAGTTTCTATCTGTTTTAATTAAATTCATATTCATTTGTTAAGGGCAAAGAACAAGGTTCTGAGTATGACACTGTCAACGATTGGGATTATCCTGTATTTCTTTGAGCAGATGGCTTTCATCAGTGGTGCTTCACTGATGTGGAGCATCTACCGCAGATACAGATTTGCATCGCATGGATACATGGTTCTGTCGTTTATTTCGTGGATAATCAGTTCATCAAGCAGAATGATGCTGAACAGCATGGAAATCATTGATGCACTTCTTCAACAGGCCTTTTGGATTATGATGAACTTCTTTCTAGTGATAGGAATAATAACTACATTCTATTCGTTCTTCTATTTCCAATACAACAGAATGCCCGCGAGAGCAAACATTGCATCACTCCTTGGAGGCGCAACACTACTCGCATTTTGTAACCCTGATTGGTTTGAGTTGTCATATATATCGGACCTTGGAATATTCATTGCAACATATGACTCGAGAATCAATCTTTTTGCGGGACCTCTCATTCTACTCTTTGTGATTGTGTTCTTATTGCCCATCTACACAAAGTATCGCCTAGCCACAACAAAGGAGATCAAGCATGAGAGCCTGAGCCTGTTAATTGTGCTCTCATTTCTTCTACTCTGGGCCGCAATGAGCGCAATATCCTCAATCACACTCGTGCAGATCATTCGGCCGTTCTTTTTTGCTGCCGGATGGATTGTCTGGGTTGTCCTGACAAAGCGGCGTCCCTTGAACCTAATCTTCACACAGCGCAGATTTGAGAAGGTCCTTGTGATGACAGATTCAGGATATCCAATCTTGCTATATGATTTTGAGACCCATGAGTTAGATGATCCTTCATTGTTCTCAGCATTGTTCTCTGCACTTCAGAGTATGATGAAGGACCTCATGAGCTCAAGCGCTGCACTAAAGTCAATATACTATGAGAACAAGGTTGTCACTGTGGAGAAACGAAACGAGATTATCTTTCTTGGTATTGGCGACGAGCCTGACACAGCACTGACTGTGGCCCTGCAGGTCTTTGCGGACAACATATTGGAGAAGTATAAGACATTGGTGTCCTCAGATGGCTCGGTAATAGTGGACTTGAACGATGATGATGAGATCAGAGAGATAATTGCTAGGTCATTTGAGAGAGTGATATTCTAATCAGACGACTGCAAGTATTGGCAGGTCATTCTGGTCCGGTCATAGCAAATCTTTCAACATAACTGCAGCTCGGTCCAGTTCAACATCCACCTTTCCCACTCGGCGTTCTTTACGTGCAATCGCAACACGCCAGTTCTCATCCTCAGGAACAAGAATAAACCGCTTGGACTCGCCATCCAGAAGTGCACCAGTGATTTCGCCAAGTTCGATGTTTGCTGAGAGCATCTGAATGCCAGACCAGAGGGCTGTTGTCGCACTGAATAAATGGGTCTCATCGATAGAACTGTCAA
This sequence comes from archaeon, assembly GCA_024276825.1. Classification (GTDB taxonomy): domain Archaea; phylum Asgardarchaeota; class Thorarchaeia; order Thorarchaeales; family Thorarchaeaceae; genus JAJRWI01. Next base: position 54,885 of record JAJRWI010000062.1, read on the forward strand.
GTGACTCGGGCTCAGAAACACCAGTGGAAGTGACAAGAATGCTTCTTTCTGTTTGATCAGGACTGATTGAGATCTTTCGACCGAACGATGGTGAAACTGCAACGAACCAAGAGAGTAGACTGCCATCAGGCTTTCTCAGCGGTTTCACAATGACATTTCGAGAAGTACCACCAACAAGGATGTGCTCAGATTGCCCCAGATTCAGTTCGGAACTTGCTCTGTCAAAGATTGAGAAGATTGTTCTTGCAGCAACTCCAAGATTCATGTCAATTCCAACAGAAGCAACAGGAAGCCCAAGTGATGAGATTAAGGCAATGCTCTCAAGACCACCGCGTTTGTGAGCGTGGCTTATCACAGCCTGAATTGCATTCATATCTGTCCCCATTTTGTACACCTTGTTCATCTGATTAAACAGTAGTGGCTCTCACAGGTCATACGTAAGAATCATAGAAAAACAATTGTCGCTTATACTTGCATCTTCTCAACAAAGTCTGTGAGAAGTTGTATGTATTTTTTGCTCTGAATCAGGTATGGAAAGTGATTTGCACTACTGTCAAATGTGAATATATCCGCGTCAGGATATGCATTCACAATCTCAGTCTGTAACTCTTCTGGAACAAGAGGATCATTCTCGGTATTGATGATCAGCACATGCTCAACATCAGGAGGTTTAACAAGATCTTCAAATATGAAACTCTTCAATCGAGCCATGATTGCATCCTTGGACACGGTTGTGAATAGTTCATCTGTCAGGTACTGCCGAGCTGCTTCATGTCTGATGTTCTTCAGAGGGCTTTTCATCACACTCTTTATGATGAAGCCAGGAATGAGCCTTGAGAGCTTCAATACTCGGTGAAACTTCATCCTGTAATATTGAGATGAGCAGAACGTGTTTCCTAGAACAAGCCCCTTTACAATTTCTGGATACTTGATAGCAAAGTATTGACCAATGAATCCCCCGAATGATGTCCCCAATAGGACTATCTTTTTAATACTCAGTTCATCGAGAAACAGCTTAAGTTGAACCGAGATCTCTTCAGCTGATGTTATTGGTGGGACATTGACACCAATGACTCGCATTCGTTTTGAAAGCTCTCGCATCTGCAGCCAGAAGATCTCAGCATTTCCGATTGTGCCATGAATAAACACAAATGCAAATGGCAAGGGGTTATCGCAATTTGTCAGATCATGATACTGCCAATCAAAACCATTAACTGTCATTGAGTGTAGTTTGTTGACCTCACGAAAGTTGTGAAGCTCTTCAAGAGTCCAGTCATCATTTATCTCATTCATGATTCAGATAAGAGGACTTTCTAATGCTATAAAGATGGCGGATCTCATTTCTCACGTCCTTCTCGTTCTAGAGCAACGGTTCTCCATGCAAGACAGGTGCCCACGGTCTCAAGGGGACTCCAATGAGCGGCAATCTCCTTGACCTTCTTTGGTGTAGGGAGTTCATTGAGCTTGTAGAGTATCTGAACACCTTTCCTGACTCCAAGATCGTTTGGAGCCAGAACATCCAGTCTACCCAGTGAGAAAATGAGATACATCTGCACGGTCCATTCACCAACTCCCTTGATTGCGGAGAACAACTTGCAGATCTCATCAGATGATAGACTGCTGAGGGAGTCTGCAGTGCCATATTCTGCAAGAAAGCCATTGGGACTGAAAGCCTCTACAATGTTGTGCACATATGATGCCTTCTGCCTTGATAGGCCCACACTTCGCAACTCGTCTTGATCCTTTGATAGCAGGGACTCGGGAGTCAATTCGCCAACCAGATCAGTCAGTCTGCCGAGAATCGTCTTTGCCGCTTTACCTGACAGCTGCTGATAGACCACGGATTTTACAAGCATCAAAAAGGGATCTTCGAGTGTGGGCTTCAGGTTTAGATCTGCGCTTCTTATTGCAGACTCCAGTTCGGGTGCCTGTTTGATGAATCGCTCAAGCACTCTCTTTGTGAATATGTTCCTCATACGGTTAAGTAGGATGTTGGATTATTAATGGTATGTTTCACGAACTTGAAAACAGAAATGAAAGAAATTTTGAACGATTGATTTAGCGGACTGACTGAGAGATAAATACGAAATCTGATTGAAATTAAAAGTGGAAGGAGTATCTAAAGAGGAAGATATCTGGTAAAATCTCCATTTATAGGTGATACCTATGTCTGTCAATGAACTCCTGCTTCTTTGACTTGTTCCATGATGACAGACTCTGCAGATATCCAGTGACCCGTGAGATGATATCCACGCCCACAAAGCCGCACTTCGGACAGGGAATCCTGTCGAGGTCTTCAACTGTCGCAAACCGCGCGTTTCGCCAGTCAATGCCCTCTTGGTGGCCACACCGAGAGCAATGCAGAATGTCTTTTGTGAAGGCCCAATATGAATTTAACGTCGACCTAGCGATTTTCAGGGTCAGCTTCCAGAGTGCATCGGGATCGGGATTAGCCTCGCCGAGGTAGATGTGAGTCAGAGCACCGCCGTCCATATAGGGATGAAACATTCCCTCCTTCCTAATGCGTTCACTGAGAGGCAGATCGGCACCGACGTAGAGAGTGGTAGAGTTGGTGTAGTAAACATTGGGGGCCTCGCCCTTTAGGTACTTACGAATACCGGGATAGGCCCGATAGTCCTTAGCAGCAAGGCGGCCTGCAGCACTCTCAGCAGGTGTCCGGGTGACACCGAAGGACAGGCCTGTTTCCTCTTCAAACTCCTTAGCCTTTGCCTTAAGGTATTTCAGGACCTTGATACCGAACCGTGTGCCCTCTCTCTCATGTAGATGGTGACCTGTGAGTATATAGGCCATTTCTTCAAAGCCAACGGTGCCCAGCAGAAACTCGCGTTTAC
>JAJRWI010000063.1 GCA_024276825.1 archaeon
CTTCCTCATTCAGCACAACCTTGCCTCCTATGCAGCTACTCCTGGCACTATATTCCCAGGAATGGGCAATTTTGCCGCTGTCATTCTTGGTCCAGCTGGTGCGCCTCTAGCTTGGTTCCTGATAGCAACTCCACTATATGCTAGTCTACTGGACTCGCCAAGCAATGCATTATGGGTCACAAGACCATTCCATGCAATGGCTATGGACCGAATGTGTCCCGAGATCTTTGCTGATGTCCATCCCAAATATCATGTCCCGCACATCTCCCTGTACTATTGGTTGATAGTGCAGATTGTCATTGTGTTCACCACACTGTTTTACAATGTATATGTTGCAATCGGTGTGCTGTTCACCTATACATTCATCAGATGGCAATTCACACTGGTTGAGGTATCTCTGCCATACTATCGACCGACATTATGGGAGCGAAGCGGTGCATGGACTATATTGGGCATTCCACTGATCTCGATTGCTGGTATAGTCAGTGGTGCCATATTCTTCTATGCCTTGATTAGCTTCATTCCATCAGCGGGTATAGCATATGAAACTGTGTTTACTGTAGCACTCTACACGTTCGCACAGATCATGTACACCTACTATGGTGCAAAGAACAAGGCTAAAGGAATTGATATGGCAGCGATATTCGGTCAACTTCCTCCAGAGTAGTTTAATTTGATATCGGAGAGCATTTTGCTCTCCCTTATTCTCTTTTTTATAGTGGACTTATAATAGAACTAGTCCTCTTCATCTTCAAAATCGAAAATTGGAGGAAATCCGTTTCGAGAGGCCTTACAAACAAATGGTTCCAGTTTGTCCCAAGAGCGATAGAATCGAGATGGGAATGACCATGGTCGAATAGTCATTAATTCAGGCACATCGTTAGATGATCTATAGAATTCTAGTGCTTTTTTCGCCATTTCAAGAACACGCTTTCTCTCATCATCATCCCACACTTGCTGTCTGAATGTATATGCGTCTTCGTACCATTGGTAGAGAATCTCATAGTCATCAATGAATATGTTCTCAATAAGCCTCCAGGGCCAGAAAAGAGACATTTGCTCAAGTTGAACACCAGAGCCATAATGATTAATTGCCATTCCCTCTTTGCAGAAAATATAAACAGGACCTTTCTCACGCCATTTTTTCTCTCGGGGTTTTGTACTAGGCCCGCGATGAATCCAATCATACCAGTGCGCTTGGTAAGAATCCAGCACATCACAATGGTCCACTATATATTTGACTATTGCACTGGTTCCATGATGAGCAAGTCCTTTCACCATATCACGGCCAATATGTTCTCTAACAAGTTCTCTTACTCTATCTGCATCATCTTGTGGAAAATATGACCAGATTTGAAAATACTTGTTCTCCTTTAGCTTTTGAAATATAAACAGAATTGCAGCATTACCAATAGGTTTGAAATCACTTGGCAGTTCCTCATCGAGTGGCCAAGAATTGTCTTCTTTGCAAATAACTACTTCTGAGCAGTCCCAAGAAATAACTTCTGACCAGGGGATGTCGTATACAATTGTGTATTTCTTTGTTCTCTTGCGTCGGGGGAGAGTGAATCTTATACCCTGTTGGCCAATTTTGGTTTCCGCTGTCCTCTTACTATAAGGATCATAGCCAACATAATCAGCTGCAAAATCTCGATGTTCTGCCATTGATATTTCTCCGTTCTTTTAGGCTGTATTATGCTGCTTTTGAAGCCTTCGATTATTAAATCTCATTAATGTCCTCATTAGAAACAACTTAAGTTTAAGAATCTATGAGTAGAAATCTTAATTATATGGCTTGAGTGCAATTATTTGTGGTTCAGTAATAATGAGTCATAAATTAAAGAAAGCCAAAAAGGAACCTTTGCGAATTGACCTCGATGATTTTGAGTTTGAACCATCGGGGCTTGATCTAAAATGGAGTAAGAATATCATCACAGTACTTGATGGTTATAGAATTCATCGTTGCTATGACCTTACATTTATCGAGAAGGGAGTTAGTGAGGGAGAACTCCCCAAGCAGTTTCTTAGACAGTGGAAGATTATTCGTACAGTTCTGCATAAATTTGCTGCAATTGGTCCAGAAGTACCCAATGTTAAAAAGTGGCTATTAAGAAGGCAGCTTATTCAGTTTTTCTCTCTGGTAACTTTCACAATCGCTTTGCCATTAATTGTCCTAACTTGGGTGTTAAGAATTTACGATATCATGTGGTTTACACTTCCGTTTGCAGCAGTTGGTGGAGGTCTTGTATTCGTTGCATGGACTGTTGGTGCATGGTACAACAGAAAGATTGCATGGGCCATTGAACACTATATTCAGGAAAACAAGAACCTGTTGAGAAAAGAGAAGATCCACCTAAAGAAGTGGACGCAAAACCTGATTTGGCACACAGCTAGAATTATGAGAAAAGAAGGGGCTGATCCAGAGAAGAATCTCATCAAATTCTTCAATAATGATTACAATGGAATTATCGTGGTCAAAGAACCTAATTGGTATCGAAAGCATTACACTGTTAAATTGAAGATTTAATGGGGCTAAAATTAGTCCCATTATTTTTCCATCAATTCTTCAATAGGAGTATATTTTATATCAAATCCAAAATGACTGGGACCCAATGCATCAAGTCCGTTTTTGCATCTGAGAATATCAGCTGCGGCAAGGCCTATAACTGCCACAGAATCTCTTTTCTTAATCTCTGTATTAGTAATGGGCATTCCCGTTTTTGCATCTATGACTTCAATAAGATCAGGGCTTGTTATCCAAGGTTGTTCATCCAACCATGTGATATGATTCTCGTTTTTAAACCAGATCTTCAGGACTTTGCCCTCATATTCATTTTCACCTTTTATGATAGTTTCACCCCACATATAACCCAACTTGTTTTCCCATGTTTTTTCAGCAACTACTCCTTTGAAAAGGATCCATCCTTTCATTTTCTCAGCAATTGCAGCTGCAGGATCTTCATCAGTATTCTTACATTCTCGAATGATTGTTCCGACTTTCAATGCCATTGATAGAGTGTCTGGAATTATTGTTTCATGAAATTCTTTGCCAGTGATTGGAAATGCCACATTACCCAAACGGCCCCAAGCAACCTCACTAAGTGCCTTTGATATCTTCTCACCCATTTCGTAATTAATTACTTCACTTACAATTGTACTATTACCATACCAATCCACCAAAGCCATTGGAGCCATTGACTTCCCAAGCAAGCAGACTGTGTTCTGGCAAATCTCAGGCACAGCTCTACCTGCATAATCACCATCAATACAGAATATCCCATACCTTATGGCTGCATCAATTGGTGCTGGCGTGTTCCCTCCTCCAAGTTCAAAAGGTGCCACAGCTTTGAATTTAATATCCATGAACTCTTCAAGAAGTTCGAGACCTCTCATAAGCTCTTTTCCAAAATAGCTCAGAGGAAATCTGTTTTTCTCTCGTTCAATTTCAGGTGTTGGAGGTGCGATGGTCCCAGAATAGAATGCACATGCAACCCAATCATCGTCGCCAATATGACTTGGATCGCTTATTTTAATTTTCAAGTCGGATTCAAGAAGGTCATTAAGAATCTTAACGCCCGACTCTAAGGATCCTCCGCCTCCAGTTCCGTAGAAAGTACAACCGACAACGAAGTCCTTAACATCTTGTTTATTTTTCAATTCAAAGTCCATGATCAGATCACTCCAATGCAGAGTTATCATAAGTTAAACCGGTTATTAAATATGACTTTAACAGAATTTAATAAATTTACATGATAAAAAGAAAAGGTTGAAGTAGCGAATATCGACTATTCGCTACAGATTAGATTAAAGTTCGACCCGGCCAGCTTGGACCTTACCATCTTCAATTGTTATTACAAATCCCTTCAGGATGCCCTCTCGGTATTCAGAGCCAGGATTGATACACAATGTGCGTCCAATCTTGGTGAATCCAACAGACTCGTGAATATGTCCATGCATGCCTAGAAGTGGTTGGTATTTTTCAATTACAGCTCTGACAGATTTACTTCCAACGGGACCTTGTTCTTGATATGCGCCCGTTCGTGCAATGGACATGTCCTTTTGTAAAATTGGTGCTGTATCGAGACCTGAATCATAGGGAGGATCATGAAAGTTGCAAAGCAGTTTGTCATAATCGCCAGAATCTACCCTAGCAAACTCCTCCTCAAGTTTGTCCATAAGCTCTTCATCAGGACATTCACGATGCGTATCCCAAGGCGTAGAGTTGACCCATTCCAGACTGATTAGGGGATATCCATTCAGATCTACAACCCTTTTCAATGGATAAATAATCCTTTCATGATTCTTGATAACATCATCAATTATATAATCGTCATCATTGCCCGGATTCACTACAACCTTAACACTTTCGTCAATTTTTTCAGTCGCCAAGTCAAGCCATTGCTGAAGTCGTTCAATCATTAGTCTATGAAATAGCTCTGTTATGGCACCAGGTGTTTCGCGTAGCTTAGCCAGTTCATCAGGTGTCATAATATACGGATAAAAGCCTTCATCCATTGTGAATTTAATAAACCGATCGAGGTCTTTCTTTTTCTTAAACACCTTCTTTTTGCCATATGGTTGGGCATACCAGCGGTCTTCCTTCTCTTGGATAATAGGCATTATCGCTTTGCCAGTAAGGTCTCCGCACATCATAGCAACATCTGCTTTGAAGACCTTTGGTGCTCTACACATCTTTTCCCAAGTCTGCTGACTTCCATGGGGATCGCAAGCTAGAAAGATTCTCATATTTGAACCTCAATTATTATTATTTCTTTAAGCTGCAGTAGCAAAACAACTTTAAGAGTTTAATGGTATGAAAAGTCCAACTTTACATAATATATTAAAGTTGGAAGTGAGTAGTTTATCAGCTGGTGAACTTAGATTGTCGGGTAAGTATGGACCAATACTTGATGATTTTCTTGATGAAGCATTAAGGATTGAGAAGGCGGCAGCAGAGAATGATATTCCATTAAGGATTATTGGTTGCCTTGCTTTTCGATTAAAATGCCCAGAATATGTGGACCTTCATAAGAAAATGGGGCGTGAAGTCACGGACATTGATTTTATTAGTTATTACAAATATAACAAAAAAGTAAGGAATCTTTTCCGAGATGAACTTGGGTATTATTGGGTTCCACCAGGCTTTGCAAGGGCCACAACCCTTAGGGACTTGTTCGTTGATAAAGAGCGGGGAAGAAAGATAGATGTGTTTTACGATCAACTAGACTTTTGTCATTTAATCGAGTTTAAGAAGAGAAAACGATTGGACATTGAAAAGCCAACGATTCCTCTTGCTGAATTATTCCTTGAAAAGACACAGATAGTCGAGATAAATGCTAAGGATTTGAAGGACCTTGTCATTATGTTTTTGAAATATGATGTTACTTCCGAAGATGATGATTCTCAGATTAATGGATATTATATATCGAAGCTTCTTGCAGATGACTGGGGCTTCTATTATACGGTTACTGAAAATATCAAGAAATTCATCAACTTTCTTGATAGTGTTGAACATCTCACCGAAGAACAGAAGAAACTGATAATGAAACGGGCACTAAAGTTGCGAGTGATGATAGAAGATGAGCCAAAATCGAGGGGGTGGAAACGAAGAGCACGGATTGGGACAAAGAAGCGCTGGTATAAGATAGTTCATTCAATGGATGGAACAACTAAGCTGTAAGGATAATCGCGGAAAGGATGTGGCGTTCAAATGAAACTGTCTAAGGAAGAAGCACTGGACATGCTCATTGGCGTCGGAATATTCGGGACCGGTGGCGGTGGTGACCCAGAACACTTTGGCAAGCCAATGATAAATTGGGACTATGACAAGGGCCGAATGTACGAACTCATCGATCCCAAGGACGTTGCTGATGATGCATTCATAACATGTGGTGGCTACATGGGTTCTGTTAAGGCCTTTACTTCAATTGGTGATCTTCTTGAAACGTGGGAAGAAAGATATGAACTGTTTGAAACTCTCAAAATAACCGAGTCCATTACTGGTAAGAAAGTTAACCATCTGGTACCATTTGAGCTCGGTGGAGTTAATACAACAGTAATGTTGTCCCTAGCCGCAAGGGCCAAAATCACAACAATTGACGGTGATGGTCTCGGCAGGTCTGCTCCTGAAACACAGATGATATCATTTGTTGGGTATGACATCTCATTATGTCCAATGCCAGTTGTAACAAGGGGAGGTAGTATTGTTATTGTAGAGAAAGCTTCAACTCCTGCATTGGCTGACGAGATTGGCAGATTTGCCGTGGTAAATGATGGTGGTGCTGGTGCAAATAATCATTACTATCAGACTGGTGCCCAACTGAAGAAGAGTGTGATTCCCAATAGTATCTCGTTATCAATTCAGATTGGGTCAGCTGTGAAGGATGCAAACAAGTCTGGTAATGATCCAATTGACAGCTTTATTGATATAACAAAGGGCAAGATTCTCGCAAAAGGCACTGTATCAAGTGTTAAGGGTGAGGACAAAGCAGGCCATTGGCATGTATTGGCAACAATTGATTCCAAAGATCACGAAGGTGTGATTCAGCTAGTCATCAAGAATGAATACATGATGCTCCTCTGTGATAGCAAACCAGTGGTCATGTTCCCTGACCTCATTTGTCTTCATTATCCTGACACTGGATATGGAGTCATGAGTGCAGATCTTAGAGAAGGAATGGATGTCGTGATAACTGCAGTTCCTGCCCATGAACGCCTTAGATATGCTGGATCAACAGAAGTGGGTAAGCAGGCCTTCTCTCCAGAGAGGTATGGATATCCTGAATTGACCTACAAGCCCATGGAAGATATCCTAAAGAACCTTCATTAAGACCAACATCAGAATAAACATATCCTCTATGTGGGGTTTGAAAATGAAGACTATCGGTCTGGTGGGCGCAACAGGTCTAGACTGGATGCAAAACGAGAGAAAGTGGCAATTTGTTATTGATAACACTCCTAAAGGCTTTAGGATTAAGAGCTACATTCCAAGATTTGGTACTCATAGTATCGAGTCCAGGGTTGATGAAACTTACAATGCACCGTTTATCCTTGAAAAGATTGTAGAAGCCAACAGAGACAAGGTGGATGCAATAGTCATAGATTGCGTATGTGATCCAATCCTTGATGCAGCTTGCGAGATATCCAATGTTCCTGTAATTGGTCCATTGAATGCTTCGTTGCATGTTGCTCTTACTCTTGGTAATAGATTTGGAGTGATAACAGTACAAGGTCTTTCATTGATTAAATGTCTTGAAGAAAAAATCCGAAAATATGGACTGAAAGCTTTTCTGGCTGACATTGGGTACATAACCATGCCAGTTCTCGAGATTGCAGATAGGCCCAAAGAGGCACAGAATGAGATAATAAGAATTGGCAGTGAGATGGTAGAAAGCACAGGTGTCGAGATTATAATTCTGGGATGCACTGGACTTTCCCATGAAGTTGACATTAAGAAGATCTCAGAAAAACTAAACTTGCCAGTATTGGATCCATTCATAGTCGCAGTGAATTATGCTGCATTTCTCGTCAATTCGAATCTCACTCAAAGCAAGATTGCATATCCTATACCCCCAAAGAAGAAGATTACGGAACCTCCAAGTCTTAAGGACATATTTAATGATGTTCTAAGAGAATAGAAACCCAAAACAAGTCATTTTTCCTTCATCAAGATTAACAGTAGAAAGAAGATGGCAAATGAGAGTATTGAGAGCATCAGATAGGGCAGGAGGATTTGAAAGTCACCAAGCCATCCCCCAAGAATTGGTCCGATGAAAAAGCCGATTCCGGCTAAACTCTCAACAATTCCAGCATGCGTTCCTTTTTCGTTCTCAGTGGCAGAGATAATCGTGTAGATACCCCCAAGATAGAGGAATCCAACACCAAGACCACTGGTAATCATTGCAATAAATAGGTAGATGTAATTCTGAGTGAAGAATATAGCAAGCATGCTAAGACCTGTAATAATAGTTCCACCCTTCATGACATTATCTATCCAAGATTGATCAATTCCCGTGCATATGACAAAACCGATTGTCCTAGCAAGATTCCAAATTAGCAACAATTCACCAAAAGTCTGCGATGTATACATCGGCAGCGATTCAATATATGTCGGGAACAGACCTAATAGCACGGTTGATACAAACCCAAAGAGCATCAGCGCAAGATATGAGCCTATGAATCTAGGACTGGTCTTGAGACCCGCTGTATCAATCTGCGGGGGGCTGGTTTCTCTATCGTCTGTGTTGTTTAAACTTAGAGCCTCACTTGTATAATTCTTAACAAGAGTCAGTATAATTGCTAGGGAAACAATCTCAGCAATGATGACCACATAGATGCTAGTTATATTGCCAAAGTTCATTGCCATGTAAGCAATTATGAAAGGGCTGAGTATCATTCCAGCACTCCAAGAAGTAGAGAATCTGGCAAGGACTGACTTTTGATTATGAGGATTTAGTTCTGCAACCATTGCCTCGATTGTTGGATAAAACAGCCCAAAGAAAAAGCCCTCAAGTGCTCTAATTATAATAAGATGAATGGGTAGTATGAATGGTAGTGGATATAATGCCAGAACCGCAAGATAGCAGATAGTCGCAATGATTAGAGACCTTTTCCGACCAATACGATCGGATATTCGACCACCAATAAAAGGCGAGAACATATAGACAATACCAAATGACCCCATTGTCCAACCAATGATATACTGTGAAGCATGCAGCTCTCCGGCATACCAAGGCGCAAAGATCTCTGTGGTTCCAAGAGAGAATGTCGCAATTATAGTCAATATGTAGCCGACTGAGCGAGCTCGCTTCCTTTCCTGCTCTGACATGTCATTGATGTTTCTTATCTCCATGGACATAAAAGGATCAATCCTGTTGCTATCTGAGGTTAGGAACGACCTCTTTGCTTAGAACCGTTGTTGTTTCAATCACATCAGTTCCCGGTACTGGAAACAATACGGGAGTATTGGCACCTGCATCCACGATATCTTGAATCTGCTTTATGCAGCTATCAATATCACCAATCACACCAAGGGTTTGAATCATCTTGTCAGTGATGAGCGCGCCAACATTCTCCTTCTTTTGAAGGGCATCTTTGAATGCCAGTAGTTGATCTTGCGTGACTCCAGCATGCTCCATGAGAGGGCTTGTTAGCGGCGCGTGGGGAACATAGAGTTTCATGAATTCTCGAGCTACTTTGAATGCTCTATCAAGGTCATCATCAATCACCATTGGTAGATAAGATACCATCTCAAAATCATCAAGACTTCGATCAGCCGCCTTAGCACCCTTTCTTATTCGCTCCCATGCAAACTTTATGTAGCTAGGAGTATTAAATATCGATAGAATCACTCCATCACCAATTTCTCCTGCAAGTTTTAGGCCCATTTTTCCCTCAAAGGCCAGAAATATGGGAGGGTCTTTTCTAACTGGATCAAATATCAATTGGATGTCCTTGGCATTATAGAATTGTCCATTGAAATTAATGCTCTCACCACTCATTATAAGTCGAACAAGTCTGACACATTCTTTTGTTCGTGATAATGGCTTTTTAAACTCATAGCCCATTTGGGACATCCAAAACGGCACACCTGAACCAAGACCAAAAACACATCGCTTGTTGGTCAACTCGTCCACAGTGGCAAATTCCATTGCAATCAATGCAGGATGACGCGTGTAGGGGTTGATTACACCAAGCCCAATCCGAATCTTATCGGTCACCATCCCCGCGGCAGTAATGTAAGGAATACCACCTCTGAAGAAGTAATCTTCAGCAAACCAGACTGATCCAAAGCCTAACTTCTCGGCAGTCTTGGCTAGTTCTACTGCTTCACGAACAGGAAACACTCCCGTCATTGCTACTCCAAATTCTTTGAACCCGTTCATTTTCATCACTTCGAAAAAAGAAAGAGGGGGGAGGAAACCCCTCTTTCATGGCGGCAGTTTATCCAATTGCTCTAGGAAGTCTGCTACATCCTTGAGTCCCAGTTTCTCATAGGTCGCACGATATGGCCAGCTTGTCTTCAGATCCCATTCATGTAAAGCGTAATATCTGTCAAGCATATGATCCAATTCATCTCTTGAATTCATTGCACCCTTCAATGGCCCTGAAGCAGCACCCTCATTCATTAATCTCCATGGAAGATCATCATGATCTCGGGTAGCACCGCGAGTCACATTGAATGCTTTTTCGAGCGTGACCACCCTTCTACCAGTGAACATGAGCTCTTCCTCTGTCATCTCAATTCCAGTTGCTGCTGCATATAATCGTGCCATGTTATTTGGATTCACTCCATAAGCTGCTGTTGAAGTAAATACACAGAACCCAAGTGCTTCGGAGATCTCATAACAGTCCTCGTGCCAGCGCACAATTTCTGCTCTATATTCAGTATGATGCGGTGAAGCCCATTTTTTATCGCCAGTGAGCTTCTCGATGAGTTCTACAGCTTCTGGACTGGCTCCAAATTCTGCAAAGGTCTCAGTCATGAGGTGATCATTGCCTCGTGGATTTACAGCGAATGCCAATGCATAAGCCTTGGCCGATCTCGTTTCCACATTTGATTGTTCGAGTCCCTTTGAGTTCATTATGGCCCACTTGTAAGACTCTTTACCAACCTTCTTGGTTGCGACTTTGAGCCCTTCAGCAAGAAGTTCGCCTAGATTGCCCTTCCTTGTCGCCATGGCCTCAATCATTTTGAACAACTCCTCCTTTTTGCCCCAATCCAGCTCAAGGCCATCAGTATCATCCTTAGTGAGAACGCCTCGGACATAACTCTCAATGGCCCATTGCGAAATTGTGCCAGCTGATATAGTATCAAGACCAAGTCGGTTGCATATCTCATTAGCGACAATAACTGCTTCAGTATCAATAACACCGGGACCATGTCCAAGGGCACCGAAGGTTTCATATTCTGGTCCCCCGCTATACTTGCCCTTGAATGGTCCCTCATCAATCCTGCAAAATCTATGGCACCCAATTGTGCATCCAAAGCAGGCAACCCGTCGTTTCAGGTATCCCTTTTCAACCAAAGCTTGTCCGGTGATAGGATGAACATTGTCTGAATGCCCGATTTGCCAGTTTCTACCTGGAAATGCATGCAATTCATTAACAGCAGGAATGGAGCCAGAGGTCCCATAATCGTGCAATGAAATGGCCCCGCTATCGACCTTGAGAAGTTCTCTCATCTCCTTTGCGATCTCAGCGAACTTCTTGGGATCTTTGATCTTGACTGGACGAGTTCCCTTGACGGCTACGGCCTTTAGTTTCTTCCTGCCCATTACTGCTGCTCCGCCACCTCTGGCTGCAGCATGATAGAGCGAAATATGAATTGAGGCTGGCTTGACGAGCTTCTCTCCAGCGGGGCCAATATAAAGTCCCCTGCATTCTTCGCCGTGCCATTTCTTGAGTAGTCTGTCTGTTTCATGGATATCCTTGCCCCAGAGATCTTTTGCATCTCTAATTTCAACATGATCATCTTCAATCAGGATATATGATGGTTTCTCAGCCTGCCCATGAACCACAAGATGGTCATAGCCTGCAAACTTTAATTCGGCTCCCCAATGTCCACCACTATTGGATTTAAGATAGAATCCTGTAACAGCGCCTATTGTGGTTACAGAGGTTCTTCCAGAACAGGGGGCAGTAGTTCCAGTGACTGCGCCAGGAGCAAAAATGATCACATTTCTTGGATCATCCCATGTGATTTCAGGATCTTTGCAATAGTTCCATAAAAGTTTTGCATTAATACCTCTGGAGCCAACATAGAGCTTTCTCCATTCTTCAGGAAGGTCCTCAATCCAGACCCTTCCTTCAGTCAAGTCGACATGAAGTATTTTACCTTGATGACCATACATTTACTCTTTAACCCCCTTGTGATAATTGCGATATTCAGCCATTCGTTTAGACCTCAGCTGCTTCTTCAATCTGAGACTCTCATCATTAGCGGGCACCCATTGAAGCGCGCCCGCAACACAATGTTGGACGCAATATGGGTCATTTCCACACAAATTACATATCATGGCCACATTTGTTTCTGGATGTAGACGAATTCCGTGATATATACAGGCCTCTACACACGATCCGCAACCAGTGCATAGATCTTTATCCACATGAATTATGCCTGTCTTTTCATCTCTTGTGAGTGCATTCTCGTGACAGGCGTCAGTGCAAGGATGCGGGTCGCACTGCTCACACAATAACGGAAGACCAATTGCGAACTCTTCATTCTTAAAGATTTTAATTCGACTTCTGAAAGGGTCGAACATTTCTTCTTTAATTAAAGAACACGCAAGAGTACATTGTTTGCAACCAGTGCATTTGTCCATATCAACAAGCAGCAGGTTTTCCATTTCTTATACATCCCAAGCTAATTTCTTAAAGTTGACTTAATATTGTATACAACCCACTTTTTAATTTGTTGTTTAACTTAGTTGGCATAGTAAAATGCCAAAGACTATCTTCAAAATCAATGCTGTTGACTAAGAAGAAGTTGCAACATATCCAACAGCCCTGATTGAAATATCACAATTGAAAAGCTTGCAATCTCAATCGGGTTAGATGTTGAATATGGCCAGATATCGAGACTTTCAGGATATTCTAGAATTTGCCTCATGAATTTATAATATCAACAATGAGTTTCTTTCGTACATTTTTCTCAGAAACCAAATACTCATAAATCTGGTTTTCAGGGATATTCTGAATGAGATGAGCCATGCTTGTTTTATAGGCATTCATTAACTTGCGAACCTTCAATTGAGGATAAATAAACAAGAATAGGCTAAAGATCAGATCTAAAATTACCAACGCAAGTCCCAAAAGCATTCGCATGAAAGTACATGCTCTGATTATTCTAGCAATAATATTGCCAATGCTTAATATTGCACTAATTCCAATAATTAACAGACTAACTTTAGTCAATGCATTTGTGATATTCCAATAAAACGTAGTAAAGAATATGTAATAGCTTTTCTTTGATAGAATATCAATTAATTCCATCATCTTGATTTTATCTTTGGCTTCTTTATCAGTCGAATGATGTTTAGTTGTTCAACAAGCTTGAATAGGAGTAGCTTGTTTTGTTCCTCATTGAAGGAGTTTGGTTGCAATGCACCAAATAACTAAAAGAACAAGATCTGAAATTATATTGCGTTCCAAGTCATTGAATAAATAATAAACAATTGGAAGTATTTCCATTTCTAAAAATACAACTAACGTAGCTACTTTATGGCCAAGTCCAAGTTTAAACCGCATAAATATGCAAGCTTTCCTTTTGCAGATTCATCGAAATACAACGAGTCACTCCAATAATAACTATCCTCAGGCTGACATTGCATTGCTGGCATCAAGTTCACAATTCATTCTAATGGATTATTGAGCTCACAAAAAACATCCTATTAAGAATTCTCCAAATATTAGGTCGATGGATGTCATTCTGCAAATAATAGTAAAAATACTTCTAGAACTACTAAAAGCATGAAAAAAAGGAACGGAAGTAGGGAATAATCCCCACTTCGTTTTTGGATCTACTTTCGTCTTACAAGGATGAAGACAACAGCGATGAGCACAAGGTTCAATGCTATTGATCCATATAGGGCCATCTGGAATGTTGCTGGAATTTCACCAGCAGCCGGAGTTGTCGTTGTGATTGGTTCAGTTGTTGTAGTTGTTTCGGTTGTGGTTGTTGTAGTTGCTTCTTCGTTGATAGTTACAATTACAGTGTCAGTTGTGGTGCGTCCAAAGAAATCGGTAACGGTGATAGTGTAATTGTATGTTCCAGCTGTAGTAGTATCAACACTGATTGAAACATCTTCACCCGAGCCGAATGAATCTGATGACTGCAATATGCTGCCATCAAGGTACACGATCCAGCCACCCGGATAGAGGTCTTCAAGTGTCCATGTTATATCAATGGCATCATTAACATTGCTAACGATATCATCGGGGCTTGATACTGTTGGTGCGTCAAAATCCACAACGGGATATGAAGTGCTTGAATGCAGGAGGAAGTAGCCCGCACCAGCAACACCATAGTAGAGACCCATGTGTACATCTGTGGTCTTATCGGACTGAGTCCACGATGAACCAGAGGATTCCTTGTATGCCAAATTGCTTAGAGCCTTTAGCACGCCCTGAAAGACTTGCCAGTAGCTGTAATCATGGGTCAATCTGTAGCCTTGAAGCATGAACATTCCTGTTCCAGCAAGACCATGACCCATTGCAGTTGCAATTCTGTCATTATCGCTGGCATCTGCCCAAAGCAGGCCTCCATTTACCTCGGTAGCATTGTTCTTGAGAAATTCAAGAATCTGAACCACATAGTTCTTGTAGGTTGGATTGCCTGTTGCATAATATAGTCGTGTAAAGAACCCGCCAATGCCCGCAGGTGAGCGACTCCAACCACCGAACTTGTAGGATTTTAAGGCTGTTGCATTGTTGTCAGGATAGTAGTATCCATTGTCCTCCTCATGAGTCGCATCTATCCACTCTGCAATGCCATTCGCATATTGAAGGAATGTAGCATTGTTGTACAGATCATACATCTCAAGGAAGAAGATACCAATTCCGGCATCGCCATGCCATCGACCAACGAACCTCTCTGTGTTGCCATTGTAACGGGTCCATGAATATCCACCTTCACTGTCATCAGCATAGTAGATCAGTCCCTCAATGGTCTTGTTCGCGGCCTCAGCGTATGTCTGATTAGCGGTGGCGAGATACAGGTTAATGAAATACCCGCCTATACCTGGTGTTCCAAAGGTCCACCGTGTGCTGAGTTGAGTGCTGTTGTCAGCCCCTTCTTTTTCAACCCACATATAACCATGACTCTTGTTTGCCATTGAGAAGAGCCAGTTTGCAGCACCTTCTGCATAGGCAAGGTAGTTGCTATCGCCAGTGGTTCTATACAGGTCGAGGAAGAAGGTTCCAATGCCTGCTGCTCCAGCATACATGCCAGTATAGTTGTTTGATGTTGATGCAATTGTGTTGTCAGCCTCAAATGCCTGTGGCCACTTGTAGCCA
>JAJRWI010000064.1 GCA_024276825.1 archaeon
CATGAGCTAATGCATTAAGGATAGCTCGCCTTGTGTCATTAAGCGAAGCTATCAATTGTATCAGCTCGTACATTGAAGCCTGAATGTCATGTTCACTCATATTGACTCGCAACCAACTATCAACACTGTTGTGTCTGCTATCACACATACGAATATTCCCCATTGTTGGGAAACATTAACTCTGTATTGAAAATAAGAATTGATGAGCTTTTCTATCTTTCTCAAAATCGAACATACAATGATACAGATAGATTAATAGGCTTTGAATTAGAGCTACCATTATTCATACATTACTTAATAGAGGTTAAGAAAATGGGATTTGGATCCAAGTATTTCGGTTGGTTGGCCTCCTTCGGTATCGTACTTGCTCTCAGCTGGTTTCTTCTGCCTGAAGGATGGAACACCGTTGTGCAAGTATTTGCACCCCACTTTGGCAATTACATTCGCCCAACAGTCGCATTACTTAATATTCTAATTGTAAATCCTTTGTCAAACCTTTTGGCAGTGGGAATTTGGGCAGCTGCTGGATTCGTTGGTGGTGTGATTGCTGGAACAAAGAAGGGTGCTTTTGTTGTTGCTCTAGTGACTTGGATTAGCTCACAAATGCTGCTTATGTTTTATGTTTACATGCTCTTTACGAGTGGTGTCAATCTTGGCACAATTCCAACAATGCCCCCTGGTGCATCCATAATTGACATTCTCTCAATTCCACTTGTTAAAGACCTGATTGGCGTTGTGCTAAACACAGTCGGAGCTGCTGGCTCAGGTGGTCCTGATATTGTCGCCATCATTTTGCCAGTTGTTGTCTATGTCTTTGTCCCTGTCATTATTGCTGTTATTGCAGGAATAATTGGCGCAACAATTCGTCCAAAGGAGTGATTTTAAATGAATAGAAAAGCTACATATGCAATACTCTTGACAATATTCTTTATTGTTCCACCACTGGTTGCCGCCACCTCATCAGGTTCGGTGATAGTGAGTAAGCAAGAAGACATTGGTACTATCATCAACCAGTTTATCGCTGAAGGCGCCGAGGTCCTAGCTGTAAACATTGATCCTACAGGTGAACCGCTGGTTATCTATGGTCAGCTTGGACTTCCATCAGATGCTCTTGATCTCACAAATGACATGTATGATGGATGTTTGGCACTTGCTGTGGTTTCAACTCGTGGTGAATTCATGGAATATGTCATGAACATGGTCGGGGGCCTATTTGGAAACCTAAGCAATCCGAATAATGTCATGGACTCAATTTCTTCGAAGCAGTTTGAAAGCGGTATGAATATGGATGATATCTTTCAGATGCTTGGGACCGATTTTGGCCTTCTACTCTCAGCATATCTTAATGTTGATGCAGCAACTTCGTCCGCTCGAATGGGACAAGTCCTTGCAAAAATCAATTCTGAGTTTCAACTCTCATTTTCTGAACTGACTTCAATTAGAATCGATGATACCATGTTCCCACCAGATGCTGATGTTCAGCTTCCATTCGATTCTTTGGACCTCTATGTATATCAGATTGGCAATACTTTTGAGGACTCTCTGAATCTCATTATGTCTGGTCTGGACTCTTCAGGACTACTTGGAGCAATTGATATTGATACTTTTGCAAATGCCCGCGGCTCTGCTGGCGGCCTTCTGGCAATTCCTGATATGAGCCTAATTGCTGGAATGTTTGGAAATTCAACTCCTTTGACATTTCCGATATCTGGTGATTTCTCAATCGCTCAAGATATGCCTACAGGTCCCCTCTCAATTGCAGCCATCGGGTACAATGGCGATCAAGTTGTTTCATTAGGCGACACTTCACTAAGTCTGAAATCATTGATTGGAGCAACTGGTTCTCTCACACCCCTAAGTCAAAACACGTTCATCATTGCACATCTGGCAGGCGATGTAAACATCACTTCGGTGTCTCCAAACGACCCTCAGTACACAATGTTTGATCCTAATTATGGCTCTGTCTTCTGGAATGCCAGCAATTTGGGTTCTCAGAACGATTATTTGATCAACTTTGAATCCGACGATTATCCCCCTGAGATTGCAATTACAAGAGCGTTCTCAATCGATTCCATAACTGTGGGTGGTTCCGTTGAGGTGACTATCACAGTCACTAACAATGCAGATGTTGCGGTTTCTAATGTGCTTATCAGTGACACTGGACTTGCTCCTCTATATCCAACTGCTGATGTTTCAGGAGACACAACGATGAGTGTTAGCACTCTTGCCCCTCATGAAAATGTCACAATGACCTACACAGTGACCTTCGCCAATGAGGGAGGATATCTCTTCCCCGGTGCGATTCTCTCATATGAGTATAATAGTAGGACCTTCACAAAGTCTACTCCCGATGACGGATTTACAGTCAATCCTGATGCCGGAGCAGTCGCAGGTCAGGTCATTGGCGATGCAATGGAACAATTCCCAGAAATCACCCTTGGAATCTTTGCTCTGATTGCACTCACTGGCATTTATAGTGTACTTGGAATTATCAAAGGTCGCGGTGGAAGCGATATAGTTACAGTATAAAACTTAAGCTCGGTGTTTTCACCGAGCCTCCTTTGCTTTTTCAATCAAAGGCAAACCAACAAGATTATTCAATAAACTAGTAACTTTAACATTGTTGGAGCATGCTGTTTAGTTTATTAGACACACTCTAAATTGTAATTATAGTTTGAATGTTAAGGTCAACAGTTGTGGTTCTTGACAAACTCTCTGAGGAATTGAAATGAACAAAGACAATTCAAAGTTCAAATCTTGTGGTTGTTTTAATTGGGATATTGAAGCAATTGCACATGCATTAAAGATTCGTGAAAAAGATGTTAAAGAGTATTTTACTGATGGACGGAAGATTTCGTTCTTACTTGAGCGACGTCTGGAATATGAGATATTAAATGGAAAACGTCCTGAAAGTGAAGGCGCTGGATACGATCTAATTGATGCTGAAAATGGTAAATGGGAAGTCAGATGTATTACTAGGTCTGGTATTTATTTTTGTCCTAGCTATATGGTGGGATCTGGCCGGCACTTCGAAGAACAGGGATTTTTGGACAAACTTGATGAAATTAAAGGATACATTGTTGCAGATGTAGTGGCATTTCCAAAGATTCCATATTGGACAATATCAAAAGAACAAGTGAAATCTTGGTGGAATGATGGAAAGCTTGGTTCAACAACAAAAATCTCTCGTGAAAAGGCGCTCAAACTTATTAATTATATATATCCTTGTTCATAAATGAAAAGATATGTCACCCCTAATTCTTTCTTCAGCTTCCCTAACATAAGTTTCATCAATTTCGAAACCTATGAAATCCACCCCGAGTCTTGCGCATGCCACTGCTGTACTTCCAATTCCCATGAATGGGTCTAGCACAAGATTAGTCTTATCAAGTCCATGAAGTTTAATACACATAATTGGAAGCTTTGGCGGAAATGGCGAAGGGTGTGGTCGTTGTTTCTCTCTAGACCTTATTGTCTTATATGGGATAAACCATGTATTTCCTCTGCATCGTTTGTCTTGTTTTGCTGATTTCCATCTTCCAATGTTACTCTTGTCTTGATATGGGACTCCTATCGCAAGTCTATCCAACTCGACATTTCCTGTTTTTGTGAAGTGGAAAATATACTCAAAGCAGTCATTGATAAAACGCTTTCCTCCTATGGGCTTAAAATGCCCAACAGCTACATCGCCCTTGATGTTTGGATAACTTCCAACATCCTCCTTGTTTATAGCAATAGACTTTACCCAGATAATTGTGTTTTGAAGAACAAAGTGCTTTCTCATTCTAAAGGCCACTTCCCATGCCACCCATGGATCCTTGGGCTTCTGTCCAACATTCAGAAAAAATGACCCTTCTTCACTTAGCACTCTCTTGCATTCAAGTGCAACTTGTTCCATCCAATCCAAATATTTCTCTCTTGGAATCGTATCATCGTAACTGTTGTACTTCACCCCAATATTATAGGGTGGGGAAGTAACAATTACATCTACTTCCTCCGAATTAAGAAGCGTTTTCATGCCCTCTATGCAATCCATGAGATAGATCTTATTTCTTTCATATTTCATTTTTTTACTCCTCTTTCAATATCATCAGATATGAAGAATTGTTGATTACCATTCATTCTGCTTTAGGATGCGAAAGGGCTCTTTGCCAAATGGAATGAATTCGAAACTAAAAGACTTTAGCTCCTTATAATAATTGTAATCACTATTATATATTCCATAATTATTTTTGCTCTTTGTGCTATCTTTAAGTCATTCGGTTAATCTAGACGATCATATTAAGAAACATATGAAAATGCTTCAATTCAGCCAACTCCAGCGCTTCATATCTAGTTGGGGATGAATCTAATCATAAGAGATTATTACTATTCACATAGCTTGAGAACGCAAATAGAACCAAAGCTTCTTTATCTGAAGATAGATTATTGGTGTCATGAACTAGATTGCCACTAAGTGATGAACTCAACGGATATTTAAGACTCTCCAGAGCCTTCTTTGGAATCAAGCCGCCTGAAACGGGAGATCCTGATGTTGGCGTGCTGGGTATTCCTTATGATATAACCTCCAGTCATACTCCCGGTTCCAGATTTGGACCCGATGAGATCAGAAAGTCAATGGACAGTGAGCGCTCCCATAGTTTTCCATTGACCATAGGAGTGAGCCCTCTGATTAAGGAAACCCCCTTATCCAAGCTTATCTCAATTGAAGACATTGGTGACCTTGAGATATCCACCAGACCCCCCGAGTCGGCCTTTTACGACATATCTGATGCATGTTCAAAGCTTGCCAACCATGAATCAAAACTGCTCTTTCTTGGTGGTGATCACTTTATCACTTATCCTATAATGAAGGGACTTACAAGGGCCGCCCCTGGTATTTGGGGCGTGATATACCTTGACGCCCACGCTGATATGTATGAGAGCTATGATGGGCAACAGTACTCTCACGCAACAACATTGTTTAGGATTATCGATTCGCAATTGGTTAAATCTGAGAATGTTGTTTTGTTTGATTTAAGAGCTGCTCTTCCAAGTCATCGTGAAAGGCTAGATTATCCTGAAGATATGAGTATTGATACTATTATTCAGAGGATTGGGTCAATGTGCGATATTGTCGATCATGTTCATATTTCAGTCGACATTGATGTCCTCGACCCGAGCATCGCACCCTCTGTGGCTCATCCGGAATCTGCAGGTCTTGATCTGGCACAGGTGGTAAGCATCATGAGACCTGCTTTTAAGACCAAGAAGGTAAGGTCCGCAGATATCGTTGAGTTTAACCCTCTGCTTGAGGGCACACGGATCACGTCAATCACAGTTCGAGATATAGTGAAAGAAGTACTGACAGGATTTGCATATTCTATTATCTAGTTATATGTAATTGCATATAAATTATTTAGAATACATTGGGAAATTTTATAAGTAATTGCACATAAATTTTGAATACCTTGAACAAAAGAATACACGGGACAAATGCTGCAAGAGCAGCAGAGATACTGCGGGAGCTCGGATTTGGCATACATGAGACTGCCATCATTCTTGCTCTGAACAGGCTTGGCTCGAGCACTGTTGGCAGTCTCTCGGATGCAACGGGAATTCATCAGGCCAACCTGTATAATGTGCTAGATGGGTTAATGAATAGGGGGCTTGTTGTTCAGATCAAGAAGCGTCCTAAGACCTTTGATTTTGCACCACTGGGGCATTTGAGAGACCTTTTGATGGGAAAGATAGACCAGCTGATAATGAGTCTTGAGCAGATTCAGAATGAGGGCGACTCAAGAATCGAAGTTCCTGCGTTGATTTATACACTTAAGGGAAACACAGATGTTCAAGCAAAAATAATTTCCATGATTGGTAATGCGAACAAAGAGATTCTGCTGGTAGTGCCTGACATTAATGAGATGAATCCTGCAATTACTGATGCATTGCATAAGGCCTCAAAGCGTAAAGTAAGGATTAGGATTGTACATAGTGGAAAACCATTAAAACTGGGTTTCAGAGTGGCACAAAGGATAAAGAAGCAAGTGATGGGTGTGGACCTTGTAGTTGACAGGTCCGTGGCACTACTTGCCATGCCTGATCTCTCAATATGCGGTTGGGCTGATATCCCAATGATTGCTTACCAGCTGCAGGAGTTTCTTGAACAGACATGGAAATTGTCACGCGAGGTTAAGAAATGAAAGAGTATGATGTTGTTGTTGCAGGGGCCGGAACTGGCGGTTCTACTACTGCATATACAATAGCAAAGAAGGGTCTCTCGGTCCTGATAATTGACAGAAAGGAGCGTGAGATGATCGGATACAAGACATGTGGGGATGCACTTGGCTCCCATCACTTCAGGGAGTTAAAGGAGCTAGTTGGCATTCCTGACTTCCCCCGCGATATCGTAGAATATGATGTTCATGGGATTGATATCATTGCACCTGATAGAGAGAACAGACTAAGAATGACCGGTCCCACAACGACCGGCTGGTCCTTCAATAGACACAAGATGGGACAATGGCTCATTGAGCAAGCTGAAAAAGCTGGTGCTGAAGTCTGGGCATCAACCCACGTCAAACGACTACTCTTTGAGGATGGAAAGGTATCTGGTGTCCGCGTCAATCAAGATGGCATTGATATAGATATCAAAGCCAAGATTGTTGTCGATGCTACTGGGGCAACCGGCATGTTACGCCGTCAACTTCCTGATAATTCACCAGTTGAAAGAGTAGTTGCCAAGGAAGATATGATGGTTGCATGGCGTGATGTATATGAGACCCCTGAGTATACCTTCGAAACTCCCGAGTTCTTGGAGATTTACTGGGATCAAGAACAGACTTTGGGTGGCTACACATGGGTGTTTCCGCAGGGCCATAACAGGGTTAATGTGGGTCTTGGAATGATGATTCTTCCCGGACATCCCAAACCCCAAGATATCTTCAATAGCTTCGTGCGGACAACCTTTGATTTCATGAAGACAAAGTTAGTCACACTTGACAGCAGTGGCGGAGTGGCTCCTGTCAGACGACCTATTGATACATTAGTCGATGATAACTTCATGCTTGTTGGCGATTCGGGAGCTCAGGTAAACCCGATACATGGTGGTGGGATTGGCAGTTCAATGCTCGGCGGCGCACACGCAGGAATCACTGCTGTGGAAGCCATCGAGTCAGATGACACTTCAATCCATGGTCTATGGCCATACAACCCACGATACATGGAATCCTATGGGATTAAGCAAGCCGCCCTTCATGTGTTTCGCTGGTTCCTCCTAAACGTAACGACTGATGAGATCAACTTTGCTTTTCGTAAGGGCATTGTGAAGGCTGATGATCTTCTTGACACCAGCATGACGGGCAAGGTGAAATTTGGAACAGGCGAAAAACTAAGACGATTGGTCTCCGGAGTTGGAAACATTCACTTATTGAAACGCGTGGCTAAGGTCGCCAGTCTGATGGAGGACATCAAAGAAGTCTACCGCAATTATCCGCCATCGCCCGATGGCCTAGCTGAATGGAAGAATCAACTTGTGCCAATTTATGAAACCGCCAAGAAACTGTGATTTAGATCTAGGGAGTTATCTGCCCTTCTCATTATTGGCGCAATTCACCAAATCAGCATGTACCCTGCATGTGCTTCCAATGATAAAAAACAGGATTACAATCAAATAGATTAATTAATAGCAACAATAATGAATATTGGGGCGGGTGTCGTTGACTAGCATTCATGAAATGACTATAGAAGAGTTAAGAAAAAAATTGGAAAAATTGAAGGATTATGGTTGGATTCGAAGTTATAGAAGAGGTAGCACAGGAATTGGCCATACCATGGAGGGGCTACTGGGCTTTGCAGAAAATAATCTCTCGATACCCGACTGGGGAACAGTAGAGATAAAATCGGCTCGTCGTAATTCAACAAGTCCCATTTCACTATTAACGAAAATGCCTCGAATAATTGAAGGACTTAGTAGAATTGACCTTGTGCGTAAGCATGGGTACTGGGACACAAAACAACAACGTTATGCACTCTATACAACATTGACTGCCACCTCGGTCAATAGCCTTGGCTGGAAACTATTTGTTAATCATAGTACTCAACGCATTGAGTTTACTCACAATAATGAGATTGTAGCTTTTCAAGATTTCGTGCAATTGCAAAAAGCTTTGCAGAAGAAGGTGACAAATCTAGTCCTTATTATTGCAGATTCTCGAAAAGAAGGCAAATTTGAGTATTTCAACTATAATGAAGCATATATCTTGAGCGATGCAGATATAAAGAATCTATTGATCCTAATTGAGAATGGAGATATCTCTTTTGATTGGCGGATGCATCTGAAGACTACCGGTTCAGTCAGGGATCATGGTCCAGCATATAGGATGCAAGAACGAAAATTGATTAATCTCTATGCAGTGCGAAAACGTCTCATCTAATCTTTTCTTAGGATCACAATGCTCTCTTTGTGCATTGTATCGGCTTTTATTCCTTCAACATTCTCGGGAGCATTTTGCCACGGCATGCGCTTTGTGGGTATATCTCTGTAAATTGTCTTCTCATGGGTGAATCCTAGTTCTTTCGCTAGCTCTGCAATTATCATATCGGTTGGAATACGTACTCTACTAACGAGTCGATTTCCAATTACAATGCATGCTCGAGTTCCCTGCTTTAACTTTTCATGAATGCTTTCCAATGACTGATTGAGATCGTAGAAGAAGTTGTAGACTTGCTTTGCTCTTTTGGCACTGTTCTCCTTGACTCTAGCATAAGTTTCATTCAATGTGGGACTTGGCAGTTCGATATTATCGAAACTTCTGTGATTCTGACCCCCAAGACTTAGTTTATCAACTGATTTGATTGATGTTTCATCAAGCCCAATCCAAAGCGCTGGGTACTTCGAGAATTGGCCATATGCCACAGTTGTTCCGCTATCGCCATAGGGCGGTGATGTGACTACTAGGTCAATGCTTTCTGGATCGATGGGTGCTAAGCGATTATCGATTTCAAATATTATTGGGATAGGTGGTCGCATATTAGACAAGAACTTGGCAAATGACTTCATTAATCGCACATTTCGATTCAAATACTTAGAAAATGTATTAATAACATCAGGATTGAACTCTGCAAGCTTTTCTGGTTTCATTCTGACAATTTTAAACTCACGTTTCTTTAGATTTGACACCTCTCTAACAGTGAGAGATAAACATAATTTGAAAAAGTCGCGGATTATCTCATTTTCAGTTTCATTGATTATCAGCCGAAGTCTTGCAAGGTCTTCTTGAACATAATCTTTGAACCAATAATTAATATTTGGCAAAGCTGGAATTTCCACGTTACTAATCCTTTCAGCCTTTGCAATTCTTTTCAATATCATCATCATTGATTCATCTAATTCATCGGGTGGGATAATCGTGGTCTTTACTCGTGATAGAAAGACGGCAAATGGATTTAGATCAGTGCCAATTGATTTTCTATTAGACAACATAGATTCTATGAGGGTGGTTCCTGAGCCGCAAAATGGGTCCCATACTAAATCGCCCTTATTAGAATAGGTAAGGATAAGACGCCTTGCGATTTGGGGAATCATCCTTGCGGGATATGGATGAAGGCCATGAGTCAGATAATTTGTTTCTTCACCTGCATATGTCCAATCATCTGATTCTCCTTCATCAGTAAACTCTTCGAGGCGGCTTTGTTCCATTATACTTCATCAACTATAAGAAATCCATTCATATCAACGTTCTGCTGTCAACAAATGAATATAATCTCGTAAATAATCCTACTCAGATGTAAATTGGAGCAATGTGCCAATTATTAGTCAATCTCATCTTCAAATAGGTCCCCAAACTCTGAAACATCGATAGGCCAATCGCCCTGATTTGAAATCCACCAAAACAAGGCCACTCCGATGTCGATTGTAATCACCCAGAAAGCAGCAACTGCAAAGAATTGGAGAACTAACGCGGTGTTCGAAGCATCTGGTCTTCCCCACCAGAGCAATGATGCAAACATTATGACTTGAACAAGTAGACCAAGTAGAATCACAACTTGAGTGAAAAAAAGCATCTTTTGTTCAGTCACAAAGGTCTTGAACTTCTCTCTAGACACGCAATTCACCAAATAGGATAAAGGTTTCAGTTTAATAGGTCTTTGCAATACAAACACTTGGTTCTTTTATATTGAAACTTATCGATGAAAGAATATAACTTGTGCGAATTTTGGAAAAACTATTTCTTTTTTTTAATGTTAAAGCAAATCCTTATATCAATTTGAATTGGGAAATTCACAGTACTGCGTGGTGGATGTTGTAGAATTTGAAGATTCAACGCTTTTCCATTAGTCTCCTGGTACTCGCAATTATGTTTTTTTCTGGACCTGTCAGCACGCCTGCGATTATTGAATCAGCAAAACTGTCAAATGATAATCTCTCTCTGAAGGGCTCTTCCATAGTTTCCGTTGACGATGACTTTCGCTCAGTGGCAAATTGGTCATATGGTCGATATCACGCCCTATTTGTGTCATATCCTCTTGCTTATGTTGGCCATGGGCATATTCTTTCAGTACATGATGTTTCTAATCCTTTGAATATACAAAATGTTTCTGAGATATGGCTCCCGCAGGTTATTATCGATGTCTTCATTTCTGGATCATATGCATTCGTATCCTTAGAAGATTGGAAATGGTGCATCGTCGACATAAGCAACCTGCATAATCTTGTTATTGTTGGAACATTTCCTGCCGAAGAACTATTTAGCCAAATTATTGTGTCAGGTAACTATGTATTTCTGAGTTATTACGATGGAGTCTATATCTATGATGTCAGCAAACCAACAAGTCCGTTGCTTATAAGCTCAATCTCTGTAAATGATATTCACCGTATTAGAATCATTGATTCAACTCTTTATATTCTAAGTGATAGCTTGATGCTCTACGATGTCAGTGATCCCACAAATCCGAGTCTGATTATTGAACTCCACTATTCAGGCGAATGTTTCAAGGATCTTGCAATCAGAGATAATATCTGCTACGTTTTGTCATTATATAATGGTGTCTATCAATTCGACATATCTGACTTGGAGTCAATATCTCTCATTCGTACCTTTGAGATCAGTTATCCATCTCAGATACAGATTGTCGATGATGTGGCATATGTTTCCCAGCAGTCTGGCAAATTATATGTATATTCAATATCTAGCATCAATGATTTTTCATTCTTGGAGGGGAATGATGAATTTATCTCCATCGCTGATTTTTGGGTTGAAGGTTCTTATGCTTACATAGTTGATTCAAATCTTGGGTTTTCAGTACTAAACATGACTAATATCAATTCCCCAACAGTTCTCAGCACCTCATATAGTCCTGATACTTTATACGATATTGAGATCTCCGGAGATATCATCTATGGTGCTGATTACGATTATGGACTTGTTATCTACAATGTGAGTGATCCCACTGCTCCAATGAAGATCTACCATCAAGACACCTTTGGAGAATTCATCAAGATATCATTGAAAGAATCATATCTTTATGCTGGCACATCTGATGGAAACCTCAAGATATTTGATGTGTCTGATCCGCATTCTATCACAAAGGTCTACGAACAGGGTTTTGGTGTTCTTAATGCATTGTATGTCCTTGGCAATTATTTGTATGTGAGCAGTCTCAACAGCCTCTACATCTTTGACATTTCAACAGAGTATTCTCCAAGTATAGTGTCGGCCTATACTGCGAATGGCGCAATATATGATGTATACATTTCAGGCAGTTTTGCTTATCTTGCTTGCTCGAATGGACTGGAAATAGTTGACATTTCAATTCTGAGCAACCCGATATATGGTGGCTTTTACCCTTCGAATCGAGTATATAGTGTCCATGTTGACAATGATTATGCGTATCTTGCAATGGGCTCAAATGGGATATACATAGTAGATGTATCAAATCATGCTGATCTCAGTCTGCTTGCCTCCGGGTCGACTACTAATGCAAGAAGCCTTACCTATGCTAACAATTTGCTGTTTGTTGCTGATGGCACCTATGGAATAAGAATATTCGATGTTAGAGATCAAATGAGTCCTGTTGAGATTGATTCTCTGACCCTAAGTGGAGACTGTAGAGATTTGGTCATAAATGGCGACTATCTCTATGCTGCAAATTATGACTATGGACTGCGGGTTGTCAATATCACAAACATTGGTTCAGTCACTGAGATCTCAAAGGGATTTCCATATGACAAGTACTATCGTATTAGGAAAATGGATGACTTGGCATTTGTTTCTTCAATGGGCGGAGGATATAGCATTTACAATGTTAGTGATCCCAGCTGCCCCGACTTGATATACTGGACTCCCGATATTAGTTCATGGATTGTTGAACCCATTGACCTCAACACAATCGCAGTAGGCGCAGATAACGGCCTAACTATCTATGATATTTCTGATCTTGATAGGTTAATGAAACTAAGTTCTATGCTATCAACTCGAATTAATGACATAGTGATTCAAAATAATCTAATGTACGTGACCACTACAAGCAGTATGTTCTATGTATATGACATCACTAACCCAAGCAATCCTTTAATACTAGACAGCATTTATCTTGAATCATGTTCACAGATCTATTTGGCAGGATCTAATGCTTTTGTGACCCAGTCATTTTCGTTCTCAATAATTGATGTTTCTGACCTTTCCAATATCGCAATTAGAGGTGAATATGACCTGCCAAAATATGCACGAGATATAACAGTACGGAATAATTTATGCGCCATTGCTCTAGATGCTAGAGGGGTGATGTTGTATGACTGTTCAAACATTGACTCGCTGAAGTTCATATCGTTTGTTCGATACGCTAATACATATTCAGTCGCCTTTGATGAAACTCGTCCAGATGAGATGCTTCTATATGTTTCTGCAACCACGCAGGGAATAATGGTGGTTAATGTTTCTGATATGTATCATCCATTCACTACAGAATCTTATAGTATGTCCTCATCAACAATCTATGATGTACTCCCTATTGGCAACTACATTTACTTTGTCAACTATCAATATGGTCTTCACATCCTTGAGAAACGCTTGCCATTTGGTCCATTCAAGACAACTGAACTCTTTAGTGATTATCAGCCCAAGTCAATTGATTCTGATGGTTCTACCATTGTCCTCGCTGATGGCGCAAATGGACTTGTTTTGTTTGATGCAACAAATATAAGTGTGCCAAGATTCGTATCACGAACGAGATCATTCTCTAATGCTGTTGATGTAAAAATCAATGGTTCTACTGTTTTTGTTGCTGATCAATATCTCGGGTTAATTATTCTTGATATAAGCAGTCCTCAAGATATTGCAATTATTGGATATCTCCCTCTCACAAGCTATAGCCAATGCCTAGTTCAAGACGGTTCACGAATATATGTTGGGACAAGTGGGGGATTTAAGATAGTGGACATAACTGATATCAGCAATCCGACTATTCTTGGTTCCAGCACATCCTTCAACTGCCAAGGCATCGACGCAGAAGGAAATTATGTATACATTGCATCAGGTTCGGATGACATCTATTACATATTTGAAGTGAGCGATCCATCATCAATTCAACAGCTCACCAGTCAATCATCTGCCCATCAGACCAGGGATGTCTTAATTGACAATAACATCCTTTATGTTTCAGAGATGAATGGAGGAATCTCAGTTGTTAATGTTTCAGATCCTTCATCTCCTCAAAATATTGGCTATGCTCAGACCAACACTACCCCTTCTTATTCCAAAATGGACATTGCAGGTGACACATTAATAGTTGCTTCCGACAGTCAAACTATATACTTTGTCAATGTGAGTTCAAAGACTAGTCCAGTGATATACAAAGAGCTGACATTCTCATATAGTTCTTATGATGTATCTGCTAACGACTCGTTTGTATTTTTGGCAGCAGACTTTATTGGAATAATAGTGGTCAACATTACTAAACCTGTCACACCGAATATCTGTAGCGCGACTGACAGACCTGAAATATCAGGAATTGCGTTCAGGGATAACATTGCATTCA
The DNA here is from genome assembly GCA_024276825.1 of archaeon. Taxonomy (GTDB): domain Archaea; phylum Asgardarchaeota; class Thorarchaeia; order Thorarchaeales; family Thorarchaeaceae; genus JAJRWI01. Next base: position 14,017 of record JAJRWI010000064.1, read on the forward strand.
TTACAGACTCGAACAATGGATTATTCATCCTTAATGTCACTAATTCTAACAATGCACAGATCATAAGTAGTGTCTGGCTTGAGAAACCAGCAATCGATATTTCTGTGTTAGATAATGTTGCAATGATCTCCTGTGGATATGATGGCTATTATTCAATTGATGTGAGTGATCTCGAGAATCCTCAAATTGCAGATCATGAAGACACAGTTGAATTCGTATATGAGATTGCAATTAATGGAAGCTATGCATTCGTTGCGAATGGCAATGATGGGTTAAGAATTCTCAATATTACCGACATCCACAATATCACCTTTGTCAACTCCATTTCTGGCTTCTTTGTTTACTCCGTTAGTGTGAACTCAAACCTTGTATATCTGGGATGTTCTGATGGCTTTAGGGTTGTCAATGCAACCGACCTGTCCAATCTTCAAGTGATATATTATTCATCATCCGTTGGAAACACCCGTGATGTGTTCATTGAGGGTGCTTATGCATACCTGGCATCGACTACTAATGGTGTATTCATATTTGACATCTCAATTTCATCTAATATTCAGCAAATTGGTAGTATTGCAAGTATTGGAAATTGTCAATACATCTATGTTGTCAATTCAACTGCCTATGTTGCAGCTGATGCTGTTGAACTTCTCTTTATCAATGTTTCAAACAAATCTGAACCAACATTGATTAATTCCTATAATGACTCTGGAAGCCCAGATGCAATTGCATTTCACTACAATAGTGTCTATTTGCCCTTGCTGTATTATTCCTTGTCGGTCATTCCTGTTAATGATCCTTACAACATCAGGGAAGTTGGCTTCTATGATACTCCCTATGATATTCTTGACATCTATTCAACACTCAATTATGCATTTATTGCAGACAGTGACAATGGTCTTGTAATTGTTGATGTTTCAGATCCGAACATTCCAAAGCTAGAGAGCTATTTTTCAATCGACTCAATCACTTGTGTCTGGGCAAACGAATCATTGGCTGTCTGCGGCTCACTCTCTACTATCTATATATTGAACATTACCGATAAGACCAATCCTACACTCATCTCAACTTATTCACAGAGTTCTAATGATGTTTTAATTGAAGGCAATCTTATGTTCATTGCTTCAAGTTCGTTGGATCTGATAATCGTTAATATTTCTGACCTTACCAGTCCAACATTTGTTTCAAGTCTGTCTGTTTCAGGAATGGGAAACTCCTTGGCAGTGTCAAACGACTTTGTGTTTTTAGCAACTGCAAACTCTGGACTGAGTGTCGTCAACATTACTGATGTCAAAAACCCCTCTGAAGTGAAGCATATTACAATCTCAGCAACCGATCCTCATGTATGTATTGATGATACGGGACTGTTTCTCTATTATGCCAGTGGAACTAATGGAATTTCAGTCTTTAATATTACTGATCCTGTGAATGCCAGCCAGACTTATTCTGATAGTTCAGGTGTCAATTACATTGATGTAACTTTTAATGGCGATTCGATATTCATACCAAATGGTTATGATGGCATAACAATCTACGATGTATCAAATCGTAGCAGTCCAATATACATGACTCGCTCTTTTACTGAATCAGGATACAAATACGCGATACACTCCAGTAATAATCTTGCATTTGTGTCATCTAGTGACTATGGCATGCTTGTATTTAACATTACAAACATCTATGGAATCTCGTTTCTAGCAGTTAATGCTCAGCCCAATAATCCGAAGGGAATGGCCATTGTTGGTGACACCGCCTATGTGTGCGATGCAAGCGAGGGTGTATATATCTATAACATTTCTGTACCTTCAACTCCACAGTTTATGCGAAAGATGTATTTTGAAAACACTCTTGCAAACATTTTCGTATACCAAGATTTCCTGTTCGTCATGCAAGAAAGCAATGGCTTCTACATATACAATATAACAGATTCTCTGTCACCAGCACTTATTACCTTCTATCAATTGGCCGGTACACTCTATGATATGTCATTTGATAATGACCTTGCGTATGTCTTGAGATCAAGCAGCATTGCAGTCATTAATATTACCGAGATCGAACATCCAATATTGATTGGAACTCATTCATTGTCCAACACCCCCTCCCGCATTATCGTAAATTCTAATATTGCTTATGTCTGCGAAAAATACTATGATTTTTACATCTTTGATGTTTCAGACCCAACAAGCTTTCAGGAACTTAGCACATTGAGTTTCTCATCTCATCGCTTTGAAGACATGGCCTTGTCAGGCACTACGATTTATCTTGCTGATCAATACAATGGAATCAGATTCATTAATGTTTCAGATGTTAGTAATCCGAAAGAGTATTTCAATGAGTCAATATCAGTACCAATGACATCTGTTTTTGTGTTAGATTCGTATGTATTTGGAGCGTACTACTCAAATGCCTATATCTACAATGTGTCTGATTCTGTCCAGAGAATCGCCAAGTTCTCAAAGTCTACAAACATCATTGATTTCACCTACATCAACGACTTGGGCTACATGTTGCAGGAAGACTATGGTCTATTGATCTTGACTATGTCTGAAAAAGTCCAGCCTTACATCCTTAATGAAATCGAATATATTGGAAATTGCAAGGGCATCTCATATGATAATGGAATCATCTATGTCTATCACGATTCTTCCACATTGTCAATGTATAATCTCTCTGACCTCTCCGCCGACCCAATATTATACAACATTAATAATCCTCGTGATCTGAAGGTGAGAGATTCAATTGGCTATGTTCTCTCAGAAACCAGCCTTTTTATTGTCAACTTTACCAACCTGCATAATCCCTCTATTATCCATGAGTTGCCTCTGGGTCATTATGGACTCTCATTATGGCTGTCTGATGATTTTGCCTATATTATCACAACAAGCTATTACCTATATGCTGTCAATCTCACTGATTACTCAACTAATATGTATAATATACAATCCTCTCGATTTGTGATGGGGCACATGGATAGCCTCTATGTAGCTACATATGCAGATAGTATCAGGCGCTATGATATCTCAACTCCAGAATCCCCCTCATTTGTAAGCGAATACCCCATATCCGATGACATAGCTGCTGTGAATATTGTTTCTAATTATCTGTTCATCTCAAGCAGCAATTATCTGACAATTTTGACTCTGAGTCTTAATTTCGTGAATCGAATAACATTGAACTACTATTATTCACATCGCCCTACGATTGATGAAAATTGCATGTATATGCCTGAAATTTCTGGTGAGTTCGTTCTGTACAATATGTCCAACCCTGCAAATCCAAACCTCATGAATCTCATTGCCAATAATTATTCAATGGATTATACGCTTATGGCAGAGGGGTATATTGTAGCCACATCTATGTATCATGGCCTGTGGATTTTCGAACATGATTTTGATAATGATGGTGCATACTCTCATGATGAATACATATATGGCACAGATTCGTATGACCCTGACACCGATTCAGACCAGATGCCTGATGGCTGGGAAATCCAATATGGCCTGGACCCACTGGTCAATGATGCCTTTGCTGACCACGATGGAGATGGGCTGAGAAACTATGATGAGTACCTATATGGCACGAATCCAGCAAATGAAGACACTGACTCTGATGGTCTGAATGACTATGACGAGATTCTTCTCTATTTCACTGACCCAACCAATCCTGATACAGACTTTGATCAGCTCACAGACTATGATGAAGTGGTCACATATCAGACTGACCCTCTTTCACCCGATACTGATGATGATGGTCTCTCAGATGGCGATGAGGTTCTCACTTATGGCACAGACCCCAATGATTCCGATACTGATTCGGACCAGATGCCTGATGGCTGGGAAGTCAACAACACATTGAATCCACTGGTTGATGACAGTGCCGGAGATCCAGATGTTGATGAACTGGCGAACTTAGGCGAATACTTAGCAGGAACTGACCCACATGACAATGATACTGATGATGACCTTATGCCTGACGGATATGAGGTTCAGAATGGACTTGACCCTCTTACTAATGATGCCGCACTTGACAATGATAATGATGGCTTGACGAATTTCTTTGAGTATCAAATTGGCACAAACCCAGTAGATGAAGACACTGACTCTGATGGAATGAGTGATGGCTGGGAGGTGGCCAACAATCTTAATCCCCTGAGCTATGATGCACATGAAGATCCCGATGGCGATATGTTAATGAACTTTCAAGAATTCCAATTTGGCACTAATCCTCACGATTCCGATACTGATGGCGACTCGCTGAGTGATTATAATGAGATCTTTATATACAACACAGATCCAACAGACTCAGACACCGATGGTGATGGTCTCACCGATTATCAAGAAGTCAAGGTATATGACACAGACCCATTAGTTTCTGACACTGATGGAGATGGTCTCTCAGACTATGATGAGATCTTTTCTTATGGCTCCTCACCACTGGTTGCAGACACTGATGGAGATGGTCTTACAGATTACGAAGAGGTCATTACATACAACACGGACCCAACTAATGTTGATACTGATGGTGATGGATACACGGACTATTGGGAGATCATGAATGGTTTTGATCCAAACAATCCCTCTGTGGACTTGGTTCAGATAATGGCTTCATCTGGAGGACTAATAATAGGACTTATCGCCGCTGCTCTTCTTGCAATTCCAACTATCGATATTATTCGAAAGCGTATCAAGACCAAAGAGATTCGTAATCTGAAGAGTCTTGAACGAACATGTGTGAAGTTGATTGAAGAATTAGCCAAAATTAACAGAGGCGAGAGTTCTCTCGAACCTGAGGAGATTCCGCTGCGAGTTCAAGAGATAAATGAACAAGCCACTCAACTCTTGAAAGAGATTGAATCAAGACTCCTTGCTGAAGACCGTAACGCCAATATCTCAAAGATCGAGCTTCTTAGATTAAGGCTAGAAACTGAATACGACCAAGCTGTTGAGAATTGGGGCGAGTAATAGCCTTGTTCAAGCCACAATCCTTAATGGTCTATGCAACATGTGGACCATGATGACAAAAGTAGAAAGAGTTCGAATCTCACTGGGCACTGCGATAAAGCTAGGTCTCGAACATGGCCCCAAATTGAAGAATTTCACTACATGCTTCTTTATGACCTATCACAAAAGCGGATGCATTGCAAATTGTGCCTTCTGTCCTCAATCAAGAGAAACTCACTCAGACTCCATGTTGTCAAGAATCGAATGGCCAGTCTATCCTTTTAACGAAGTCATAGAACGGCTTGATGATCACAGCTTTGAACGATTCTGCATTCAGTGCTTGAATTATCGTGGTGTAATCGATGATGCTGAACACATTGCAGGCAGACTTGCTGAGATCACAAATTCGCCAATCTCCGTTTGCATTCAGCCAATATCGGTGGATGATATGATCCGCCTAAAAAATGCTGGAGTGCAAAATATTGGTATTGCATTAGATGCAGCAACACCCTTATTGTTTGATCAAATCAAGGGCAAGCATCGTCATGGGCCTTATCGTTGGGAACACCATATCAAGGCCCTGCAGCAGGCTAGAGATGTCTTTGGCAAGGATAATGTCACCACACATCTTATAGTAGGACTTGGAGAGTCTGAACAAGATGCAGCTGAATTTCTCGTCAGAATGTATTCCGGTGGAATTCGTGTAGGTCTCTTTGCATTCACAAATATCGAGAACACAGCACTCGAAACCCAGTCGCCGCCCGATCTTCATGTATATCGAAGAATTCAGACTCTTAGATATTTATTGCATAACAAGTTGATATCTCCCAATCAGGTGCAATTCTCGAATGATGGACGCATAACTTTTGCAGTGGACAGAGACTGGTTAAGAGAAACCTTATCTTCGGGATTTGCTTTTCAAGTGTCAGGATGCCTTGGTTGTAATCGACCATATTATAATGAACGCCCTTCGGGTCCAATGTACAACTACCCGCATCCATTAAGTGCTGAAGAAATTGAAAAAGCAATAGATGAAACCGAGCTGATGAAATAATGCCGCACTCCATTCGACTCCTTGAGTTTGCGACACAGAATGCTCCTATGAATATGGCTACTGATGAGAGCATTATGAAGCATATGGCTAAAGGAAATGCCCCACCAACATTACGATTCTACCGCTGGAATCCCTCCGCGGTATCCATTGGTGTCTTTCAGGGAATGACCGAAGAGGTCGACCTCGACTATTGTAGGGACAATGGAATCGACTATGTGAGAAGAATCACTGGAGGTGGAGCTGTCTACCACGATTATAACGGTGAGATAACATATAGTATAATCCTGCCAAAGGATCATCCTCTGGTCAAGCCAAGCATTATAGAGTCCTACAAGTCTTTATGCAGTGGGATCATTGAGGGCTTGGCAAATCTTGGAATAGATGCAGAGTTTCGTCCCATCAATGATATTGTTGTAGGTGAGAAGAAGATCTCAGGTAATGCACAGACCAGACGCTATTCTTGCATGCTTCAACATGGAACTATTCTTCTGGACTTGGATGTGGAGACTATGTTTTCTGTGCTTAAGGTCCCAAAGGAGAAGATTTCTGACAAGATGATCTCTGATGTGAATGAACGTGTGACCTCTGTGCGGGATCTTCTGGGAGAGGGGATTTCCTTTGATGATTTGTACAATGCTCTTGTTTCTGGCTTTTCAAAAGGACTGGATCTTGAAATAGAACAGGGGGTTCTCAGCCAAAGCGAGAAAGAAATGGTCGAGTCCTTAATTGAGAGCAGATATGCTTCTGATGAATGGAATCTGTCGAGGTGAATCAATGTTAAAGAGCACTTACAAAGTGGCAGGCGGCAAGATGGTGAAGATCAAGCTTGATGTTCAAGACAACAAGATCTCCCGGATTGTGATAATGGGGGACTTCTTTATGCACCCTGAAGATGCGCTACCAGAACTTGAGAAGTATCTTGTAAGCACTGAAGTCTCAACAGTTTCATTGACTCGTAGAATAGCAACATTTCTTGAAAAGAATAATGTCCTAGTTGTTGGTGTCACTCCAGGTGATTTTGCTGAAGCCATAATGCTAGCAGTAGGTTTCTCACAAAAGTGATATAGGTAATTGCACATCGATTCACTGATTGAAATGACAGTGGATCCAGAACTCCTTCAAGACAAGAAAGTCATGAAGACCCAAGAAAAGATTGAGAAATTGAAGAAAGACCTTGCAACTCTTGAACAAGAGCTTCAGGAGAAGGAGAGCAGTCAGGACAGAGAGATTGAACAACTTCGCATTGAAGAAAAGTCGAAATTAGAAGCCTACGAATCATTATTAAAACAGGTCCGAAAGGCCGAAGAGGACTGGAAGTTCACTAGAAAGGCACTAAAGAAAGCAGAGAAAAAGAGAGAATCCGCCTTTAAGAAGCTGCGGAAAAAGGTGAAAGAGGTCAAAACGAAGATCAAATCACTTGAGAAAGCAAAGCAAAAACGCCTTAATGAACTTCAGAAAAAGCGCGAAAAAAAGGAACGCAAGGTTGAGGAAGCAAAACGAAAGAAGGAAGAGGAACTCGAGCGTAAGAAGCAGGAAGAACTTGCCCGGATTGAGAAAAAGAAACGAAAAGAGTTGGGCCTGGATTAACTGTCAGTGAGGGGAGAAAAGTTGAATGCATACTTTACAATCGTGTTTCTGGCCATAGTTCTATTCTTTGTCATGTGGGGCCTTGGATGGTTTCTAGAAAGACTATCAAGAAGAGAATTAAGAGTAACAAGAGATTACGGTTCACGTGTCTGGTATATTCTTGTTGGCATTGGAGTGGCACTTCATGAGTCATCCCATGCTTTGGGTTGCTTGTTTACAAGAACACCTATTGTGGAATTCAAGCCAATCAATGTGTCTCGTGAGGGGGATTATGTTGTCCTTGGCTATGTGAAATATCAGCGTCCTGACAGCGCGATTAAGAATGCAGTCATCAATCTTGCTCCTGTCGCAGTATCACTAACTCTTCTCACTTTCTTTACACTGGGAATAACCTATCTTGTGCCAGGGTCTACCGGACTTGGCGGTGCGGCTCTGAATCTCTTATCGGACCTTATCTATCTAAAGAGCAATCCTGTTCTTCTTGGAGATCCTCTTTATCCTCTAATCCAAATTGGCTCGTTCATCTATACCTTCTTCTACACCTTCTCTCAACTCACCGTACTAAATCCATTGTTTTGGATTGTGGCTTTTTTGGCAATGACAATTATGTTCTCAAATTCGCCATCTGATGTTGATATTAGCAATGCAAAGGTTGGACTAAAGTTCATAATGATATTCAATGCGATATGGCTGATTATTGCATTTTTCTTTCCTGCTGCGGGTTGGTTATTGTTTGGACTTTATGAATTGCTGGCTGTCATGTTTGCTCTTGGTGTGGTTTTTGCTGGCATTGGATATGGCTTCTTCTTCCTCATCACTGGCTTAACTAGATTGAAGACTCCATTTAACTTGTTTCCCATCATTGCCTGCCTTTTAACTGGTGGCATATTATGGTATCTTGCTATTGGAACGCCTGCCTTTCAAACGGTAGTTTCAATCTTCGTCTTTCTAACCATATTACTATTAATGCTGCAAGTCAAAGCATTCAGTGCTGTCAATTCATAATCCGCTGAAACATTGCTATCAGGACTTATTCTTACAATCATATAGATTATGCATGAATATGGTGAACTTGGATGAAGCTGGATACTTGTTAGAAAGAGAACTAATCAAGGATCTGAATTTATCCGAGTTTAGGTTTCACATGAAACTCACTCTTGAGATGTGCCCAGTGTCGTTTTTTGGGCGGACAGGACTTGCATGTCCAAGACTGTCCAATTAAAAATAAACGGTTAACTGCGGTATTCGTGAACAAGCTGCAATCAAATAGTTGTGATGGACCTTATTGCTAATAATGACATTTCGACTGAAACTCAATGGTTAAATAAAATCCCAGTATCATCATTCAAATCAAAATAGCTGATAGATGGAAACTCTGCGATTACTTTAATCATTCCATCAGTCTGACTCTTGTTGACAACTAAATTGCCTCCGAGTCGCTTTATTAGGATTACCACAACTTGAAGTCTTAGCGTTTTTGTGTCAAGGGAGTTCAAGTCTTTTAGTTCAAGCAATTCCAAATTGTCAATGTATGGGAATGACAGACTGACTTGCCAGAATGCACTCTCTGTATGATGAACGGGCTTTAATTTAATTGTCAGTATGTCATTATTGTCTAACGAATCAAGGATGAATATGATTAGATTAATGAATGCCTTCTGCAAAGAGTCATTAGCCCTAATCTGTGCATTATCAATGATCTCCAGGAATATTCGATTCTGAATTGAGTCATAATGCTTTGCAATCACATCAAGAGCACCAATAATCATGCTGGCAAGATTCACTTCCTGCAAAAAGCTCTCATCAATTTGTTCTATCTCATTGAGAAATCGAACATCCGAAATAATCCGATCTGCCATAAAAATCGCATGCCTGGCTGTTTCCAAAAGATCATCCTTATTATCAGAAGGCACATTGTCATTTGCAACAAGTTCTACTGAGCTGAGCGCAATCTGATTATAATTGGTGATGTCATGAATTAGAATATCGGCAAACAAATTTGCACGTTCTTTTGACATATAATATTCATTTAAGGCCTTCACATAAAGCCATGCGAAAATTACAGGTCCCACAATAAATGTCCCAAAAATCAATAGCTCTGAAATATACCATCCAGAGCTCCATTGATGATAAAAGATCATGAAGATGTTTGGAACAATTAGAGCTGTGCAGTATATCACTAAATATGCTTCAACAGATGAAGATCCTCTATTGCTTGTATAGAGATAAAACAGCAGATAGATGAATCCTACCAGCATGATGGAATTTGTAATTATTATTACGCCGCGTGCGATATTTGAACTCACAAATAGGTTAAGTGTAGAATATGCGAATTGTTGAATATATTCTGCAATCAACAAGAGGATAAAAAAGAATACTCCCAAAAGTCCAAGTTGCTTTGCTGAATGATCCGGGACATGACTCTTTCTTGATTGAGTAGTCCGTGCAATTATCAGTACCTGAATAAAGACTGCGATTACGCTTGCACTGGTATATGGCGCAATGAAAGGCTCATTGTATGATGGAAGTGGCAAGTAAAATGCAATTGCGGAAATTCCCGATGCTGCACCCCAGAGGTAGAAAAACAAAACAATCGGATAATGGTTCATTCTTGGGTAGATGTTTGAATAAACTAGCAAAAGTGACCCCATCATCAATGCAATTATACAAGACACTAGGTGCATTATAGTATATGCGAACAAGTTAGGACCCGAGAGCGGAATAGCAATAAGCCCTGATTCAAGGACAATAATAGTTAAGAATGGAATATAGATTAGCATTTGAACTATTAGAATGCCCATATAACTAAATGAACGATTAAACCCAATTCGTCTCAAATGTGGAATGCCTGTACTGAATCCTAGAACGAAGAATGACGCAATTATTAGGTTCTCTGAATAAATCCATTGACCCCCATCCGGATGAAATGCAAGAATGATAAATGAAATCCAAAGTAAAGCAATAGCACTAATAAAATAGCCCGGATCAATGCCAAATTGCATTGTCTTGAACTTCATCGCTTTTGTGATCAATAGCCCAAAGATGGCTGATCCAAGTACGCCACTAATTAACCTAAATGCGAAAAGAAGCTCAGATGGTGCAAAATGAACAAGATAGAACCAGGCTAATGTGAATACCAATAATGGTGCAAATATGACGCCTGTCAAATATAATCTGGTTCGAAGCCGGTTTTTCAACAGTGAACTCTCACCATTGATGCTAAGTGCAATCAGCAAATATAATGCAAAGATGAAGATTTCAAACAAGTAATGAGTTGAAACCCGTATTCCAATCTGATGCAGATTGACTCCAAAAAGAAGTATGTAAACAGAACTGAGAAGATGGATGATGAATACAATTAGAAGGGCAGAGATAAGAAATAATCCACTCTTGGCGGGCCTCTGCTGAAATTTCAAGATAGAAACAACTAGTGAAACAATAATCAATCCTACCATAATTAAATTAATGCTGGACCTTGTGATAGTCGTATATGACACAAGATTAGCATGGTTCAAAACATGATACATGCTGACTGAGGTGAGGATTAGCACTATGACAAGTTTTAGTAATGCTCGAAGTTCTCTACTTTCCAAATCCATGTTCCTCATCTTGAAAATCCATATGAAAAGTGTATTTTAGATGTTATCCGTTGATATTACTGCGGCTGATATGCATGACTCAAAACTCCTCTCCAATTGCGAATGAACACATTGGCTCAAAAATCAATATGATACTCAATAAAATGACACTCGAGCAGAAATTTAGAATCCTCACTAGTCATGGTCTTCATAGGTTCTATTCTACTAGGCCCATTGAAAATCTTGGCATCAACTCTTTCAAAATGCCCGATGGCCCACTTGGCGTGGCCTACCACTCAAGCTGGAAAAAAAACACCCGGTTCCCCACAACAAAGGCGCTTGCCGCCTCATGGAATAGGTCTCTTGCAATGGCTGTTGGAGTCGCTATTGCTGAAGAAGTCAGGGCCTTGAATAAGCACATGATTCTTGCTCCCGCGGTTAATATAGACCGAACTCCTCTGAATGGCCGAACTTTTGAATACTACAGCGAAGATCCATTTCTGACCAAGGAGATGGCAATACAATTTGTCAAAGGAGTTCAAAGCCTTGGAGTGGGAGCATGTGTAAAGCATTTTGTCGCAAATAATCAAGAAACAAATCGTCGAAAAGTTGATGCCATTATTGATGAGCGAACGTTGCATGAAATATATCTGCGGGCATTCAAAGAGATCATTATTCACTCAGAGCCATATGCTGTCATGGCATGCTATAACAAGGTAAATGGAATATATGGCTGTGCGCATCGCGAGCTGATCAGAGAGACCCTCATGCAGAAATGGGGATTCAAAGGCATGGTCATCTCCGACTGGTTTGCTACAAGTAATGTTAAGTCCACTGCTGACTGTGTAAATGCTGGTCTGACTCTTGAGATGCCCTGGCCAAAGCGCTACAAGACAAAGAACCTGAAACAGTCATTTGCAAATGGCGAATTCTCTGAAGCACTGCTTGATGATCTGGTCCGAAGAAATCTCCGCGTATTCTATCTCACAGGTGCAATTGGAAACGTCAAAAACCTACCAAGCGGGTCTCGAAACACACCTGAACATCAAAAACTTGCAAGACATGTCGCAGAAGAAGGTATAGTCTTGCTGAAAAATGATGGAAACCTTTTGCCCCTTGATACTGGTTCCATTGACTCCATTCATCTTGATGGACCTAACTTGAAGAAGAAGTTCGGAAAATTCCTTTATGGCGGTTCTTCTGCTGTTGTGCCGCCATATGAGATCACTCCATATGATGCACTAGCAAGGCGATTAAAAGATAAAGTTAGAATCGTCAAGAATCCTTCGAATGCAGATATCTCAGTAATATTCGCCGGACTGAACCATAGTCTTGGAATGGACTCTGAAAACCGAGACCGCAAGACCCTGAAACTGCCAGATAAGCAGATACGCCTTATTTATGACACTCTCGATGTTAACCCTAACACGATTGTTGTGCTGATCTCCGGAAGTCCAATCACCATGAATGGCTGGTTAGAGCGGACTCCAGCTATTCTTCAAGCCTGGTATCCTGGAATGGAGGGGGGCAATGCAATAGCCAACATCCTATTTGGAGAGGTTTCTCCATCTGGAAAGTTACCCATCACTTTTCCGATGAATATCATCGACTCGCCTGCTCATGCACTTGACTCACCACGAACTTATCCCGGTGATGAGAATAACAGGGTCTTCTATGAAGAGGGGATACTTATTGGGTATCGGTGGTTTGATGCAAAAGGAATAATGCCTTTATTCCCATTTGGATTTGGTCTCTCATATACCGAGTTTGAAATTGTTGATGCTTTTGCTGACAAAGTTTCATATGACCAAGAATCGTTTATTGTGAATGTAAATGTGAGAAACACAGGGCAGGCAAATGGTGCTGAAGTCATTCAGTTGTATTCACACCAACTAGAACCAACAGTGCCGAGACCTCCAAATGAACTGGTTGGATTTGAAAAATGCCCTCTCGCCCCTGACGAGAGCGTGAATTTGAAAATTGGGATTAATATTCAGGATTTGGGCTATTACGATGTAGACTCGCATGCATGGATAGTGGATCGCGGCCAGTATGAATTGTCGGTTGGCAATTCATCACGTAATTTCATCAGAACCGTTCAGATTGAACTATAAGCGCTCATTATTCAGACCAAGCACTTGATAAGGGCAATGATGTTTAATTACGCCGTGAACTGCGATGAACATTGTCAACGAATCAAACATAACTTCAGTTCGGGTTAGGGGCTCAAGAGGTCATGTTGAGGTAATGGACATCCTTACGGGAGCCATCACAGTAGGCGTGAGAATTGTTCCCCCGTATAGTAATGTACCTGAGAAGACCCATGCTCATCCAGAGAAACAAATCATCTACGTAATTGAAGGACAAGCAAGCATCACTAATGGCGATGATACTTTTACAATTTCAGATGGCGACTTTGTGCTTTTGGACGAAAATGAGGAACATTATGTGATAACAGACTCCCAAGCAGTGAAGCTGTTTGAAATAAAATACAGCATCTGATATAATTTAATAGAGTCGCACAAAGTATATACCTTTGATATATTAAACTTAAATCAGCCAGTCCTGTTGTTTGAGGGAAAGACATGAGTGATGAAAGACTCAGCGAGAAAGAAAAAGAAAAGCTACTTGAGACCTTGAAACAAGCCAGTCTGGATGAAAGTGAGATCAAGGCCATGGCGATTGGTGAAGGTGGCGAGGAAGACTCTCTCTCAATTGAGACCGAGGAGGACTTGATATCTGCTGCTGCTTCCGCCCTGGAATTTGTGGAGAGTCTTGAGGGTCCAAGTGAGGTGGAACCATTTCCCGAGTCTGGAGAGGCAGTTTCTGGATTTGATGCATTACTAGCAAAGCTCGAACAGCTCAGAGCTGACATCTCATCCCTTCAACGTGGAGTAGTAGGAGTCTTTGCAGCTCAATTGCTCACTTTTCGTGGCAAAGTTGTTGAACTCAAGTCGCGAATCTCTGAGGAGATGGTTGAAAGGCTGAAGATGAAGTTCTTCAAGAATTTCATCGAGTCCACATTTGTTGATATTGTTGATAATGAGTTTGCTGCCCTCGAGAAGGAACTGGTTGATAAAATCGTTGAACAGACACAAGAACGATTCAAGGAGTTTGCTCAAAGAGTCAGAGAGTCTGAGATGGACCTGAGGTCCACCATTGTCGAGCAACAGGACGTGGTCAGGTCATTCATGAAGAGCCTTGAAGAAGAAGCCGCCGCAACAAAAGAAGAATTGATGGAGAAGGAACGCAACATTAAAACTCTAAAGGAAACCATAAAGAAGCTTCAAGCTGAGATTGACAAATATCGCACAGCCACCATGTCTACTGAGGAACTGGCACGAAAAGTTGATGATCTCACAGCACAAGTCGAATCGCTCAAGGCTGAAGTTGCAAAGAAGAGTGCAACAATCGATTCGTTGACAAAAGAACTTGAGCAGGCCAAGGCTGAAACCCAAGAGTACTCGATGAAGCTTGGTGAGGCAATAAGTCAGATTGAAGTGCTTAAAGCTGAGAAAGTGGTCGTTCCCGAAACCTCAACTAAGAGTGATGCGGAATTTCAAGCACTGGAGAAGAAAGTTGAACTATTGGAGTCTGCCCTTGCTGATAAGCGCCGCGAGGCTGAACAACTGGAACTAAAAATTCATGAACTTGAGAGTAAAGTCGAGGATGCTCTGAAACAAAAAGAAATTGCCGAAAAGGAGGCTGAGGCAAGACTCAAAGAATTGGAGGTCCTTCATGAAAAATTCCAAGAGTTCACCTCACTCGAACAAAGAGTCTATGACCTTGAAGCAGAGATTGAGGGACACAAGCAGAAACTTCAGATTGTAGAAATGCAAAGCGAGGCCTATCAGAAGGCCACTAGATTAATGGAGAAAGAACGCGACATTGCTCTTGAACAACGAGACCTAGCAATGGAGAGAATGCGTCGCTATATCAAGGTCATGGAGGGTGAGGCCAGCACAAAGGCACTCATCATTGTCGATGAGGTTGGATCAATCACTCTAAAGGAGCTAGCCAAGACTCTCGGAAAGCCCGTGGCTCTCGTTACAAAATATATTCGGGAACTCGAAAAGCTTGGTGTTGTCAAGCTTGAGGGTAACACTGCAAAATCAACTTTGAAGGACATCGAACTTGAAGAGGGAGAAGTCAAAGTAGACTAGAACTCTATACTACGATCTCCCTTCTCAAATTCCTCAACAATATTTAGCCAGTAGTTGGACATTTTCTCCAGTGCTCTAGCAAAGTCCTTGGAAAGTCTGAACATGTTGTTTCGCTTTTCAATCAGACCAACATCTATTAGTTTACGACGGACCTTGACATATAGTCCCCTGCTAGACAACATTAAACGTTCCCAATCTTTATCGGGTACCGAACCATCTGCCTTCATGATCTCATTGAGAATTTTTGCAGCCTGCTCAACTTGTTGTTCTGTAAAGAATATATATCTCAGTAAATAGCGTGGAGCCAATAACGATGGCCTTCTGACCACTTTAATTTTCTGCGGTCCCTTCGATGGCATATTCAACAACTGAGTATAGTTAATGATATTGCAATAAATAGGCAAGTATTACATGAACAACATTAATTCAACTCATATTGCACTGAATTGAAATACATCAGAATCAGTATATTTGAGATATTTCTCATAATAACCAAATCTTGAGAAATATCTACAAACCCATCATATAATAATCAATGTTGACATGCACAGTAAATGAAATTAATGAACAAGACTCCAATCAGATGCTGCATTTGGTCGTATCTGCATGCTTTCAATAATCATACTCCTAGTTTCATATATGTTGGATTATTAATGAACCACTTTTGCACTATGAAATAATGCTTAACAAGGAATTTCTTTCTATTTTCATCCAATGGCCATTTTAACATCAACAGCACAGACACCCTTGCCTTTTTCATATCCAAATAGTGGATTAATATCAAGCTCAACGATTGCATCGATATCAGAAACAAGTTGACTTATTCGTAGAATGATGTCCTCAATTGCCTCCATGTCGTTGGGGGCCTCACCTCGTACTCCCTCTAGCAACACGCTGATCTTGGTTTCTGAGATCATCTCACGAACATCAGACCGTGTCATTGGAGCGAGTCTAAACGAGACATCCTTGAGATAGTTGACATAGATTCCACCCGCACCGAACATGATTAGGGGGCCAAACTGAACATCACGTGAGCAACCAACAATCAATTCACGACCCTGTTCAACCATCTCCTGAACATCAATACCCAGAATCTCTGCATCAGGTCTGTTCTCTTTGACATTTTTCATAATTCTGTTAAATGCCTCTTCGACCTCTTCTGGCGAGTTCAATCCAATGACGAGTCCTCCAACATCACTCTTGTGAACAATATCTGGACTTGCGATTTTCAGCACTACTGGAAAGCCAAGTTCCTCAGCTCTGATCTTGGCCTCTTCAGCAGTCTTTGCAAGTCGAATCCTAGCAATTGGGATACCATAAGCCTCGGCTATTGCATGAGCCTCATTACCGAGGAGTATTTTTCTGCCAGTTGCTTTTACAGACTCGATTATCTCTAGGGCCCGTTTTTTGTCAACCTTGAATTTTGGAATCTTCTCGTCTTTGAGGGTGTCACGTCTAACAGTGTAATGATAGAGTTCGGCAAGAGCAAAGACAGCACGTTCTGGAAAGTCAAATGCTGGTATCGATCCTTCAGCAAGAATTATCCTTGGATAGACCATCGAGTTGCCGCCCATAAAGACCGCGAGAAGTGGTTTCTCGGAATACTTGTCATGAACCTCAACAAGTGCTTGAGCGGTCTCCGGGACCTGCGTCATGGCTTGTGGAGTGAGAATCACAATTACAGCATCGACATTGTCATCTTTCATTGGCGCTTCTACACATATTCTATAGTCCTCTGCTGATGCTGTTCCAAGGGCA
>JAJRWI010000065.1 GCA_024276825.1 archaeon
ATTCCTGTTCCAGAAGAATAGTCAATTGCGCTTGGAATAGAGGTTTCTGATGATACCTCTTTTACTACGCCCATTGCATTGGACATGGTGAGCATTGGCATGATGAAAATCTCATTTCCCTTGGACCTTACCGCATTAACGAGTTTATTGAATGCATCCAGATTTTTCTCAGCATTTCCTGAATTCAAAACACCTGAGCCATAAAATATTGCGGTACAATCAGATTTCTGAAACTTCTGTGATAGGCTTAGTGCTTCTATGGCGGGTATATCTAGAATGTCTCCAGATATTTTTGATTCGCCATTAATATCTGACGCTAAGGCTTCAATGAGGGTCGCATCACTTCCAACTGGAATCATGAGACGAAAATTGGCCATCTTCATTGTTTCTGTGTGTCTTACATCAACAACCGCAATAGTTCTGCTTTCAATTCCTTCGGGGATTTTCTCACCGCGTGGCAGAGCGGCAAATCGACTCGGATGCCTATGTAGGCTTTCAATAGGGTCTACACCCCAATAAATAATGAACTCACCATGGTTTCGAATGTATTCCAAATCTGCTTCTAATTTTAATGAGTGAATATTGTGACACATTGCTTGCGAAATGCCCATGTTAATCGTAGAATCGAAGAATCCGTTGACCTCAATTGCAAGGCCAATGCCTTCCTTAATGACTTCATTTGAGGTATGGGCCCATCCCATTAGTAATGGTGATTCTGAACTCCTCAAGAGTTCAGCTGCGGTGTTGATCGCCTCATCAATTGGCACTTCCACCATCTTGCCATTCTTTCTGATATAGGCCTTTGTAGCAGCATGTGACACTGCGGTTTCAAGGTGTGCATGACCGAGCCTGCATAGTCCTAGAGACCGTAATGATCCATCTTTCAGTTCAACAGAGGAGTCATTACAAAGAAGAGAACAACCCGTACATACTATATCTTCCAAAATAGAACCACCTACCATATCTCAATCGCATCTGTACAACAGTACTGCTCACACACTCTGCAGTTCAAACGCTCAGGAGGAAATCGGCGGCATTTCTTGAGATTGATAATTTTAGAAACGCCATTCTCAACCCAAAATACGGTCTCGCCGGTTTTTGCTGCTTTGCCTTCACTTGTGATTGGTTCCACCGAAACGTCAACAGGGCAAACAACAACACAATTGCCGCATCCTGTGCATTTAGACTCATCCAACTTAATACCAGTTTCTGCGGCGGTCTGCAGAGGAGCAACCATTTCACGGATCTTCCTTAAGCTCTCGCTATAGCCCTCTTCAAGAAGAGGGGGGCATTCATCTGGACTTACATCTCCGAGAGCAAGTTTGGTTGCAAAAGCCATACAGGTTTTAGGCTCACATTGTCTGCAATTGGTCTTTGGGAGAAGATTGTATATTTCCATTGGATTGAGTTTCAATGTCAAAAACCCCATTATAATGGATTCGCGAAATGTTTTTGGAATGCTTCTTCACGAATAATGAAACACTTCAAATTAATCCTACGGTTGATACATAATATCCAGTTGCTTATAGAGAGTTATCTTTATACCCATAAGATGAAATGAGTACATCTCAAAAACATCCCTCATTAAAGACAAGGTGGTTCCACTGACTCCAAAAGGGCAAAAAGTCAAGAGTAAGAAATATGGAAAAATCGGTATATTTCTATGTCGTTGTGGAACCAATGTTGCAGATGTGATTGATATCGAGGCGCTTAGAGAGAAGTATGAGAATGAAGGAATTCTTCTAGTTGAAGTTGATGACCACCTCTGCTCTGAGCAGGGCGTCTATGATTTCATAAATAAAATCAAGCAGAGTGATGTAGAGAGAGTAGTCATTGCTGGATGCTCTCCGCTTCTGCATAGGGAACTTTTTACTGAGGCAATAAGAGAGGCAGGTATCGATCCAGGTCATCTTCAAATGGCCAACATTCGGGAGCAATGCAGTTGGGTTCATTATGATGATCATGAAAATGCGACAAGGAAAGCTGCTGCAATTATCGACACCAGTATAGCCAAAATTCGTAGCTCTAAGCCTCTGCTTTTGTATAAGACTCACATAACGGAACGCGCACTAGTGATAGGTGGCGGTGTGGCAGGATTGACAGCCGCGCTTGAATTAGCAGATGCAGGGATAGAAACTGTCATCGTTGAGAAGGAGGGTTTCATCGGGGGACACATGGCTAAATGGGACAAACTGTTTCCCACCTTCGACTGTAGTATTTGTATTCTTGGTCCAATGATGGCAAGGGCATCAAGACATAAGAATCTTCGAATAATGACCCTGTCAAAAGTGAAGGAAGTCAGAGGGAGCGTTGGGCAATACAAGGTCCATATTGTTCAAAAAGCGCGATATGTCGATATTGAGACCTGCACAGGATGCAATCGATGCATTGAGATATGCCCAGTAGAGGTGGCTGATGAGTATAACAATGGAATTGGTCTTAGGAAAGCAATGGTCAGACCATCAGGAGACACAGTTCCTCTCGCTCCATATATCGATACTGAAAATTGTATTGGATGCCAGTCGTGTGCTGGAGTATGTGAACCAAAATCACTTCGCTTCGATGAGGAAGACAAGTCCGAGATTCTCAATGTGGGTGCGATTATAGTGGCCACAGGATTCGAAACATTTGATGCATCAATTGTTGAGGAGCTGGGATATGGAGAGAATCCTAATGTTCTAACATCGCTTGAGCTAGAGCGACTGATCAATCCAACTGGGCCCACATCAGGCATAGTTGTGAAGCCTTCAGATGGAAAACCGCCAAAAAGGGTGGCTTTTCTTCTTTGTGTGGGAAGCAGGTCTACCAGATTTAACAGACCATATTGTAGTAGGGTCTGCTGCACGGCCGCGATCAAAGAGGCTATTCAACTCAAACAACATTTGCCCAATGTTGAAATATACATATTCTACACTGATATTCGCACATTTGGTAAGGGACAAGAGGAGCTCTATATCCGCGCTGCAAATGATTTCAAAATAACATTTTTCCGCGGAGCTGTGGGCGAGGTCATTCATGATCCCATTAATGACAAGACCATTATCAGAGCTGAAGACACATTGTTGAGGCGAATGATAGAATTAGAAGTCGATTTAGTTGTACTGATGGTGGGAATGGATGCTAGTCCAACAAATATTGAACTATCGAGATTGCTTAAGACCCCTCTTGATGAAAATGGTTTCTTCCTTGAACAGCACCCCAAATTAGGTCCCAGTAGTACACACTTGAAAGGAATATTTCTTGCAGGCGTAGTTCAGGGCCCAAAAGACATTGCTGATACGGTTGCGCATGCGGGACTTGCAGCATCTAAGGTTAAAACGCTATTCGCGACAGGACAGATAATATCGGAGGCCTGTGCGCCTTCCTTCGATGAAAGTGTCTGTATTGGATGCCGCCTTTGTGAGGAAGCATGTGCTCCGAAAGCCATCAAATTCATTAATACGGTCCCTACAATTGATATTGCTGCTTGTCGTGGTTGTGGTGCCTGTGCAGCCGTATGTCCATCAGGGGCATTAGACCTTCCATGTCTCACCAATGAGCAGTTGGAACAAGCAACCCAAGCAGCCGTAAGATTCAACCCATTAAAGCCTGCAATAGTGGGTTATCTTTGTCGTTGGTGTGCATATGCTGCGGCAGACAAGGCAGGAATATCAAGAATCAAATATCCGCCTAATGTTATCACTATTCAGGTTCCTTGCACCGGTCGGCTAAATATCGACACTATTCTGTCAGCCTTCTCAGAAGGAGCTGATGGCGTTGCTGTAATGGGTTGCCATGTCCAAGATTGCCATTATCGCTCTGGTGCAAGACAAGCGAGAGACAGGGTAGAAAAAGTTCGAGAAGTTCTAAAGGCGATTGGGATCGATAAGCGAAGACTATACTTTGGAAGTGTGTCCGCTTCGGAGGCAGAGCTGTTTGCAGAGCAGATCGAGAATTTTGTAAATATCATAACTGAACTGGGACCACTGGGAGCTGAGATCTCCAAAACATCCAGAGCCTTTCATGCCCAAACAACTAAGAGGAAGGTGACTAAAAGTGGGTGATAGTGAGAGAAGGAGAATCTCAGTTGGAGAAAAGCCGGAAGTCAAAATCAGCGTTGAAGAGGACTCAATCACATATGAGTGGAAGACTTCTATTCTAACAAAGGGGCTCACTCATATAATATCCAAGTGCGTGGGGTGTGGAATCTGCCTGATTTGTCCTTGGGACGCAATAGAGTTAGGGCCAGTAAAGGAAACGGCTTCGGGGCTGATTGAAGGCGCACCACTAGTTAATGTGGATCCGGAGTTATGTACGTTCTGTGGACTCTGCGATTCCGCATGCATCTTCAGAGCTTTTAGAGCAACATACGAGGGAGAAGGAGCATATAACGAGTACGAACGAATAAATGGGATACACATAATCGATGAGGAGAAGTGCGCACCCTGCTTGCTTTGTGCCAAGGTCTGTCCAACTGGATCACTTGAAGTCGAAGTGCATGTTGACCAGAAAGATGAACTTGTCATATACCACGGTGAGCAATATGCAAGTGGTACTATAACAATTGATGAGGAGAAGTGTTCCTATTGCGGACTATGCGAACTGCTCTGCTCTAAAGCAATCACAATATTCTGGTCTGATAAGACAGAGCCACCTGAATTTTCGCCGGCAATTGGAATACGAGTTGATGAAAACAAATGCGATTATTGTGGTCTGTGTGAGCAGATTTGTCCAGATGAGGCGATTGTAGTAAAATGCATCGAGTCTGGACCAAGAACAGTTCGACAGCCAGAAATAACAGGCACACTCAAGCATAATGATTCAACATGTGTGAAATGTGGCTTATGTCAGAGCGTATGTCCATATGATGCATTGAGAGTGTTCAAACCGTTTTTAGGTGAAGTGATCATTAAACAACTGGATAAATGTGACCCCACTGGTTGTCACAACTGCTTCAACATCTGTCCTATCGATGCCATATATCCAACAGGCACTTCGGATAAAATTGCAGTACTAGAACATTGCATGTATTGCGGGGCATGCGTTATTGCCTGTCCTTACGATGTGTTGGACATCAGAAGAGAGGGATATAACATAGAGCTACTTGAAAAAGCAAGAGAGTGGGAGAAAGCAAGAAGACGTGTTTATGAATCAATTATTGGATTGACTCCCGAATCCAGTGGTCTTTTTGAGAGAAAT
>JAJRWI010000066.1 GCA_024276825.1 archaeon
ATACTTCTTGTAGCCTACACTTATTGCAGCGAGAGCCCCGAAGAACACCATGATGACTGATATTGAAAATGCTACAAACAAGGTCATCAACAGCCATGAATATGGAATGGTGATGAGGTTAAAGTACAGTCCACGAAAGATCAGGAATGCAGCCTCAACAATGATTAGCACGAGTAGTATTAATCCCGCTCCTAATTGTCTCTCATGAATATAGACCTGCAATGATGTCTGAAGAAGGAATGCGGATAATAAATTGCCAAGAATTGAGAGAACTATGACAATATCACCCATGAAAATGAAGTGTGGAAGATTTGCTGCACCCCATGGATCAAAGTACTGAAGATAAAGCATTGAAATGATAAACACGAGTTCAAAGATCATCATCAATACTGCCCCGAGTCCAGTGACCCTAAGGATAACATTATCAATTCTATCAGCCCATTCCATATTTGCAAGTCTTTGATATTCCTTGTTAAGAGGCTTTGCCCACTGACTCTCAGCAACACATTGTGGTCTCTTACAGTTGACAATAGTGAACAATTTCCCACCATAATCCGCAACACGATATTCGATGCACTCTTCACAAAACAGCTCACCACAGACATGGCAAACTTCAACTGCAAGTCGATCTGGATGATTGACACAATTTCGATCCTGATCTGGGCCAAGGATAGGACTAGCACAATATTCGCATCGATTCACTTTGTCGCTATGAGTTATTTGGACTCTGCCCCCGCAGACAGGACAGACAATATAATTTTCTGTCATTCTTTACTGCCTCCAATGGGTTGGCTGACTGAGCTTTTTCCGCGTTGTTGGTTGTTCCCAATCTCTCTGAGTATCTCTTAGAATAGACTCCTTCTTCTTGACAGGCTTGCGGCTCTTAATACCCTTGAGCCTTACTTCGTCAAGAGACACAAAATCAGTACGCCGTATGATTTTGATTGCCTCAATTGTGATTCCAACAAGTCCAGCATAGAACAGCGCTGGAATTATGACTAATGCGCCAAGAAGCATCAATATTCCAATAACAATTGGAATGGCGACAACAGCCACTACGACCATTATTAAAAATATGATGACATTATCAGAGCCTCTTCCTCTAGATGAGCGAAGCATGCCACTAGCAACTCTACCAGCAAAGCTCAAAACATGTTTCATAACACTTGCATATTTTCCAAGAAACTTTTTGTATATCGATGCAACGCGTGAAAATCTACCTCCTGCTTGGTCAAACAAATGGTCAATAGGTATGACAAGAGATGCAGTTGTGACTGCAGGCCTATAACGTCCTTCAAAGCATGTCTGGCAGACATATACGGTTGAGCCGCTCCATCGAGGATCAACAGGTGGCTCTTGAGCTGTCAAACATCTCCTGCAAAAATGTTCACCGCATACATCGCATGTTGTGGCTGCAAGATATTCAGGATGGTTCTTGCAGGGGATAAACACAGATCCAATTCCAAGCCTTACTCCGCAATAGTCACACACCAAAGTATTATCCTTTTCTGCCTTGGTTAATGGAGTTGCACCACCGCAGTTGGAACAGAGTATAGCCATCCCCTCTTCAGTGGTGACCCTTCTTACTTCAAGAATTCGTTCTGTTTCTTCATCCGGAAGTGGTGTTCCGTCGGGTCCAACTAATGTTGGGGCAAGCGGACTTGGAATGAGTCCTTCCTCTATCTGTCTTGCAAGCTTTTTATCACGGATAATTTCAACACCTGGCGGGGGTACAACTTTCTTCCATCGAACACCAATATACAAGATTGTAAAGACTTCAGCTGCTAAAATCAATGCAGCTAGATTTCCAATATTGACAACAAATGTATATGTGCCCCATGGATATGTCCAAACTTCTCCCAGTCCTCTTGCATATATGAAATAGCCAGTAAGTGAGATAACAATAATGCTGTAAATAATCTGAGCAACGACTGCATTTCTTCTCAAGTCATCAACATAATTGCCAATGACAAGACATGGAATCACTGCACCAAAGAAGATCGCAATAGCATAAATGGGGCCATTGGCACCCGGAGAGGCTGCTCCTGAGAAGATGGCCCAGAGAAGGCCAAAGAATGCGAGAAGCCCTAGAAGGCCAAAAGAAACATGAAGCAATCCAATAAGTCTAAGACCAAAAGGTCTGTCTAGAATTGTGTCCATTTGTTCACCTTGTGTCAAATATAAATCTCCTCTTAGCAAATAGATTTCACGCAAGGATGCATGGGGCAAATTATGTTTTTAATTTTGCTTATTTAATAAAACTCTTGCAATCATTCTAGCAATGCAGGTTTTATTAAAGAATAAGAATAAAAAAAGAGGATCAGGACAAAATGTGTCCTGATATTGGTACTAATGCTACTAGCGTTTCATCTTTACAATGACAAGAACAAGGACTATCACACTCAGGCCACCAGCAACTAGCATTAACTGGTTATAATCAATTATAACACCGCCATCGCCAGTGTCTGTGCCATCGGTGGCACCAGATGATGAGATACCAAGTACTGGATCATACTCTAGGGTTTCATTGCCAAAGTATTCAAATGCTAGATAGACAGACTTGCCCATTTCTTCTCCTGTGGGGCTTCCCTGAATTCCCTGAACCTGTATGTTAGTTTCTCCAGCCTTTGCCTGATTAGCGAACTCGAAATATCCTTCGCCAAACTTGAATTTATTACCTTCTTGTGCAAATACTGGTGGCTCTCGATCACCTTGCTCTGCACCATGGTCACTCATTGTTATTGTAAATTGAAATACCAGCAGAGAATCTTGGGATGTCCACTCCCAACCTGAGATGATGATATCAAACTTCATCTCATCTGGATTTGCAGATGATATGTGCACACGAAGTTGAATTGTAACATTAAACTCACTCATCTGCGACGGCGTTGTGACAGTTGTTGTTACTGGTGTCGGGGGCGTAAAGGTTTCAGTCTTTGTGAAATTGAAATGGATCTCGGTTGTATTGAACTCTGTTTCTATAACATTGAATCCGCTGAAGTTCCAATTGCTTGATGGTAACAAGTATGGTGCACCTATTATTCGGTCTACCTCTGGATCATATGCACCATCAGCATTCGTGTCTTCAGCCTCAAACAGCTTTAGAAACATTACATGGTAGTCCTCATCTGGTGAGGTGGCATTCCACCACATGAAATGCGGCACCTGGTTCTGGGCAGTGACTTTCACGCCAATATCTTCAGTTGTTACAGTAGCCATTCCTGCAGAGTATTGATAGTTCATCATTCCTTGCCCCTGCGCTGTTGCAAAGGGGATAGATGTGATCAATACTAATGCGGCAATGACCGCTACAAAGTTAATGAATTGCTTTCTCACATTCATCACCTGAAAAATATTATATTAAATTAGTATATAATATTTTCATTCAACATCTATAGAAATCTCACTTCGACAACTCCCGAGCTTTGTTCGATTGCTCCAAAGAAGTAGTTCGACAATAATTAATCAATTTAAAGTGATAATAATATGTTATTTAATAGACCTAATAAGAAAAGGTTTGCATTTGTAATTATTAGAGTAATAATTGCTGCCCGAATCGGTTGCACATGCTTAGATCTAGCAATTGCCATCGTAAGAATCAAAGCACTCCAAGAAATGGTTAGTGTAAGAATCAAGGTCAATGGCCATCCTGTTAGTATACTGAATTCTGGAATGAAATACCACATCAATTCAACAACCACATTTGGCAGAAACGCTAGTGGGACTGACATAAAAAGTCCCGATGTGAATCTCTTCTCGCCAAAAATTGGCATGGACAAAAGTTCGACAAATAGGTATGTCACAAACCATGCCAAAAATGTTGCAAGGATAGCACTACCCATATCATGAGGGATTTCAATGAAGAAAAGAAAGATTGGCAAAAGCCCAACCTGAGATGATAGATACCCATAACCCCCGATGAATAGCAAGATCTCAAGCCAGAATCTCCATGGATCTGACTGGATTCGTTTCATTACGGGAGTCAGGCTGAACGCATTGATTATAGTTCCCCTCAGATGGCCCTCTTCTTCTCGCATTTCAAATAGCCATCTCAGCTCATCATCGCCCTTCAAAATCAATCGGTACGCTGATTGTCCAAAATCAGTGAGTATGTATCTTTTATCTTTCGTGCGACCTAATAGGGGCTCATTAGCTTTAGTCAAAATATCAAGGTGGAAATAGAGCGTTCCCGGCTCCAAGTTCAAGCTGGTCAAATCAGTATATGAAACAGAACCGTGATTGCCAATCATGAGAATTATCTTACGGCGAATGTTGTGTGAGAGTGAATTATACAAGATGTCCATAATATTATCGGAATCCAGTTCACTCAGCTCCTATTTCATGATTTAAATCATAGTGATTATAAACATATATTGTAATTCCAAGGACAGTGTAATAATGAGGAATTATTATCGCAAATCAATAGTGGCACTTTCTATTTTAGTTAATCTACTGTATTTCATATCACCTGCAAATGCTGTTGGAATTGAATACACATTGAATCCTCAGTCCTTAGAAATTCAAAATGGCTCTAGTATGATCAACATTACAGCAAATCAAAGTCCTCATTATCAGTTCTATGACATAACAAATGACTCCATAGTTAATCACTTTTGGATGCTCAATGTCT
Organism: archaeon; assembly: GCA_024276825.1. GTDB lineage: Archaea > Asgardarchaeota > Thorarchaeia > Thorarchaeales > Thorarchaeaceae > JAJRWI01. The sequence goes on from JAJRWI010000066.1 coordinate 4,631, forward strand.
TTGAATACCTCGATTTGGATAATGACGGGACATTCAGTTCACAGAATGACACTATGATTGCTCCTCTTGTTTCACTTAATAGCCTAGACTGGGCATTCAAGAATTTCATCTCTGAAAGTGATTCAGGTTTCATATCCAAGCTCGAGTTTGATATTCGGGGTGCTTCAAGATTTAATCCTATACAGCCCAATCTTGAAGTCAGCATTCACAATGTTCTTTCTGTCGCAAAACAAAATGAATTGAACCTTACAATTAGTCTTAATGGATGGACTTGGAAGAACGCTGACTCAAAATTCGTGCTTGCAATTGTATTGGCAAGAAGCAGTGATGATAATTCCACATCAGTTCCTGTGATCAATGAGCACAATGGAAAGATCGGATTTGCAAATGGCTATCTTGCATACAACAAGAGGGCTTCATATAACAACTTCACTTCAAATGTCAATGTGAGCATAGCAGGAGAAACAGAACAGCATGATGGTGCTCTTGTCTATTTTTGCCTTCCAAATTATGAAGACACCACATTGAGTTACACTATCACACTTGGATTGCTTGAAGCCAACCAAGTTAATTACACGACCGCTACATCTACAACATCCATAACATATACAACGACTACAACTTCCAGATTGATAGATTCTAATCGGCTTCTATCAGTTTCAATTGGAGCAACTGTATTAATCGGCGTAATAATTGTGCTATTCCTTAAGAACCAGGGATCTTAGTAATCTATAGTTGATTTAATTTAGTAAACGAATATATTATGATAGAGAATTGAAATCGTTTTATCAAATTATTCAACAAATGAAAATACAACGCATTCAGCAAAACAATCAAGACTATATTTACAGAATTTCCAACGAAACTTATTCATATTTTTACTTATTTCATTTCGATAGGCATTGATAGGTCTAATACCCTTATTGCTAAACCAATTATGAAAAGAGCTATCAGAGCCAATATAATCTGCCGCCCTCCAATTCTGGAGGCTTGATACCCTTGAGTGCCAATTCGGCGATTTTATCACTATAGTGAATTGTTACAGGCAGCCTTGGCTGACGAGTCGATCCATAATGTAAGAGTGTTAATGACATCATTGAGTGAAGTGCTTTTTCTATTGGAAGATTCAATCCTACTTGCACTCTGAGGGGCTGAGTGCATAAAAAAGTTCATGAGTTTCCAAAGCCATTTTTGAATAGTTTCAACTAATGATTTATTTTGAGGTTACTTTATAATCCAATTAACAAAATTCATATTCAGCGCATATAATCTAAACCATAACCATAGAAAATAGTATCAAACGGAGTTATAGATCTCCAGTGACTGAAGATGAAGAGAATAACCAAAGGATAGATAGTCCATATTCTGGACTGAGTTTTTTTGAGAAAATTGCTCGTCAGCTTGAACTCACAAAGGGTGTCGAGATTGCACGAAGATACCTTGCTATGAATGCCTTTGATGGGGCATTGACCATGCTCGGTCTTCTGCTTGGTGGCCTGCTAACAATCGACCCAACCAATCCAATGGCTGGATTCAATGCAATATTGATTGCAGCCTTTGGCACAAGCCTGGCTATGGCAGTTTCTGGGTTTAGTGGGTCTTATCTGGCAGAAAGCGCGGAGCGAAATCGCGAGGTGGATGAGATAAGCCATGCCATGCTGACTGATATGAGTCATTCGATGTACGCCAAGGCCTCAAGAACTACGAGTGTTGTTGTGGCAATTGTGGATGGAGCATCGCCTGCAGTGGCCGCATTGATTATCATAATCCCATTGTGGTTTGTGCCACTGGGTTATCTCTCCTATGACTTTGCCTTTTATATTGCAATTGGCATCTGCTTTGTACTATTATTTCTGCTTGGACTCTTCTTAGGAACGGTTTCAAAGCAGAATATGTGGCGATACGGACTGAAAACACTGTTCGCAGGGTTCATCACTGCCTTGATAATGATAGTTATCTCAATGCTTACAGGCGGGGCTCATTAAATGCTCGATTCTATCCCTCGGGAGCGATTTGCTTTTCTACCAACACCATTACATGCAATTGCCAATCTTGCCACGAATACAGGCTTGACAAGTCTGTGGATAAAGCGCGATGATCTAACTGGCATTTCAATTGGTGGAAACAAGACTCGCAAATTGGAATATATCATAGCAGAGGCAAAGGCTGAAGGCACTAATACATTGATGACTGTCGGTGCTGTTCAGAGCAATCATTGTAGACAGGTGGCTGCTGTAGCAGCAATGTCCAATATGCGATGCATCCTGCTCCTTAGCGGAGAGGAACCAATGACATATACAGGAAATCTTCTACTGGCCAAACTTTATGGTGCCGAGATCAAGTTCTTTGAAAATGACGACCTTTTCTCATTGAATAACAGAATGGCAATCATAATGGATACTTTAACCGAACTGGGGCTCAAGCCATTTAGTATCCCTGCAGGGGGCGCAATGCCTTCTGGTGTGATCGCCTACGCAAATGCAATGTTTGAATTAAAGAAACAATGCGACAATCTTGGATTAAGGCCTAACAAAATAATAGTCGCATCTGGAACTGGCGGGACCCAGAGCGGTCTCATACTTGGTGCTCATATGCTTGGTTGGGATATAGACATTATTGGAATTGCTGTTGTAGACAACAGAGAGAGAACAGCTGAACGAATAAATGGCCTCATTGATAGGACATTTGACAGATATCCATTCCTTGATAGGTTCACTCCAAAAGTCAATGTCGATGATCGATTTCTTGGAGAGGGCTATGGAAAAATGTATGATGGTGTCAAGGATGCAATTAAGATGTTTGCCCAAATGGAAGGGATAATTCTAGACCCGGTTTATACGGGAAAGGCAGGCTTTGCTCTGATAAAAATGGCAGTTGATAGGGAATTAGATCATAATGATAATGTGATCTTTTGGCATACAGGCGGCTTTCCTACAATCTTTACTCATTCCGAAGATATATTCTAATAATGTAAATAAAATCCAATCATTGAGTATTTTATTAATCAAAAAGAATTATGAATTGTGAGGATGTCGCCTAATGAATGGAGAGAAAGAATCTCAGAGACCTTTGACATGTGGTTAGTATCCGCAAAGAAAGAAAAGATCACTATTGTATTAAAGGAGCATTACAAGAATGACCTTGAAATTCTCACCAACTGCGAAAATGCTGGGCTCATTCCAAGGATTATTGGTTCCCTATGAACTGGTAGGATATTGATGCTGCGGGCCTTTACTCTGAAGAGCAAATGAAACCTCCATTGGCTGAATGGAGATGAGGGAGCCTGACCAAGTCATTTGACTGGATCATACAATCCTGCTCTGGTCTTAAATAAGAGGTTCAAGCTATCTTGGGCCAGAGAAGAAGTGCTCATTATCAATTCTGACATTAATCTATTGGATATTAAAGAGCGCAAAATTATAGCGGTCAGACGATAATAATTTGTATTAAAATAATATTCATTGTTCCAGAATTAGATTACAACAAGGGGTATGCTGAAATAATTGTTCATGCAGGGCATGCTATAATAATTCAAATTAGTCCGATTGATGAGTTACCTGAATGGCTGCTCAGAAATAAAAATTACTAATGGCTGTTTCTATTCCTCAGGAAAGAAGCCACTTTTTGAAACAAGATGCTTTGGCAAAACTTCAGATATCCAGAACTTGTATGCACATACATAATTTGGTCGTTGAAGCTCAAGATATTTTGACGAAAACAATTGTCGCATGACATGCATAAATCGATAATATGGTTTATTGGGTTCAACAATTTCAGTAATGGCATTTAGCTGAAATCCATAATGGCGGTTTTCTGATTCATCATACCATTGAAAGCCCAGACTTACTCTGGGATCTTGCTTGATATTATGATAAGTGGAGGTTCCATACATTTCTGCAGCGCCAAGCTTGAATCGGTCAATTTTTTTCTCATCTAGGAACAGTTTCAGATAAATATCAATTCTCTCCTCAATAGTATCTTTGAACGGCAATCCCTGCAGTGAAAGTAGCTGCCCTTCCAAATCATCTATGCAATTCTCTATTGCATCATCTGTAAGGGTGGGCCTGACTATTTTTATGGCGCAATTCATTGGAAAGGGAGCCCTTGTTGAATTCAGGGTTGTCAATATTGGTTTAGTTACTGTTCCTCTGTAAAGATAACTAATATCATCAGAGTGGGTTCTTTGAACGAGATCAATCAGCCTATTCCAGAGCGAGTCTGGGATTGCATTGAGAGGATATCTGAGAATGACATCGCCCATGGTTAGTTCAATTCTACGAAGTTCGCGGTCCACAAATCGCAGAGTTGTCCTGTTCTCACTAGTCATTGTGAGTTCCTCATCATGCTACTTTGCAAATAATGAATAATAGCATTTGTAGTGTATAGAATAAACTGAAAAGCCACTTAAGGAACATTGTATCATGTATTCATCAAGGAGCTGGTGAACTCATGGCAGAAATCTTTGCTATTGATTCCAAGTCAAAGATTACAAAAGTAGATACTTCATTCATCGACTCAACGCGCACATTGGTCGTAATTGATCATGAAGAAAAAGTGATCTATCTGTGGCGTGGGAAAAAATCTTCTCTCTTTGAAAAGCTGATGGGAACAAGAGTGATTGCTAAGTTAAGTCATTCATATCCAGATTACCGCATTAGACCAATCGCAGAGGGTCATGAGCCTTCAGCATTCAAAGATCTTGTTGGCAGAGAAAACCTACCCAGCTCTTGAAAGTTTGACTTAGGGCTGATTAAACTGACAATTAGCAGACTGGCATATTTGTTATGGATTAAAAATGTCAAGCCTGGCTTAAGGACTAGAACAAAGATTATTGAATCATTAATTAGTAAGGGTGAATTGACAGTAAAACAATTGGCTGAGATTGTTGAGGTTTCCGAGAGTACAATCCTCTATCACCTAAACAACATGCAAAAGGAAGAGATTGTAGAAAGTATACCAACAAGTCCTATCAAATGGAAGTTGAGGTCCGTGGGTTATGAACCAATAACATCATTCTTTAAGATAGCAAAGAAGAAGTCAAAAAAGAGAACTAAACGAACTGACAAAAAATGAGTGCCACGGAACTGATTGATGTTTCATTCACATGTTTCAAACCCAGAGTGAAATGGGACAATGAATTAGTAGAAAGGACAATAACCATACCAGCGAATATCTGATTGTCGATCTATGAATACAAAGCATTCGTGAGATTGACCTCAATCAGCTAAGTGCCTTTTTTGATCTGACTGAACTAGGCCTATGCTTTACTTTTCTTATCTCTTGATTTTGTGCCACCGGTGAATTTGAAAAAACAAAGAATCATTGATGTAGTGACCTTGCAGGCAATTAAATGTCAGAAGAAGGAATTACAGCTGACCATCAATTGAGTGTTTCTTATTCTAACTGATATAGTTTAGCGCCATTGTTCCAGTATATTTTTTCTAGAACTGATTCAGGAAGATTAAGACCATTGATGAATGTACCTCCTATTGCGGCTGTGTCTTGATCTTCAAAGGGTAATGGATAGTTTTCAATGTCAGTTTCAAGAAGGGTCCTAAGGGTGAAATATCTTCCTTCGTAATAGTTCACTTCACTAGTTCTAGTAACACAATCTGTTGCAAAAAGAATCCTGTCTTCAAACTTGATGAAAAACTCTCTAGCTTTCTTACTATCCTTTCCGAGCTCTCTTGCCATCCATCTGGCCGAACTGGTGTCGATATATAGGTTCTTATGTTGCTTGAGCATTTTAGCAAGGTTGTCTAATCGGTGAATCTCTGGCTGAGCTGCAAAGTGGGCGGCTTGGACGCGTAAATCAGGATTTCTCTCTAGTCGTCTGCTAAATTGCTGAATATGTTGTTCTTTCGTTCCATAAAGACATTTATCGGTATATCTTGTGGCGTAGTAAGTGTCGGGATCCGAAACATGAATGATGATTGGCACATCGATATCACCCACAGCATTGAAGAAGTAATCGAATCGTGTGCAGTCGATCTGATGTTCATCTGGAACTTCGGATATCCTGTGTATCCAAAATGGAGCAAAGTGAGTCTTTGCAGCACTGTAGCCCTGTTCTCTTAGAATGTTAACCTCTCTAACCACATCATCTGGATTGGCTGTGAGCACCATTGCGCCAGAGAAATATTTTGCAAAGACAAACCTGTTTGGATAATGTTGTTTCGCATATATCAGGTCCGAATGATCATGAATTATGGCAAGGGTTCTTGTTATGTTGAACTTTTCTGCGGCCTTGACGAAAAGGCCAATAAGTTCTTCACCGATGATATGAGTATGTGCATCAAAGATTTTGTCATTGTAATATAGTTTGATGTCCAGCAAAACCACCTATCTAAAATCCAAGATGTTTCATTCAAAACATTAGTCATTGGTGAAATTTGAAATCTTTAGACTCCTGCTTTTAATAGAAGCACTTTTTAAGGACTCAACATTATTTCTATCTGCGCCATAATTGGCTTGGAGTTACAAGAAATGAAACACGCCATAAGAATTCTATTTGTTTTAGCAACCGTTGGATTCATCATGACGACTCCCGTAATTGCAGCAACCTCACAAGGTTTTGAATGGGGCTTTAAAGAAGATGATCAATTCAACTTCACACTAACAGCTAACAGTGAAAATGTTTCAGTCAGCGAAGAGTTTTATTTGATAGTAAAAACTATTCCATTAATCCCTAATGTAATGAGCGCTTGGAATGATATTCCTTTCATTAACTTTGATGGATATTGGAAAAATGGCACTTCAATGGGAATGAATGTGTTATACCTACTATTTGTAGAAAAAATTGCAGTGCCTATTGGCAACTACTCATTGCTGTCTGAATTTGTAAATGATATCCTAGATCATGAATCCACTGACAGCTCGTTATATTGGGGATTCACGAATGAATTCAACCTTCCAAGTGGTAGAGCAGAGATTTCTGTTGACTATCTGAAGGAAGACGGATTTCTAGCACATTACTTTGTATCTTTCTATAATGGCACCACAATAGTGGGCGAGTACAGTGCAGTGAGATTGGGACTGCCTTCAACTAACATACTTGGTCTTATTCAAGACAACATACTTCTGATTGGAGCAGGTGTTGTCGTTGTAGGTGCAGTCTACTGTCTTGTGGCACGCAAGAGGTAAATTGTGGGGCAAAGTGCCCCCACTCTTTCTTTTTAGAGCCGCTTCCATAATCGGGCTGCAGACTCTTGCGACACCTCTCGTATTTTATTGTCGGGTACCCTTACGATCTCGCGATTCTTTACAACAAGTTCACCATTAACAAACACATCAGAAACGTCACGCCCGTTGAAGGTACTGATGATATGACCAATAATTGAACTGCATGTTATGGGCGTGGGAACTCGTGAACAGTCAAGTATTACAATATCTGCAAGCTTTCCTGCCTCTAATGAACCAATTTTATTTTCCAACCCATAACAACGAGCGCCATCAAGAGTTGCCATTCTGAAGATCTGATCAGGTCCAATTATACTTGGGTTGCCTGATGCAAGGCGATGAATAGTGTATGCACAACGCATGTTTTCGAATGGATCAAAGATCCAACCATCATTTCCAAGACCGATTGTTATTCCTTCATTCAACATATCAATGACAGGAGATATGCCCACTGCATTCAGCATGTTGCTCATAGGATTGTGAGCAACAGATGTCTTACTTTTTGAAATCAACTCTATCTCATGATTATTAATATGCACGCAATGAGCCAGAACTGTCTTTGGGCCAAGCGCTTCCAGCCTATTAAGGCGTTCAATTGTTCGCTCTCCATATCTTTCAAGATTATGATACAAGTCCACGAGGCCTTCCGAGGTATGAATAGTAAGAGGTATGTCAATGTTCCTTGCCATTTTAGCAGCCTGTTGAATAAGATCATCTGAAACTGTAAAGGAGGCATGAATACTCATCATCAATGATGTTAATTCATTTCCTTTGATCTTCTTGGCGAACCTAACATTTTCACTCAGGCCACGTTGTCCCTCTTCCTTAGTGTGCCGTTCAGTTGCCTCAAACGCCAACATTGAGCGTATTCCAATCTCCTCGGTCGCTTTTGCAATCATATCGAGGCTTGACTCGATCGAATTGGGACCTGAATAGGTGTCTGCAAAGAATGTAGAGCCATTTCTGAGCATATCTGCCGATGCGGCCAATGCACTTGCATAAGCATCCTCAAGAGTAAGCGCTTCATCAACAGGCCACCATACTCGTTGCAGCACTTGTGCGAAATCAGTAGGTAAGTCAATGTTTAACGATGCACCTCTTAGCAAAATTCCATAGAGATGGGTGTGAGCTGTGATGAGACCAGGTATGGCCACCTTGCCCGATGCATCAAATTCAACATCAATATCCCCCTTTGGGTTTCCTGCTGCAACGCTTTTTATTCTTGAACCCTCAAAGACAATATGTCCCTTCTCAATTATCCTACCAGAGGCTTCACCAGTCACGATGAAAGCATTTGTGATTGCTTTGGTCTCACTCATAGTAATAACCACAAATATGATAATGTTGAGTCAAATATAGGTTGCTTCCTTAATGTGAAATCATATCTCAAAGTCAGTGCTTCGAATTGTGTCTTCCTTTGGACGGTATATGAACCCTTCCCGTTCCAGCTTGAGAAGTGCCTTGTCAAATTCTCCCTTGGAAAGGCCCCTCTTTATCGCCTCGGTTTTCAGTTGTTTAAGAGGTATTGGTTCATTATTAGGGGCAATCTCACGCAAAGTCCTTATTATAAGGTCAGTGGGGGCTATTTCGAGTTTTTCTTCAGATGCAATGACTGCGTTCTTTGCTGCAAGTAGAGCAGAGAGCAAGTCCTGTTCCTCAGATGGTGCCTCTTCTTCGGCAGGTGGTGCAAGGTCTGATAGGGAAACACCCTCAGTTTCATTATCGGACTCTGACAACACCGGAATGGGACCAAGATCCTCTGGTTCGATTCCAAGCCATGTTGAGTCTATATCTTTGTAATTAGATGCGGCGTGAAGCAGTTGCTTTCTAAATTTCTTTTCAAGCTTAACTCTTTGAACCTCAAGATTCGAGTCCTTGCATGTGATTGAACCCATTTGAAGCAGACATCGTTCTGCAAGGCTTCTGATACGAGTGTGCGAATCGACAACAAGATAACTAAGAATGTTGAGAAGAGCCGAGAACTTGGATTCTGCAATATTTAGGTTCTCTAGCATTGCTTGTTTGACTCGCCAGTTTGGATCCGCAATTATGTCCATAACAAGTCCACGCACACTTGTTATTCCAACTCTACCTATTGCCTTTGCTACTTCTGCCCTGTCTTGCCAAGAGCCTTGTTTCAGAAACGGGACTAGGTACTTCAATGACTTCCTGTCCACTATCTCGCTGATGTAGCCAACCAGTTCTGGCTTACGCGCAGATGCCTTCTGGCAGAGAAGTTTGATTATTGCATTCTTGGTCTTCTCATCAAAAGCATTCAATTTTGGTATTGATCCTATAGAAATAGTTTCAACATGGTCTCGAATAATCTTCTTTACCTTTCTAACACCTGGGGCTCCAAGGCTTGCGAATATTCCAAATACTGTGGGTTGATGTTCAACACCTAGTTTTTCCAATGCTGAAATCCACTTCTTCTGAGCGTTGGGAGTCAAAGGTGCTCCCTCTTCAATAAAGCCCTCTTCAATCGCTTGAAGCACCTGCTCCCTCTCCGCAGGGTTTATTGTATTCAGCAGGCTGAAAAACTCTTCAAGATAGGATGTGATCATGTTTCTTCCAGCTGTACGAAAGACTAGCTTTCGAAGGAATTTATCTTGTGTCTTTAATAGGGTCATGGTAATTGGAAGGAGGGGTCGTGCGGGTATGATATTAGTCATCTTGGATGCGGCACCGTACATCTGACCCCTATCAGGCGAACTAAGATTCCACATAATACCTCTCAGGTTATTTAGCTGCTTCCTCTCGATCTCAATCAAATTCTCCATCTTTTGAGAAGACATTAATTCTTATCCCCCCGTTTTTTCTTTGAACGTTTCTTGGGTTTGGGCTTGCTGGCTTTCTTTGTTTTCTTTGGAGTTTCTTTATCAGCAGCAACAAAAGCTTCTAGCGACTCCTGCTCCATAAGCTCTCTCGATTTAGACTGTTTCTCCCCAATCTCCAACTCATCATCATTTGCGGGAGAACCATTTAGTGTCAATTGCACAGTGTGTTCTGGAATAATCTCATGCTCCTTAAGCTCTAACTCCACAAGACGACTCTCATAGGCCTCCAATATTTCTTCTTTGTAGGGGTCATTTTCATCGATTGAAATATCAGAGATTTCCAGTTCACTTAGAAGTTCTCTGCCAAATCGTGTGTTTCTAAGGGGCCCCAAGAGAAGCTTACCATTTTTTATCTTGGGTTTTGCTTTCTTAAACTGCATCAATTCAGCATCAAGAAGTTCAGGAGTCAAAAATGAAAAGCCATCGCGTGAGAGAGAATCAGGATCAAGATATTTAGTCTGCTTGTTTTTAATCATTTTCAGTACTTTTTCGGAACAGTATGATCTTACTTTCATTCGTCCTTCTTTCCAAGACTTTGCCTTGCAGAATATCTCAAGGATGTCCGTAGTTGATTCCTCCAATGCGAGGCTCAAAGATAATATACCAAGAGCAGAAAATACGGCATCTCTAACAAGTATCATTATTTCAGGAAGGTCTTTATCATTAGGTTCCCACTTCCTACTGATTATAGCTATTATTCGATGCCACGGAGATGCCTTCTTATCCACGAAATATTGATGCATTAGTTCTATTATGCCGTCAACATCACCACGCCTACTAAGGTCGCACACCTTCTCAACGAACACTACATCTCTAGTGCGACTCTTTGGACTCAGGTTTCTCATCCCCAATTTGAAATCGTTATTTGTGTTATGACTATTTCCTTTTTGTGTGTCTGTATGACAGAGAGATTTCAAACGAATATTGAAATAATGCTTGCTATTGGCAATTTCTATCATCAAGAATTGTAATGTTCATACATACTTGTTATTTGAAGATTGTTAGTTCTAGAATTGTTAGATATCTGCTGAGAAAGAAAAAGAAGGATACTGGCTAATATCAACAAATGGCAATATTGACTTGCATTCTTCTTCAATATGATATTCCTGAAGGAATTTCAAAACGGCATACTAAATGCACTTGTAAAAATGCCCTATTTTTTCTTCTTCTTAATAATATCAAGAAACTTTCTGACATTCTCTTCAATAACTTCGAATCGACCCTCTGCAACGGCTTTCTTATCGGTTATTGCGCTGCCAACTCCAAGTGCAAATGCCCCTGCATCTAGCAAGGGACCTGCGGTTTCAAGATTAACGCCTCCTGTTGGGATCAGAGGGATGTGGGGAAGTGGTGCTCTTATGGCCTTGATATATGATGCTCCACCTAGGTTTCCACACGGGAATACTTTCACTGCATCAGCACCCATTGAATAGGCTTCGAAGATCTCCGTTGGAGTTGCAGCACCTGGAAAACAGGGTTTAGCATATCTTCTTGCTGCCTTAATGAGAGATCTGGAGTAGATGGGGCTCACTATGAAATTGCTCCCCGCACGAATTGACTGAACTGCGGTTTCGGAGTCTAATACTGTGCCAGTTCCGATTAGCACCTTATCGCCAAATCGATCAGCAAGATCGCGCACAACATCGATAGCGCCAGGCACACTGAATGTCACCTCGATGATGTTCACTCCGCCTTTGAGAAATGCCTCTGCAACTTGAGTTGCCACTTTGCTTGACTCAACTCGAATGATTGGAATGAGTTTTGTTTCCTCGATTAATTTCATTGCCGAATGCTTGTCCCACATTTACAGACCTCCTATCTCTCAATTCTCAGACCACGTTCTCTACCCTTAATGAGTTTCTCTACTTCTTCCTTATAGACATAAGCGAGGTCTCCAGGCACAGAATGCTTGAGTGCAGAAAAGGCAGCACCAAACTCCACAGCTTTCTGAATATCATTAAACTTCAACCGACCATAGATGAATCCTGCACTGCAAGAGTCTCCCCCGCCAAGTCGATCTATTACTTCTATATCATAAACAGGGCTTCTATAGACCTTGCCATCTGAGTAAGCAAAAACAGACCATCTGTTTCTCAGCACACTGGGAGTTTCTCTCAGGGTGATGACCACAATCTCAAATCCAAACTTGTCTATGAGTTTCTGAGCAACCGCTTCGTAATTCTCGCCCTCAATCCCATAGACAACCTTGGTGTCCTCCTCTGTTGTTATCAAAATATCAATGAATTCGGATGCCGGCTCAGTGAACTTGTTTGCCTGACTAGGTGTCCAGAGTTTTCCCCTGTAATTAACATCATAAGAAACCTTACATCCTTGCTCCTTTGCAATCTTTAGTGCCTCAACTGTAGCATCTGCGCAGGATGTACTTAAAGCAGGAGTAATACCACTTGTATGAAAGATCTTCGTCCCATTGAGGATCTCTGCCCATGGAACTTCTCCAGGCTTTATCTTACTTATTGCCGAGTTCTTTCTGTCGTAAATGACCCTGTTAGTTCTTGGAGCAGCCCCGAATTCCACAAAATAAACTCCTACACGATTATCCGGATCCCAGATAATATGGGATGTATCTACTCCATGAAGTCTGGCTTGGTTTCGAATAAAATGTCCAATTGAGTTGTCGCCAAGTTTAGTAACATATGCAGACTTCAATCCCAACCTAGCACATGCTACAGCCACATTCATTTCTGCACCGCCCGCATTAGCATCGAAACTCGTAGTCTGCTCTATTCTTTTGAAATTAGGCGGTGAGAGACGCAACATGACTTCTCCAAAAGTGACAACATCATAGTTCATTATAATCGACTTAAATAGCTCAAATGGAATTGTTAAACCTATCGATTAACTTCTTTGGCCATTATTAAACTGAAAACTCTGTCCTCGAGATAATCTCATTTTGAACAAATGGGTCTAATTCAATGAAGTAGGCACTATAACCTGCCACACGAACTATGAGATTCCTGTAAAGCTCAGGCTTGACTTTTGCCTCTTCGAGGGTTTGTCGATCCACCACATTGAATTGCAAATGGAGCCCGCCCATATTGAAATAACTATCAATAAGACTGATGAACTTCAATCTACTTTCGTGAGTGGCAAAGAAACTTGGCGTGAATTTCATGTTGTACAGGGTTCCATTAAAACATTTTCTATGATCCAAGCGGGCAACAGACTTCATGGCGGCTGTTGGTCCATTTTTATCGCGGTTCTGAGCGGGCGAAACACCATCAGAGATGATATGGCTAGCCTTGCGTCCGTCTGGTGTCGCATCGACAACTTCACCCTGCGGAATATACATTGATACTGAAAAAAGGGCTCCATGATAGGGGCCATTTCTGGTGGTCTGTCTGCTTTGAATCGAATTACAAAATGTCTGCCCAATCTCGCGAGCAAGAAGATCTACATGTTCAATATCATTTCCATATTTAGACGGGTCATTCTCAAGCATTGATCGCAGTTCCTCATGGCCCTCAAAATTCTGTTTTAGAATTTGCAATATCTGGTCCATGCTAATGGTCTTAAGATTAAAGACATGCTTTCTAAGCATCTCCAATGAGTCTGTGGCAATTGCAATTCCCACTCCCATGATACCGCCAGAATTATAGATTGCACCCCCAGCCTGCATTGTTTTTCCAGATTCGATACATCCTTGAAGCAGTGATGAAATAAATGGTGTGGGCTTGTGCTCTTCAAGCACTTTTGCAGCTACTCTATCTGCGCGAACCAGTAGTTCAATGGTATAGTCAATCTGTTCCTTAAAGGCCATAAAAAGCTCATCAAATGATTTGAAATTGCGAGGGTTTCCAGTTTCTTTGCCTACCAGTTCGCCAGTAGTGGGGTCCCGTCCGTTATTCAGAGTGATTTCGAGAATTCTTGGAAGGTTTACATAACCAATGTTTGGGCGTGGGTCAGACTTTCCTTCAATTATGGGCTCGACACATCCAAGAATTGAATAATTAAAGGCCTCATGAGGATTAGTACCTTTGTCCAGCATTAATGGGATAATTATCTCATCGTTAAATAGGCCTGGCATTCCAAGACCCTTGGAAATCAATTCTACAACAAGATGCTTCATGGCCTTAGGCGTCTTCTTGTGCCATCTGAATGATATAGTTGGCTGCGTGAGATGAATATTTCCCGTCGTCCTAATAATAAGTTCAGTTAGTTCATTGCATGCATCATTGCCATCTGCAGTCTGCCCACCGATTGTGAGGTTTTGAAACATCGGATGTCCTGCAAAAGCGATACTATAGTATTCATTGCGAAGTTTAATGAGAGATGTGAACTTTATCCATAACATCTCAAGCAATTCCATGGCCCTTTCGGGAGTAATAATGCCACTTTGACGGTCATGCAGGTAGTAGGGATACATGTACTGATCAAATCGGCCCGTGGATATTGAATGTCCATTAGACTCAGTCTGGACCAATAGATGGATGAACCAGAATGACTGCAAGGCCTCATGAAAAGTTCTAGCTGGTCTTGCAGG
>JAJRWI010000067.1 GCA_024276825.1 archaeon
CATATGCGCTGAGATTATCCAGGCTTTGTAATTTGGGAGCCGAAATACACGAACCCATCCCTATTGTTACCATTGGCAAAACGAAGAGATTCTTTATTTGAAAGACCCAAAGCATCAATGACAATTCTAGCAATTCGATTTACTTCAAGGCATTCTCCAGAACTTATATTGATTGGTCTATGGCCCACTGCCATATTTGAAGATAGCAACATGATTGCATCAATTGTGTCAGTGATGTACATGTAGGCCTTTTTCTGCCTTCCATTTCCCAGAATTTCAAGTCTTTTTGGATCTTGTTTTAGTTTACGATAGAAGTCATAGATGACCCCACGAGTCAGGCGTGGTCCAAAGATGTTTGCAAGTCTCAGGCTGACAGCACGAAACTCATAGAGTGAAGAGTATGAAGACAGATACATCTCGACAGCGCACTTGGAGGCACCGTAATTACTGATAGGATACAGTGGAGTGTTCTCTGGTGTTGGAAAGGTCTCTGGTTCACCATAGACGGTTCCACCTGAGGAGGCAAACACAATATCCGAAATGTCATTCACCCGCATTGCTTCCAGGATAAGGATACTGCCAACCACATTGACCTCGAAATCCAGCATTGGATCACTGACACTGACTTTAACATCGGGTTGCGCAGCAAAGTGATATACAATCGAAACTCCATCAATGGCTCTATGAATGCTCTCTTTATCCGTGACTGACCCCTCCACTAGAGTGAAGTTATCTCTCCCAATATGTGATCGCAAGTTCTCAAGGCTTCCACTTGAGAGATTGTCAAGTACAACGACCTCATGGTCTTCTGTCAGTCTATCAACAAGATGACTGCCAATGAATCCTGCGCCACCCGTTACAAGTACACGCTTCAAGGATCACTCACTCCAAGACTGATGGTTGCAGCCTCACCTTAAGTATTACTGGCAATGACTTAAAAGTATGAATCTTATGAAATTCTGAACTAAGAGGAAAATGGCATATTTTATCTAGCTGTTTAATGAGGTACATTTATCCAGTTTCAGAAGAGTGTATGATGCAATGACTGATTCCGAGCTTCTTTTTCTATCGCACAACATACACCATCAACGATGCCGATATCTCACCAAGGACCTCAAAGAAGAGTACAGAGTGCTTGCACCACAATCCGTTGTCAAGCGTGGAAAGAGGCTCTCTCTGAGTATGGACTCTGCCTCAAACATGTTCTATCTTGGAATCGCATCATTGCAAAGAAAGACGAAAGTTCACCTTGATGGGATTGATGTCTTTATTCATCCATTTGTGAAAGGGCGTGAGTATCTTCATGACTACCATGTCCCAATTGTTGAAGAGATGCAGTGGCTGGGTCTTGGTTCATTGGCATCCATTGCACGTGCACTCCTCCCTGACAGCCTGAGATCTGCAAAGGTGATCATCTCACCAAACTGGGAGATGCTGAGTCATGCTGCCGAGTATGCCCGTCTTGATGATTATTATATCATTCCAAACTATCCACCAAAGGACTTTCACATTGATTTGAGCAGGGAAGAGGCCCGACTTCAGTTGGGGTTGCCTCAAAACAGAGAGATTGCCTTGTTTGTGGGAGGTGCACGGCTTCGTGAGATATACGGAATTGACCTCTTGCTGAAGTCTTGGATTGAGGTCTGGAAAAAACGGCCTGATGCACTGCTCTATGTCATCGGTCCAATAGCTCAATTGGGTTTTAGTGAGTCGCAGTATAAGCAACTAGAGCAGAGAGGGATGATCTTTCCAGGTACTGTGGAACATAAAGATGTGCCAAAGTGGATTGCTGCTGCTGATCTATGTCTATCACAACGCACTCCAGGGTTTCCCGTTAAATGGTATAATATTCACGACAGCCTAAAGCTCTCCGAATATGCCCTGTTTGAAAAGCCAATTGTTGCGGCAGGCTATCTACCTGGCGATGACTACATCTCTGCAGACACAACAGTCGAGTCATACTCTCGGGCCATTCTCGCAGGACTTGATGGCGAGGCACCACGGCCCACTCCACATACATGGGAGGAAAACAGATCTAACATCAAGAAGGCGTATGATGCTCTTATGAACGGTTAGTCAATGTTGTTTCTGATCCATTCTGCAGTTTTTCTCAGGCCCTCTCTCATCGACACTCTTGGTCTATAATCAAGCTCGCTACTTGCTCTCTCAATTGATGCCTGACTATCTCTAATATCACCTTCTCGCGGGCTCCCATGAACAATATCTGATTGCGATGCGGTCACCTCGATGATCAGTCTGGCAAGTTCTTCAATCGCGATTCTGTTTCCACTGCCGATGTTATAGACTCGCCCATCTGCTTTGGTAATTCGGGCTGCGCGAATATTGCATTCTACAACATCATCCACAAAGACAAAGTCCCTGGTCTGCTTGCCATCACCTTCAATGATCAAAGGTCTGTTGGAAAATGCACTTTGCAGAAATACTGTGATCACGCCAGCATACGCAGACCCCCTCTGTCTGGGCCCGTAAATATTGAAAGGTCTCAAGATGGTGGTTGATAGTCCATAGGTCCTATTGAATGATAGTGCCATCTCCTCAGCAGCAAGTTTTGAGGCACCGTAAGGTGAGAGAGGCTTCGTTTCTGCAGTCTCACTGATTGGCATTTTCTCCTGATCACCATAGACTGCTGCACTTGATGTCACAACTATTCTCTCTACGCCTGCTCTTCGACTAGCGTCAAGCAGATTGAGTGTGCCCATCACATTGACATCAGTCACCAGTCTGGGGTCTTCAACTGAAAGCGGAACACTCACAATCGCGGCCTGATGAAATACAAGGCTGACTCCACAGACTGCATTATTGACTAGAGCTTGATCTCTAATATCTCCCTCAATTAGTTGAAACCTCTCATTACCAATCCATTGCTGAATATTGTATCTCATACCTGAACTGAAATTGTCAATCACTCTGACAAAAGCGCCCTCTTCCATCAGGCGATCAACAAGGTTTGAACCGATGAAGCCCGCCCCACCCGTCACCAGTACTTGAACATCTCTTAGACTCATTGTGGTCATCAACCTGAAGTGTAAATTCAATTTCAATCTATCTCTATTGCAGGTGATTCTCCTAAACTGCATCGATGACTCCCAGGCATACCTCTGTCATCATGGCAACCTCCGCTAGATCTGTTCTGCTTATGTTGACATAGGGAAAAACAAGTCTTAAGTTCAATGAACACCAGCCCTAGATGGCGAACATAGTGTGCTGTAAGTGAGAGTCGTGAAATTGAAGGTGAAATCCAGAATTCTTATGGTAGCGCCGCGATTCTATCCCGCAATCGGTGGGATTGAAAAGCATCTGATGAATGTCTGCTCGATCCTCAGTGATTGGGGCTATCATATCACAATAGTGACGACAACTCACGAAGCCTTCTTGCCATCAAGTGAATATGTGGGCAGAATCCGTGTTATCAGAATGCCCTATGGTTGGGACAAGAGTCCTCTTGCGTATATCTGGTTCTTGAAGAATAGATCAACTCTCAAAGACTTTGATGTGGTCCACCTTCATGGTACAATTCCAACTCTATTGTGGTACTTGCCGTTGCGTCTGCTTCACTGCAGAATCCCGACATTTGGCACATTTCATGGCTTTGAACGTGATCCAGTGCCGTTCTTTTTCAAGATTCTCAGACGAATTGCAAGGCGCCTGGTAAAGCGCTCTATCTGTGTTGGTTCATTCATCAAGAAGATATACCAGATTGAATGTGATGTGATCACCATAGGTGCTGTTCAGCCTCAGCGTCTCTCTCAAAACAAGGGTGGCGATATCATATACATTGGACGTCTTGAGCCCGACACAGGCATAACTGAATACATTAACGCTCTCGCCATTCTAAAACAGAGAGGGATTGAGCTCAAGATGACTGTTGTTGGCGATGGCACCCTGAGATATCAGCTTGAAGAGATCGCACATACATTGCAATTGAATGTTGATTTTCTGGGATTTGTTGAGGACCCTACTACTATCATGGCTGACCACTCATTTTGCGTGGCTGCGGGTTACCTCTCAATCTTGGAGGCATTCTCTTTTGGCATCCCGGTGATATGTATTGCAAGGAGCAGTCTAAAGCACCAATACTACGTGGGGGTCCGTGAGATTAGTGGGCCTATCTCAATTCAGACCTCGCCTGAGGGAGTTGCTGATGAACTGGTCAGACTCATAAATAATCCAACTCTATACAAACGAATTAGTGAGAGATCTTGTCGGTTTGCTAAGAAAATGACATGGGGGCGAATTGCAAGAACCTATCTTCGTATGTGGTTTGGTCAAAACGTAGATGATTGACAATTTTGAGTATCATCTTTTTGCATAAGCTTATTTGAATTGACTCGTAACTCCATCCTGAAACACATGCATTATGGAATCATTTGGTGTGTTGCCTTATGGATAGATCAAAAGACTGGTTGGCCCAAGCTGAATATGACCTCTATACTGCCAAACAATTAACAAACACTGGAAGTTTTGCATGGTCTTGTTTTGTTTCACAACAAGCAGCAGAAAAGGCGATAAAAGCCATTTTGGAAATGTTTGGTTTACCAATCTGGGGACATGATCTATTGGACCTTCTATCAAGCCTTGAAGAAAAGACATCAATTCCTGAGGAAGTAAGGTCCTCTTGTCATCGCCTTAATCTATATTATGTGGCTACACGATATCCTGATGTATTTCCATCTGGTGCACCTGCAAGCAAATTCTCAAAAGAACAGAGTATGTTGGCTAATTCGGATGCTAAAGTGGTGATTAATTTTGCACGTACAATTATATATCAATGAAGAAAGTCAGGCAAAACTAAGCCATTTCGTAGATAATCTATTGCAGTCATATTCAGTCCGGGCCATAGTCGTTTTTGGCTCTGCGGCAACCAACAGATGGAATTATCGGAGTGACATTGATGTTCTAATTGTGACTGATTCAATGGGAAACAATTGGTTTGAGCGAACTCTTAATGCCTATTCGTTCTCAATAGGGAAAGTTCAACCTTTTGTTGTCAACTCGCAAGAATTTGAAAGCGCAATAGAGAATCGTAGATATATAATCTGGGAGGCACTTTATGATGGTATCGTGATAAGAGATGATGGCATATTCCTCTCAATGAGAAACAAGCTCATGAAACTTGTTAAAGATGGTCTATTGATAAGACGAATCAATGGTTGGGAAATAATTAATCTACAGGACTGAAGTTTATTGGATATGATTGTCTAATCTTCTACTCATCTAAGCACAACTCGGATATTTGTATCAACAAAAGTCATGGACTAGTTCTCCAGATATCCTTTAACTCAAGAGAATCCATATTTCCTTTTACAGTTATACATCCCCGTAGTTCTTCAATGAAACACTCGAGTGTGACAGCCTTTCTGATTATGATGCTGTCATCGTCTGCAATGACATGTACACTATCGCCCGGCTTTAGGCCCATTTTATCACACAATTCCTTTGGAATTATCACTCGACCACATTCATCGATGTTGGTTATTCCTATGCTTTCACCATTCTTTTTATTATTCCAAATCATAGCATTTTTTAAAAGGGGGATCATGTGATAAATCTTGCATCACATTGGTAGTCACACATCCGATAATAGACTCCAGTAATTCAAGTCATCTTTTTAGATAATAACCTGCTAAATTGGAGATGTTGCTTAATCAGTAAAGTTCTGTAAGGTTCACTAATTAGAATACTGTCTAAAATATCCAACCGACGACTATAGTGAGTTCAAATGGCCATATCTCTTAATGAGAATCAACTGAAATCATGGATTATTTCTACTCACACAACATCCCTAATGTGAAACACTCCAAGGACATTTGTTCGACCCGGAATATGTCGCACGCCTGATGTGAAGACTATGTCTTTGTCTATTGAGATGTGCCCTTTTCCAGCACGATGCGGACAGACTCCTGAACGAGATCATCGACATTATCAATGTCATGTTCGAACTGAACTGGCTCCACTCCCCACAACAGTCTGAGTTTCCTGAGCACCTTGATGCTTGGGGTGACTGCATAGATACTGGTTGCGGGTCTGAACTTGGAGATCCATCTTGCGGTGTACCCACTTCTGGTCGCTGTGATGACGCCATCGATCTTGTCGGGAATCAGACAGACGGCATTGTAGACGAGGTTTCCTATTATCTCAACAATCTTCTTGTCAGGCGAGGTGATCTCTGCGGGGTCTTGTGCAGGCAGGGCCCCCTCTGCCTTACTTATGATTCTGCTCATCATTTCAACAACGCCAACTGGGTCTTGGCCAATTGCGGTTTCTCCGCTGAGCATCACGGCATCAGTCCGATCGAGCACTGCATGAGCAACATCACTGACCTCTGCCCGTGTGGGAACAGCTTCTTCAGTCATGGACTCAAGCATGTGTGTGGCCACAATCACTGGTTTGGCCCAGATGTTTGCCCTGTGAATCAGTTTTCTCTGGAGTATAGGAACATCCTCTATAGGGACCTCGATTCCAAGGTCTCCACGTGCAATCATCACCCCATCAGACTCCATGAGTATCTCGTCAAAGTGTTCAACTGCGAGCCTGTGTTCAATCTTGCTGATTATTCCAGTCCCATTCAGGCCATTCGCCTCTATAAGATACCTCAGTCTGACGAGATCATCCCTCTCAGTCACAAACGATAGTGCAAAGAAGTCTGGCTCCAGTCCTGCAACAAACTCCACATCTCGGATGTCTTCCTCGGTGGGCACTTTACAAGAGATCTTTATTCCGGGAATATTCACCCCTTTTCTACTAGAAATTCGTCCACCATGTGTGACAGTAGTTATCACCTCGTTCTTTCGGACTTCCTTGACCCTCAAGCGGACGATGCCGTCATTTATGGCAATTGTATCGCCAGGTCTCACATCCTGCGGCAGTTCCTTATGAGATATGGACACCCTTGTGTTATCGCCAACGAAGTCATCAATGGAGATGACGAGTTCATCTCCGGGACTCAGTTCAATTGGTTCTTTGAGGTCTCCAATTCTTATCTTTGGGCCCTGCAGATCGAAGAGTACGGGAATCGTGTCGTCGATGGAGCGAATGAGTTCGAATGTCTCTTTGGCACTCTTGTGGTCCTCATGAGACAGATTGATTCGTACAACATCCATTCCTGCTTCCATCATGTCTGACAGGACATCCTTTGACTTTGAAGCAGGGCCTACGGTACAGACTATCTTGGTTCTTGCTCTCTTCTCTTTCATCTGGAGTCCCTATCTCTCAATATTTCACAAATACATATGAACTACATGTGTATTGAATCCTATGGTGACTTTGGACATGTGCTCCATCGTGATGGCGACTGGGAACTCTGCTTGGATATGATTAACAATTATGGGCAAATATTGCAAACTAGGTTATAACTCAAAGTTGTTCATATTATAAAAAGTAATTCACTGACCACATAATCAGCGAGTCCTCCATTTATGAGAAAAAAGGTTGGTTCAGATGACATCTGAAAAAGAATGCCCCGTCTGTGGGCGCCCGTTCTCAGGGAAAGATCATGAGAGCTGCATAGGTTGTCTTGTCAATCTTACTAAGATAGATCGAGACAGTATTGACATTGACAAGATGGTGGAAGATGTCATAGAGATGGTGGGACTCTTCACCAAGGACATTGCTGCTGCATTTGCAAAAGATCCCGCAGCAAACAACATTATGGAGGTGCTGACATCCTATCCTGGTGTTCAGGCCATTCTGCTGCACAGGATTGCGAACTTCTTGCACAGCCTTTCCATCCCCTATATCCCACGATTTCTCTCTCATGTCAATCGTGCGTTGACGCAGATTGAGATACATCCAGGTGCAAAGATTGGAACCGACTTTTTCATCGATCATGGCGGTGGTGTTGTGATCGGCGAGACTGCAAGAATTGGAAACAACGTCACCGTTTACCAAGGAGTCACTATAGGGGGCACCAGTCTGGAGAAAGGCAAACGTCACCCAACGATTGGTGATGATGTCATTATTGGTGCAGGTGCTAAGATTCTTGGTCCCATCAAGATTGGAAACCGTGTGAAGATTGGTGCCAACGCAGTGGTGACAAAGGATATCCCCTCGGACTCCGTTGTGGTTGGTGTCCCCGGCAGAGTGGTTTCTCGAAATAATCAGCCTGTTTCAATGAAGGAGCTCTGTCATGGTGATCTACCTGACCCAATTAGAAAGATGCTATATCAGCTAATGGAACGGATTGATGCTTTAGAAAAAAGAGTCGACACATATCAAGGAGATGAACAACATGAAACAGAGAATCTATGAATCCATTATTGAACTGGTGGGAAACACGCCCATCGTGCGACTTCAAAGAATCGGCAAGGAAACAGGAAATGACCTTCTGGTCAAGCTTGAGTCATTCAACCCAATGGCAAGTGTGAAAGACAGAATCGCCAAATCGATGATTGAAGCCGCTGAACGCGAGGGTGTTCTCACGCCAGATAAGACAATCATAGAGCCAACAAGTGGAAATACTGGAATTGGTCTGGCAATGGTGGCGGCAGCAAAGGGGTACTCCCTTGTTCTCGTCATGCCCGAAACAATGAGCATTGAACGCCGACGTATTTTGACTGCTTTGGGTGCAGACCTTGTCCTTAGTCCCGCCTCTGATGGAATGGCAGGTGCTGTGAAAGTTGCTGAGAGAATCGTTGCGCAAGACCCTAAGTCCTATTTCATGCCACAACAATTCGAGAACCCAGCAAACCCACAAGTTCATCGGGAAACCACTGCAAGAGAGATCATAGAGGCTGTTGAAGACAAGCTGGACTATTTCATTGCAGGTGTCGGAACTGGTGGCACAATCACTGGTGTTGCTCCAGTCTTGAAGAGGGAGTTTCCAGAAGTTCGAATCATTGCTGTTGAGCCTGAGGAGTCTCCAGTACTCTCAATGAACCGAAGCGGACC
>JAJRWI010000068.1 GCA_024276825.1 archaeon
AGCATCCTAATTGAGGACTATGAACAGCTTGTAAAACAATTTCATCTTCGTAAGTATGAAACAATGTTAATGTTTGCAGGTCGAATAGTTGAAACTCTCTTTATTTGCCTTTCTCATCTCACAACAAATCCTGCAATCGATAGGCCATCATTGAATGTAATTGAAAAAGAACTGAAAAACCTACCTGAAAATGAGCATCCATCATCTATACGAATTGTTATTCCCTGCTTAGCAAAAGCCATTTACAAACTTCGAAGTCGTAGAAATGCAGTACATGTTAATTCTGTTTCACCAAATTATATGGATGCGCTATTAGTACTCTCAGTGGTTCAGTGGATTCTAGCTGAATTAGTACGCGTATATTCAATGGATGATCCCCATTTGATTCTGAATACAATTAATGGACTAGTTAGTAGGAAAATGCCCCTTGTCGAGGAGATTGAAGGTGAACTTATAATCTTGGAACCTGATCTATCCGCACATGACTCGATTCTTCTTTTACTCTATTATCAATATCCCAATTACACGAACTTTAATGACCTTGTAAATTCACTATTTATGTTTACCAAGAATAATATCTCTACCTCATTAAAAAATGCCATCAAGGCACGATTAGCGTTCAGAAAAGAAGATAGAGTATATCTTACTGCTCGTGGTATCGAGTTTATTGAAACCAAATTCTCATCCATATTAGCAGGAGGACTGACAGATTGACGAACATCTCTGAGAAAAAATGTCTAATTTGTGGCAAAGCAATATCGTCTGACTCGGCATTTATCGAAGCTATATTAGATACAAATGAACGAGTAATAGCACACAAGTTCTGCGTTCTTGGAATGAAAGCTCTTCTAGAATTGATGGGATTTGACAATGAAAGTGATAGCTCAGAACTATTGAAGGGAGTTGTTAAAAAGTATGAAGACAAATGGATACTATTACGTCGATCATTTCCAAATCAAAAAATCCCCATTCTAATATACTTCCAGCTTCATAAAGGCAATCCAAAATCAATGCAAGATTTGAAAGATTGGCTACGAATAAACAAAATGAAATATTCAAACCCATCCGTTCCAGTGAAACGCCTAGTTGATGGTGGTTTTCTTGCAGTCTTAGTTAATGAGAATAACACGGATCAATACTTCATCACTGATGATGGGTCAAGAATGCTAACGAAGTATCTTCATAACAAATCAAATGGTGGCGATCCAAAATGAATTATATAATGTGCTTTATTTGTCAATCACCAACTGCTGATGATGAATCCGTTTTGAGTATTACAACAAATGATGGCCATAAGATTCACGCCCATTATGATTGCATAGATGCATTACTAGGTCTGATGAAACAAGTTTCAACAAAAAAGCATGTCAGTGAATTAGTTCAACCTTCTGCTCCTAGTGCAAGTCAATTAATTGGAGAACTATTTCTACAGGGTTGGTTTTCTGAACTTCGGTCATTAAATGATGTGATATCCAAACTACAGCAAAGGGGATTTCATTTCGATAAATCAACAGTATCAAATGCTCTTAAAAGTTGTACAAAACGGAACATCTTGTCACGCAAAGGAACTCGTGGGGACTACAGATACATTCAGAAGAAGCCGCCATTGGCAAGGAATTGACAAATATGTTGATAGGGAAATCATTAGATGGTGATGACATTAGGCTTTCAACAAAAGATGTTGCGACATCAGGAACTACAATCCTTGCTATGCGTGGGGCAGGAAAAAGCTGGCTAGCAGGTGTTCTTGCTGAGCAAATGGCACTTGAGAAAATCCCATTTGCTATTATTGATCCCGAAGGGGAATATTGGACTCTGAGAGCTAATTTCTCAAACATTGTTGTAGTAGGCGGTGAACATGGCGATGTTCCATTAGATATCTCCATTGCAGAAACAATAGCACAAATTTCAATCGATGAACGTTTGGAGATTATTATTGATTTGAGCGATATGAGACGAAGGCAGCAATATGAGTTTCTAGAAAAGTTTTTGACATCCATATTTACCCGTGAAACTAAAGTACGAATTCCGTTTTGGGTTTGTCTTGAAGAGGCTGATTTATGGGTGCCACAAACTGGCAATCCCCTTTGTAAAATTGCAGTTCTGGACTTGTGTCAGAGGGGTCGTAAACGTGGCCTTGGATTCACTCTTGTAAGCCAACGACCTGCAGTTATTGATAAAACCGCATTAAGTCAAGCTGAATTCAGGTTCTTTAAGCGATTCAGTCAACCACATGATTTGCGTGCTGTCGCTGATTATCTCAGTCCACACGCTCATCTAACCAAGATTCTCCCATCTCTATCAACACAAGAAGCCCTATTCTATGCGCCCACGATTAATGATAAACCACTTCAAATTGTTGTGGCTTCAAGAATTACCCCTCATGGAGGAACAACTCCAACTGGTGTGAAAACTGTCAAACCCTCAACAACAACTCTTTTGATGAAACAAAAGCTTGAGAAGATTCTTGAGGAAAAGAGGAAAGAATTAGCTGAAATACGCACCCAAGAATCCAAGATTAAAGCACTTCAGGAAAGGATTCATGCACTGGAAAAAGAACTGGAGAAAACAAGACTTGCTTCTGATGTTGCATCTATTCTTTCTAGAAGTACATCTAAAGACCAACGAGAAAAAGAATCCAGTCCACCTCCAAGTATGCAACATAAGGAAATAGATTCCAAGAACAATAAGGATTGTAAAACTTCTGACACCCCTTTATTCACATTGCTTGATGAAATGATAGTCTTTAATAGATCCATTAAAATTAATCTACACACAGGACACGTGGTAGGTTCTGAATTGGTAAATATGCTGCTGAACCGTTTAAATCCCAATGAACGCGTAATATTTCTAACATTAATGGTCCGTAATAGCAAGTTATCTGCAACTCAGCTTTCAAAAATAACTGGATGGAGTGCCAATAAAGTACGAAAAATCATCAAACAACTGATTCGAAAAGGTGTAGTAAAATCATATGGTCGCAGTAAAGGGGGCATATTATATTTCATAAATATTTAATCGAAATATGGAACCAAACAATAATACGCTTGTTGTAATAATTTCATTCAAATTTAGGAACAAATTTAGCCTCCCCCCACAGGCGGAAATACCACGACTAAGTCATTCTCCTCAAGGGATGCGCCATAATTAACTACACGTGTCCCATTGACCATCACTATCTTTGCAAGTTCCTCCTCAATTCCAAGATTTTTCAGCACCCCTGAGATGGAATTATCATCAACATCTATGATGAACTCCTCTCCAATATCGGTGTTTTTGGGGGCATGGGCTCTCAGTGTTGCATAGAGCTTGACCCTGATCTTCACACTTTCACCTCAGTAGTAGTCAACATCAACATCATCACGAGTATAGCCATGGCCTTTGAGATGTTGTCCTCCACATAGGAGAACCATATTGAACGGAAACAGTGCTACTCTTGCACCTTCTCTCAACTCTGATTGTGGTCTTGTCAGTGTGCCATCAATAAAGCAATCACCTAGTTCATCCCTAGTGAGTCCCATTCGTCTAATGAACTCGGCAAATGTTTCACCCTTGACAAACTCAACCATCAGGATTGTGTCCTCACTGGCCTTGCTGCCTTTGACCATTGACCTGAGGGACCCATAGAGATGTACTTCTAACATGAACTATCTATTGTTTACTGAATGAATTAATGTTGTCATCTAGTTAAAAAGAGAAAAAGAGTGATCAAACGATCACTCGTCAACTCATTCTATCACAGGTCCTTGTAGACCATGTCCAGTTCCTCATCAGTCACATCAAAAGTGACATTATGGGGCGGCAGTGGTTCGGTGTAGAAGAACTCTGGCAGTCTGTCATCGGCATTTGTGAAGCCTGCCTTGGCATTGAACTCGCGTTCTTTCTTTAGGACCGCCAGACCGTACTCTGTGACATCAATGTCTTTGCCCAAGAATGCGTCCACTGAGCCCTTCATTCCAGCAAACCCGTCATCATTATCTAGGATGCAGAATGCTATGAAGAGGCAGTATCCACTAGAGTCGATATATGCAGTTGTTGACTGAAATGCACGAGAGAGTTCCGCCTTGTCAAGGGCCCTTGGATCTGTGACCTTTCCCTTAACTCCCAGAATCTCTGCTGCTATAGTATAGCCTGAGGTGTGATCTGCACCCATTGTCGATGTTGCATAGGTGACTCCAATTCCTCGTATGGGTCTCGGATCATATGCTGGAAGCGCCTGCCCTTTGACCACTGGAATCCTTGTGACACCCAATGCCTCGCCTGCGCTCTTTGTGCCTGAGCACACTAGGCGACCCTCAATGCTCTTCTCATCATATGCCTTCTTGAGGAGTTCTATTGCTGCCTGCCCATCACCAAAGTCAATCACTCCGGCTTCCATGAACATTGCAATTGTGTTTCCTGTTTCAATGGTATCAAGTCCGAGATCATTGCAGAGCCTGTTCAACTCTGCGACATCTTGCAGTTTGTCAATCCCCAAATTGGTTCCTAGGGCCCATGCAGTCTCATATTCCAATGGGCCAACATGGTGCTTTCCAGTGTCTTCATATGGCACAACATTGGAACATCTCATCACACATGCAGGATGACATGCATGACCATACCTCCCCTCTGCAGAATCACCAAACTTCTCTCTGGTCTTATCTACAATCTCATGGACTGCTTCACCTGATATTTTCGCGGCACCTTCAAACCTCCCCGATTTGAAACCTCTAGTCGGAAGTCCACCTGCCTCGTTAATGATGTTCTGAAGAATGTTGGTTCCATAGTTTGCAAGACCTCCAAATGGCTTGCCCTTATCATCCTTGAGCTTTCCTGTGACAGGATGCGCTCTGAGCGCCTCTCTCAGTTTGGTAATCGACTCAGTGAATTTGTCGGAATCCTTCGGTTCTGGTGCCTTTCCCTCTGAATCATCAGTGATTATCGTCACAATACGCTTTGATCCAAATACTGCCCCCAGACCTCCACGACCGGCGTATCTCCCTGGATCCGTGTTCTCAATGTTGTTTCCGAAGACTCCCGCAGCCTTGGAAAGTCTCTGTCCCGCAATACCGCAGCCAATGATGCCTGGCTTGTTCGGATAATCCTTCCATATCTTTGTTGTCAAGTCATAAAGACCTAGTCCGGCATATTCGTTCGTCACTTTGATCTCGCATTTGTCCTTACTAATGATGATACTATACCAATCGTTGCCCTTGGGCATCCCTTCAATGACGATTCCCCTAATTCCCAATCGTCCTAATTTTGTGGCAGTCAGTCCTCCAGCATTGGCCTCCTTGATCCCCTCAGTAAGGGGAGATTTAGCCCCAACACTCAACCTTCCCGAAGAGGGTGCTTTAGTACCGGCGAGGAGTCCCGGCGAAATTACAATCTTATTCTTCTCTCGAAGAGGGTGACACTTTGGATCAACCTCTTCAGACACAATGGTGGATGTGAATGCACGACCCGCAAGGGTCTCCCATTTTGATGGTACCTCCTCCCATTTGTAACTGAGATCGTTCATGTTTATTCTTAATATCTTAGCCATTTTACTCACTATAGACTAATGTACTGCAGAACTTGTATATATGCGATATGATTGCTCGATTCATATCGATATGAATTGTGATGCATATCATGTGCTTTGACTCCGCGCTGCCTTTGAAGAGAATGGCCTTGCTGATTACTGTTCTTTCATAAGCGGGCTGCTTTGAAATGTGCTAGTCATCAAGAAATCTAGTGGGCACCATTGCAGCGGTTCTCACAAGTTCAGCAGCTGCCTTTGTTGCACGCATGACCTTGCCCATATCCCCGGTGAGTTTGAACTTTCTTGCCATGATCCCCTTTATGGGATCTATCTTGCCTTGAAACAGCAGTTTCCAATTCTCATATGGTCCTGAATAAATGAACTCTGCGGTCTCGTCTGGTCTTGCCATATGAGCCTCCCTGCACTTGCCATGCCACAGATCAAGGTAGAACTTGATGGGTTCTTTAACGACTTTTCCATCAGCAGTGATCTCGAAGATGAAGTCTCCTTCCCACCAAGAGGCAGCATCAGCATAAGCCTCATTCTGATTGAGTTTCTCCATGTATGCACTGATCCACTCATCCGAAGGGAACAGCAACTTTTCCTCGCTCATTGTTCTTATCTCCTGCTATCCTTATGACTACAATGATAGTCAAAAGCCTTCTGGATTTCTAAATCACTGCATTACCATTGATTGAAGTCAAAGTTTCATACGATAATCGCATAGATCAAGGTCCATGACTCGTGCTAACTCGACCTCTCTCTGAAAGCGACCTATCTCATTGGCTGAATGCGCGTCAGATCCTATGGTGAATTTGCAGCCCTGATCACGGGCGAGCTCGATAAAATCAAGATGCTTCACTTCATATCGCGAACTCAATTCAATGGCCACATTATTCTTTGCAAGGGATCTTGCCACAAGTTCACCATAGGTGGGACTATATGACTGGAGGTATCCGTCAAAATGTCCCAAGATGTCGATGATTCCCAACTCGGCCGCTTTGGAGACCGCTTTCGCCCACTCATTTGAGTCAAGACAGAAATGAACGGACCCGATGATAATATCGAATTGATCATATCCTTCCTCGATGGGTGCGAGAGTCCCGTCGGGCATTATGTCGACCTCTGCACCATCAAGGATTCTCAATCCATACTCGTTTCTCATCTCATTTATTATGCCCCGTCGCCGTTCAATCAGTCCGCGTTCATCCTTACTGCCAAGTGAGGGCCAGAAATGATCCGTAATTGCTATCACATCTAATTTGATCTCATGTGCCCTCTTGACAATTCTTTCGATAGTATCGTATCCATCGGAGAACTCAGAATGGACATGAAGGTCTTGTCTTATCACCTGATGTTCACATCCCACCCTTAAGACTGAGTTCAATTGCCTCCTCAATGGATCTCTGGAGTATCGGCGGTAGGTCTGGCACCTCTAGTTTCATGAAACCGCTTACTATCAGAGATGTCGCCTCCTCCTTACCGAGACCCCTACTCATCAGATAGTTCAACTGTTCAGCCCCCACTTTTCCAACAGTGGCCTCATGACTGAGTTCAGCCCCTTCAACACGGGCATCTAGCATCGGAATTGCCCTGATGGAAGCCTGACTGCTGAGCAGAAGGCCATCGCACTCAAGTCTGGCCTTGGTGTCTTCATTGAGACCCACGAGATCTCCGCGTGCAATGATGTGTGCCTTGTCTGTAGCGATGCTTCTGGAAACCACCTTGCCCGTTGCCCTCCTAGCCTCAAGGCTTACTGCACCTCCGATGTCGTACTCGGACTCGCCAACACCATTGACAACAGAGTTCAGTTCAGTCTTTGCATAAAGTCCAACAAGTCTGACCCTCGGGAACGTTTGAATCGACCTTAGTGGACTGAGAATTACATAGTTGGACACAAAGATTCCGTTCTCGTCCACAATGGCCGCTGACCTCGGTCGAATGAGAGTCTTCTCACTCCAGTTGTGGACCATTGTAAATGATAGCTTTGCATTCCTCTTGATATAGAACTCTGAGATGCCTAGATGAAGAGACCTCTCAACACTTGATGGCGCAGCGCATCCAGTGATGATGTGCATCTCTGAGCCTTCTTCTGCAATGATGAGATTATGCACATTCTGAACCGACTTGCTCTTCTTCAACAGCAGGCAGCTCTGAACTGGTGCTGTTATCTTCACGCCCGGTAGCGCCCTGATGAAGTAGCCCTCATAGACCTCGAGTTCGCTTCTTGCTGTAAACTTGTCAGTGTCTACGGGTACTGCATTCCATAAGTAATTCTCAACCCAATCATACTTCTGCCTTGCTTGACTGAGGGGCATGATCTCAAGACCCTCTTGTTTGATCATGACATCTGCAAGAAATGCCTCATTGTCCAGCTGAATGAATGCCCCCGCAGCCCTGTTCTGTTCGGGATCAATCCCCACAGACTCCAGCAGTTGTTTCTCGGTTGATGATATCTCGTCCAGCGACTCCAGCTCTGCAATGTCAGACTCAGGATACTCAAACTCTTCCAGATCCAAATCCGACCCATACCTTGCAGGCTTGTTCAATGCTTCCTTTGCCCGCTTCTTTCGTTCATTGTCTGAAGTCATTGTGTGATCCTCCTATGCTGGGAGCACTCCTTCAAGAAACTTCTCGTAGCCCTTCTCTTCGAGCACTGGAATGTCGCTCATGTCGCCTGTGTAGACCAAACGCCCCGATTTCAAAATGAACAACTTGTCAATCTCAAGAAACTCGAGGATATATCGGTGGTGGCTGATGATGACCATTGTTGTTCTCCCCTCATCTCTTATCGCCTTCAGTTCTCTCCCCACAATCTTCAATGAGTCATAGTCAAGCCCGCTATCGGGCTCGTCAAGGAACATGATTTTGGGTCGCATTGACAGGACCTGAAAGAGCTCACTCCTCTTCAGCTCTCCCCCAGAGAAACCATCATTGAGGTCGCGTTTGGCGAGGTTTGCTATTCCCAGTCGTTCAAAGTCATCATAGAGTGTGTCTTTACAGACGCATCCATTTGTCATGAACATATCATCCTCGCCCTTACAAGCATAGTCGGGGCATATTTTACAGATGAAGTCCTCAAGCCTTATCCCGGGTATTGCTGGTGGAGTCTGAAATGCATAAGCAATCCCCATCTTTGCCCTCTCGGTGATTGACTTGTTGAGGATTGACTCCCCCTCAAACTGAATATCGCCACCCTTCACAACATATTCGGGGAGTCCCATTATAGTCTTGGCAAGGGTCGACTTTCCAGAGCCATTTGGTCCAAGAATTGCGTATGCCTTTCCAGTATCAAAGCCAAGATCGAGGCCCCCAATGATGGGTATCCCAGCCACTTCAACTCTGAGGTCTCTGACTTCAAGCAGGGTCATCCTCAATGCACCAGATATCTCTGCCCCATTTTGCTAATATTTGGTTTTGGTTGTGAACTTTTTTGCCTCAAATTCCCCTTGCTATTGCACTGATTGTTTGACGTTTGATGATTGCCAAACATTTATATGCATCTGATATGTTTGATACTTGTCAAACATTAAACGAGTTGAAATACATGTCTACTGACTTTGGTACGATATTAGACGATCTGAAGTCCAGCTTTCGAGTGGCCAAGGAGAACATCGGAACATTCTTTCTCGCGAATCTTGGCATGATTGTCCTTTTAGCAGTCATGCTCTTCATAATTGGTATTCCCTTTGTTCTTCTGACCCTCTGGACTGGTGGGCAGTTCTGGCTTGGTCTTGCAACAATGGCGTATATGAACCCCATATTGATAGGGTCTGGAATACTTGTGATGAGCATTCCATTCTCAGTGATATTCTTCACGGCATTCGGGTCAATGTTTGGACTGACCCGAGATGTGGTGGAGTCTGGCGAAGGAAAAGCCGAATCAGTGTTCTCATGGTTTAGAAGCCACTTCATGTCATTCGCATCTGCTGGGATTATTCTCAGCCTGATCATTGTGTTTCCAATGATTCTCATCGGACTGATTGCAGTCTATCTCAACGGTGGTCCTCTGATAGGACTTGCAGCACAGATCAATTCTGTATTCAATTTTGTCTGGGTGTTCATTACATTCGGCCTGACATCAATGGTGTTCCCTGCAATCGTCAATGGGGCTGGAGTTCAGGATGCATTCGTCCAGTCCTTCAAGCTCTCTATCTCCCGCTTTGATCGAGTGTTTGGTCTGCTGTCATCCATTTTTGTCATTACACTCATCACACTCTTGCCGATGATTGCATTCAATGGCATGTTTGGTTTTCACATGTACCAATACTTCAATCTCCTTCTGATTGGAGTGGCAGCATGGTCATTCATCTCGATCATTCTCTGGATACTATTGATCTATCCGATGGCCTTGATAGCAACGACCCGACTCTATCACGAGTTCTCTGGTCTGTCCATTCATGTGCCAGAGCCTGCAGAGCTTCCAGTCATGTGAGGTGAGTAAGAAATGGAACAGGAGTTTGGTTTCTCATCATTGATTGATGACCTGAAGATCAGCATCCGTTTCGCAATCAAGAACTTCATATCGTTCCTTCTTGGAATGATCGGGGTTCTAATTGTGACTGCATTACTGGTTGGAGTATTCATGGCAATTAGTCTCTCCATCCTTACACTGGTGCTGGGTGACTTTCATAATCTCATGGAATTCTTTATGGATATTGGGAGCCTCTTTGCAACAGGAAATGTGCTCTCTTCAGCTGGAGTACTGTTTACAGTGATCTCATTGTTCATGATGCCGCTTGCAGCAGCATTCTTTGTTGCAATCGGCGCTCTGTTTGGAATGAGCCGTGAGATTGTTGAGAGCGATGGGACAACTGTGAGCGGCATCTTTGTCTGGTATAGGACCAAGTTTCTCTCGCTCGCAGCAGGAGGAGTGTTACTTCACATCACTGTGATGATTCCTATTCTTGTGATGTGGTATATTGCCATAGTCATCACTCAGACAGTCACACTGACAGGTGCATTTGTTGGTGTTTTGACTTCTATGTCATTTATCTGGTTTGTGATCAGTGGTGGCATGCTCTCAATGATGTTCCCCGCTATTATCGATGGTGCTCCCGTTCTGCAGGCATATAAGCAATCGGTGCGACTGA
The DNA here is from genome assembly GCA_024276825.1 of archaeon. GTDB lineage: Archaea > Asgardarchaeota > Thorarchaeia > Thorarchaeales > Thorarchaeaceae > JAJRWI01. The sequence goes on from JAJRWI010000068.1 coordinate 10,597, forward strand.
GTCTAACATACTTTGACAGAGTGTTTGCCACTTGGCTCTCATTTGTTGTGATGTTATTCTTGCTGGGGTCTCCTTTGAACCTTGGAATGCCAGCAATGGCCTATTATCTTGGACCCTTGGGAGCAGTCGTTTCAATTATCATCTTCGTGTTCGCCATAATACTATTGCCTGCTCTGTCTATTGCATTAACAAGACTCTACATGATGTTGACTGCCGAGGGCGAATTTGAAGATTCTGACATCTCGCACGAGGAGCACTCAGATTTGCAGTTGGTGGGTGGTGTATAAGGAATGACCAAGCAAGTGAAAGACCTGCAGGTGATTACGGATCCTGCGCAGATCAAAGTTCTAATGGAACCTACACGGTCTGCAATTGTCTTCAAGTATCTCATCCATGGACCAATGACAGTGAAGCAACTTGCTGATGCTCTTGGAAAGAACCCTGGGACAATACTGCATCATATCGAAAAACTTCGCAAAGCCAGACTTGTGATCCAAGTCAGGACGCGAAAGACCCCAACTGGGATCATAGAACGATATTACAGGGCAGTGGCTCGTGAGTTTCGTATCGGGATCAGTGAGATGATGCAGGCGGATGATAAGGACCTCCGCGAGTTTGCTGAGAACAGGTTAACGGCTGCAATAAGGGGTCTCTCAGTATTTGGTCTTAAGATTCCCGAGTCTGAGATTGAGACCGCCATGAGTCTTCTACGTCCAATGATAGAACGTGAGAATGAGCTCAGTTCAAATCTTCCGATGAGAGACGTTTCAGCATTTGAGAGGTTTCCGGAGTCGGTCCGTAATGACATTGTGAGAATTGTTAGACGATTAATTCTGAATGAAGATGAACAATATCAAAAGTTGCAGAAGGCATGGCATGTCTTTCTGCGAAAACATGAAGGTGGGATCAACAAATGAGTGAATATAGAAGAAATCCGACAATTGTGATTTGCATTTTGGCTGTGATGGCAGTGGGTGCTATCGCAGTGGGCCTTCTGGCCGCAGGCGAGTCAGGATGGGGCTGGTTTGGGTCGCATGACATTAACACCACATATGTCTTTGAGAGCAGTGAGTCAGCTCAAGGGCAAATGATGTTGAACATCAATCTCAATGTTGGGAGTGTGAATGTCATATTTACTGATAACGCATCCCTGCTCTACAGAATAGTGATTGTGGTGGATAACTCAACCATAGCATCATGTGGCGAGCCCAGTGTCACTCTTGCAAGTGGCACAATTGGCCTTACCTATAATGTGGCTGAGGTCAATGTGACCCTTGGGACTGGTGTTAATTACACACTCTCTATCTCGACAGACACAGGCACGATCAATGTGGCTCTGGCTAATGGGGCGCATATTGGTGACATGACCCTGACCACGCAGACGGGAAGCATTGTTCTCGTATTGAATAATGATGTAGTTATTCATGGATCTACTGTGTTCTCACTACTGGCAAACACTGGTGACATCACAGCATTGGTCAGTATTCCACCCTCAGTTGGAGGGAGTTTCACTGGCTCCTCATCAGTAGGTTCGGTGTCAATAACTCCTGTGGGCTGGAATGAGATTTCAGACAACCATTATCAGACGAGCAACTACTCCGTCGCAGAAGACACCGTGACAATCACTGCCTCCACAAACGTCGGAAGTATCACGGCCACTTTAACATAGAACATACAGGGGGATGCGGATTCCCCCTTCCTACTTTTTACACAACTCTTTTATCGAAATCATATAAAGACCGCTCACTCTTTTCGGGAGTCTGGTATTATGGGTGATAAATATACTCTAGGCAAGGTCAGGGACTTTGAGCTGAACACAGAGGATGCAGAGCGACTTGCTCGCTGCTTCAACTCCTTTGATGACAGCGACTCATGGCCCGGCGGGTTCACCCATGGCACTCCCTACACAGCTGAGATGATCATGGAGCGATATAGGGATTTTCAGAACATAAGAGTCCTAGTGGCCTATGATAAGGACCTGATTGTCGGGCACTGCAATATTGCCCAGGGTGAACTTGATCCCGAGGCTGCTTATGTTGGCCTTCTTGGAGTTGACCCTGTATATCAGGGAAGGGGATATGGAAAGGCACTCCTTATCGAGTCCATTGAAACAGCGGCTAGGTTGGGATTTCGACGCCTTGATCTTCACACTTGGGGCGGCAACCTGAAGGCCATGCCTCTTTACAAGAGAATCGGATTCAACTGGGTGCCCAATACACGCGTTCTCATGGAGTCCTACATGCCCGGAATTATCTCCTGTGAGATGTTCAAGGACTTCTTCGACCGCTATTATTGGTATGACAGTTTCAAGCGAGAGATCACTCAAGCTCCCGATGACAACAAGGAGGGCAAGATCGGCATATACAAGTACCATTTTCAAGGTCAGAACGGCGATGCTCTTGAAGTCATTATTGACAGAGAGGCAAAGGGGATATGTGCATTCACAATAACACTCGATGGCGAGGTCATCTCTGCCAGAGTTGTCCCAGAAGACCACATTGGCTTTATTGGCACAGGCCCACTGACTTTTGAGTTCTCATTGAATAATGGCACCTCGGGTGGTATCAACTACTCCCTGACTCTAACACCCTCGGACAAGATGCTACTCGAGTCTAACAGATCAATCAATGGTACAATCTCGCAGAACGAGTCCGTCAAGCTCGACTTCAATCTCAGAATAAGTCCCGAAACCACCCAGATCGATCGCGATGTTGTCAGTGATGAGAAGGTCTCCACTTATGTCGAATGGCGTCTAAGAATTAATGACAGAGAGATTGTGATGCATAGTGGTGTCATCCCTCGAGATACGGTCTCTCTAATTTGCCCACCGCGACTTGCAACTTTGACTCCTGGCCAGAGCAAGATGATAAACCTGGGTCTGCAGAACAACCTGCCTGATAGGGTGTCATTTGATGTAGAACTCACCGCAGAAAACCATGTAGAAGTAGATGCCAATCAGTCCCATAGTCTTGAATCCAATGAACGGACCACAATTCCGATTGAGGTACATGCCAGACGCGATGAGAGGCTGATTCCAGTAAAGATACGGGTCTTCATGAATCAAGACTCTGAACGTCTGTTGGTTGCATCAAAGACATTGAATATTGCTGTCATGGGACTAGGTGCAACTCTGGTGAGAGAGACCCTAGATAACAAGATTGCAATAGAGAACAACCATGTTCGATTTCTAATGAACAACTCGGTCCCGTTTTGTATCACTGATATCATGTACGACAATCTGAACATTCATCTGAATGGATTGGCTCTGCTGCCATCACTCGGATATCCCTTTCCAAGTGAAGGAAATGAGTGGGAACGAAAGAAGTTTGATGTGTTTCTTGTAAACAATGCGGAATTTTCTATGATTGAGCTCAAGGGCGAATCTGAAGAGCGCCCCGGATTGTTTCTGACCCTCCGATTCAAAGTTTATCCCAATAATGAGGTTCTAGAAGTATCTGCAAGCTTGGAGAATAGGGGCGGGCACGCTTACACAAACCTTGGCATGAAGATTAATGGCTGGATGGATATCATGTCCGATAAGCTCTATGTGCCATTGAATGACAGAATCTATTGCATCTCATCAGTCGATTGGAATGGCTATCGACAGTTGCCCAAGAATCCAAAGTACTATTCAGAGAGCTGGTTTGCCCTTTGTGACTCTGATAAATCTCCGCTTATTGGATTCATATGGGAACCCTCTAAAATTGCCAAGGTCTCACTCATGAGGACTTGGAACTTTCCCACATTTGAGTACCATCTTCCAGATATGGATGCTGGCTCTTCATTTGAGTTCTCACTGGCACATATTATGATAACTCAAGGAAATTGGTCAAGAGTACGTGATGTCTGGGCACGGCTGTATGGTGGCAATCTTAAAATGCCTAGTTCTTCCATAATCCACTCAGACCTAGAGGTCGAACTTGTGAGAGTAGGTAGTGGGGATCATCAGTCTGAATTGAGTCCTGTTCTAATTGACTCTGCACAGGTCAATGACATGGAATTGAGAGTCAGAGTGATCCATGAATCAGCAATCAATGGCAATGCGTCTATCGAAATGCCCGCGGGAGTAATGATTAATGGTGCCCAGAGGCTCAACATCACGATTCCAGAAGTTTCTATCAATAATGAATTTGTGTTTCCTGTCAGAATCACTGCAGAGAAAGGTGAATGGTTCAGAGATGGAGGTCTCTTGGATATAAGAATCTCTGGTAGAATTGAAAGGATTCCTTTTGCAGCAGTGATTTATGACTCAAGTGTGGGCTTAAGGTACGAAACCAGTGATGTTGAGGGGTCCCAGATCATGACTCTTGAATCAGGCGACTTTAAAATTGCAGTGTCTCCTGATAATGTCGGGGGCCTAGTCAGGTACGGTCCGGTGAATGAGCCCAGCCTATTCCTTGATACGTTTCCCAAAGTAGAACCTTTCCTTTGGTGGGACCAATTCAATAGCGGATTAACACCGCATCTTCAAGCTTTTGGCGTTTGGGACTGGCAGACTGGCTTTTCAAAGGAGCAATGGCAGGTTCAGCCAATCTCAATTGGTTCTTGGCATGGATTCGAGTCCACTCTTATTGCAAAGAAATCGCCAGGTCTTAATGGGATAACTTTGCGACTGCGTTTCTTGCTTCTCTCAGGGACTCCCCTGCTATTGTCACAGTTTATTATCGAAAACACTTCAAATATGGCCAGAGAATGTGCCTTTGGATTCTGGGGTGTGCCTAGAATCAACAACAAGGCGCAATTCATCACACATACTATATACAATGGTCATCCTATGACATTCTTGCCCCGCGAGAACCAGACTCATATCCCTGTATTCTCAGATGAAGGATGGGCGGTCCTTGAAGAGCATGAGAGTGGGACTTGTCTGGGAATCATAAGCACAAGCAGGGACCATCATAATTTGCTATTGTCCGATTTTGGAATCAAGGGGATGATCTGCAGGTTCTCTCAGGACCGGTTGCTAGATGTTGGTGAATCCACTACCTGCTCTTTGTATTTAGCTGTGGTAAAAGAACCAAGGAGTGTTCGCCTGCTAAAGGGACTATCAGGTGCCATTGATTGATCTCAACTGCTTGGCATGAGCAAGGCACTCAATCGCGCGAGTTGGCATTCCTGCCTTTCTATAGAGTGGTTCGCATATCTGCAATGATCTAGCAGCCTCCTCAATTCTTCCGAGGTCAATCAGTACGAGTGCTCTGTTGTACAAGTATTCAGGATTTGATGCGTCAAGTGAGAATGCCCTGTCAAAGTCTGCCAGTGCCATTTCTAGATTTCCCAACGTCCTATGAATCTTGCCGCGTTGGAACAATATCTCGCCATCGTCTTGAGCGAGAGCTGCTGCAGTGTTCAGGTATTCAAGAGCGGTGGTCAAGTCATTCGTCATGATCATTGTCTTGCCCGCCTTGACCCAAGCCTCCACACATTCAGGATCTGCGTTCATTGCTTTCTGATAGGCGCTTGCAGCCTCCTGAAATGACTTCATTGCAAGGTGGATGTCACCCTTTCTTATCCAGAGCTGAGGATCATCAAACTTGATGATGAGGGCCCTCTCATACAGCTGAACTGCTCTGTTGAGGTCCCCTTCGCTGGAATAGATGTCTGCCAATAAGGCTAGGGCATAGGGTTGTTCAGGGTCTATCTTTAGCGATCTGTTCAGTGCAATCTTCGCCTTCTCTATCTCGCCATTCTCGATATGAATATTGGCCATGTCATAATATGCTGACAAGCATTTTGGATTAATTTTCAAGGCCCTCTTCATCCATAGCAGTGCCCCTACATTGTTTCCAATAGCCTTGAAGTATAGACCCTTGGCCCAGTATACTCGGTCCCAGTCTGATTTTAGCCTAAGTGCCTCCTCTATATTGGCTAGTGCTCTCTCATAAATTCCGAGATCTATCTGCGTAAGGGCAAGGTAGAGATACGCACATTCGTTGTCAGGATCAATGGCAAGGGCACTCCCGAAACAACTCATTGCTTCATCATATGACTTGAGCATTCTATATGCAATGCCCATGTTGATCCATGCTCTTGGCTGATTGGAGTTCATTCCCAATGAGACCTCATAGAGAATAATGGCTCGTGCGAATGATCCTTCCTTGAGATGGAGATTGGCAAGTCTGAAAAGAACCTCTGGTGTGCGTTCATCTTGCTTTATGTACTCCAACATTCTCTGAAGTTCTTCTTCAAGCTTGTTCAGCTCCATGCGATTGGCGGATCTCAACCCAACAGGTCTTATCATCTCCGGCTCAATCTCATCAACAACTCCAACTTCCTGAAGCTTTGTGATAATGGTGTCCAAAACACCTTCAACATTCTGCCCCATTACATACCCGTTCCTTGAAGAGTCCGTTGTACAGGAATTGGGAATTGGATGATATAAATGTTGCATTTTTATCTTACAGCCCTCTTACAATTGATTCTCTCAATTGGTTGGCTCAATCAGTTTTGAATGTACAGAATCTATTATTTATGCAACGATTTTAACAGGCCGCAAGTTGACTGTTCGTGTTTCGCCATCCACAGTGTCGTATTTCACCATTCCAACAAGCTCGCCTTCAGCGCCAGGTTGAAGCTCGAAGTCAATCTCGACAACAGACACATTACCTGGATCGATATTGCCCATATTGACAGACTCAATGTGATCTGTCAAATCCGGAACCCCCAGAGTCACCTGCACATTCTGCATGGAGATCTCAGAGTAGTTTCTCACGACTACACCGAACACGACTTTGCCCTCGCGAATCTTATATTCTACACTAATATCCATACCGGGTTCTAGTCCATCAGCAGCAGATTCTGCTGTTGTGATGGGTCTACCAGCGATGATGCGTTCACGAACTCGTCTAATCACTATGATTACAACAAACAGAGTTATGATTGCTATTGATGCTGTCACTGCCCAGTGCGTCTTTATATCAAAGTCAACATTGTCAGCAAGTCCGTCTCCATCTGTGTCTATGGACAGGGGATTACTTCCAAGCTTGATCACCTCATCGTAATCCGAAATGCCATCGCCATCACTATCAATGCTCCTCGTGTTTGTGTGATATATGAGATATTCATCGCCATCACTGAGACCATCCCCATCAGTGTCATTCAGTGCTGGGTCGCTCAACGAGACCATGATCTCGAAATAGTCATCTAGGCCATCGTCATCTGTGTCTGGCTTGAACGGGTTGATATGGTGAGTGATCACTTCATCATAGTCGGTCACTCCATCATCGTCGCAGTCTGGATCAAGTGGATCGGTCGACCAGACCTCAATCTCATCATAGTCATCAAGCCAATCCCCATCAGTGTCATAATTCGTGGCATTTGTTCCAAACACGCTGATCTCAATGGAGTCTAGAAGCCCGTCAGAGTCCGTGTCGTTGCTAGTGGGATCTGTGTGGTATAGGAGAATCTCCTCTCCATCTATCAGAAGATCTCCATCAGTATCATCATTGTGCAGATCTGTGGTCACATGAATTTGAATCAGGCGGTGGGATGTGTCGTATATCCACACATCAAAGCCAACTACCTCTTGACCATCAAGGAGATCATCATTATCATAATCGGGGTCAAGAGGCAGAGTGTTGTAGACCCTGAGTTCTTCGAGATTGGAGAGTCCATCTGCATCAGAGTCGTAGTCACCATCAAGAATGCCTGGATATGTCATATTCGTAATCGGGCTTGTGGCAGTGAGGAAGACCTCCTCATAGTCAGTTAACTGATCCGAGTCGGTGTCATTCAATAATGGGCTTGAGCCATATTCATTAATCTCATCACCATCACCAAGTCCATCACCATCCGTGTCAAAGAGCAACGGGTCTGTGTAATAGTCCTCTATCTCCTCATTATCATCCACCGAATCGCCATCTGTGTCCTTCTTCAATGGATCTGTTCTGAATTTGTTGATCTCGTCACCGTTTGATAATGTGTCCCCGTCTTCATCATCATTATAGTCTGATATTCCATTATCATTCGAGTCCTTATCTCTGGGGTCTGTCTTTGTCAGCACGCATTCCTCATAATTCGTCAACAGGTCTCTGTCCTCATCATCAGCACCATCTATCACACCATCATTGTCTGTATCATTATTCCTTGGGTCTGTATGAGTCAACAGGACCTCCTGAATATTGGTTAGTGTGTCATTGTCCAGGTCAACATCTGCATCTGAAACACCATTGTTTAGGGTGCTGTATCGCAAGGGGTCTGTCAATGTGAGGTTCACTTCATGATAGTCAGTCAACGAGTCGCCATCGGTGTCCTCATTGAGCGGGTCAGTGCCAAGGGCGATCTCCTGAGCATCGAGTAGTCTATCATGGTCAGTATCTTCCTCAAGTGGGTCCGTGTTGTACACGAACAGCTCCTGTCCATCGCTGAGCCCATCAGAATCACTATCGTACTCCAGTGGGTCGGTTTCAAAGACCTTGATCTCATCATAGTCAGAGACCGTGTCAGAGTCAGTGTCTGAGTTGTTCAACAATGTGTGATATGTGAATGCCTCTTCTCCGTCCTCGAGCAGGTCATTATCAGTGTCTCTGTCATTTGGGTCACTGGAGTAATAGAACAGTTCATCCCAGTCACTTATCTCATCTCCATCCGTGTCAGCCTTGTTAGGATTAGTGTGACTGATAAACACCTCATATGAATCTGAGAGCTTGTCTCCATCTGTGTCATACAGAGTGCAGTTGGTCTCATACAGATAGATCTCTAGAAAGTTACTCAGTCCATCTGCATCCTCATCATCATCTGCATCTGAGATACCATCAGAGTCGGAGTCAACAGATAGGGGGTTGGTGTGGCTGTTCCATATCTCGTCATTATCCGCAATTCCGTCATCATCAGTATCTGGGTCCAGAGGTGATGTCTTATACTCGTTCACTTCCTGACCATCAGTGAGATTGTCATAATCAGAATCTGGATTTGTTGGGTCCGTGCCTTGGGCAATCTCCTCCCTGTCATTCAGTCCGTCGCCATCTTCGTCAGCCTGTGTTGGATCAGTGTTATATATTGCCCATTCATCATAATCAGACAGCCCATCACCATCAGTATCATTTGAGTTGGGATCAGTACCTAGGTCTATCTCTTTCTTGTCGTTTATCATGTCATTATCACTATCGGGGCTGTTCGGGTTGGTGTTGTAATTGTTGACCTCTTCGCTGTCAGAGAGCTGGTCACCATCAGTGTCCCATGAGGTTGGTGAGGTCTTCGATGTATACACTTCATAATAATCGTCTAACCCATCAGCATCCGAGTCTGTACCAGTTGGGTCAGTGTGATAGACAACATACTCCAAATAGTCTGATAGTCCATCGTCATCAGTATCGGCATCAGTGGGTGATGAACCCGCCAGATTCACTTCCACTCCATCAGGAAGCAAATCATGGTCCGTGTCAGGGTCAGTCGCATTGCTATGGACCCCATAGATCTCCACACCATTGCTAAGGCCATCATGGTCAAAGTCGAGGTCATAGTCGGAGGTCCCGTTCATGTATGTGCTCCACAGGGTGGCATTTGTTCCAAGGACCTCAACCTCGATATAATCGTCAAGGCCATCGCCATCAGTGTCTTGCTTGTTAGGGTCAGACCCATAGTTTATCTCATCAAGGTCATTCAGGCCATCGCCATCAGTGTCTTTCTTTAGTGGGTTGGTAAGATAGACCTCCACCTCCAGTCCATCATAAATCCCATCATCATCAGTGTCTGCATCACCGGGCGAAGTGTCATAGATATCAATCTCCTCACCATTTGTCAAGCCATCATTGTCAGAGTCTATCTGATAATCAGTATGAGTTGCATTATACCACATGTTTGTTGGATCGGTATGGGTGATATTCACTTCGGTCAGGTCATCAAGGAGGTCACCATCCGTGTCATTGTTTAATGGTGAAGTCCCATAGTCTTTCACCTCGGCGCCGTCTTTCAGTCCATCGCCATCTGTGTCTTCATCCCATGGTATCGTTCCCTCGTTGATCTCCTCTAAGTCATTAAGTCCATCGTTGTCAGTGTCTGCAAGACTAGGGTCGGTCTCACCGGGATCAACTACGCCATCAGCATCAAGGTCCTCACCGAGTTCGCCCTCATCCCACACACCGTTACCATTAGTATCATTCCAACCATCATTCAGGCCATCGCCATCAGTGTCAATATTCGTGGCGTTCAGTCCAGCATCAATCTCAACGCCATCACTTATCATGTCTCCATCGGTGTCTTGAAGTGTGGCATTCGTACCATAGGTCCTTATCTCTTCAATATTCGTAAGTCCATCGTTATCCTGATCGTCATTTGCATCAATTACTCCATCATCATCACTATCACTGTCATTGGGGTCTGTGTGGGTCTTTCTGATCTCCTCTGCATCTGTGAGGCCATCATTATCAGTGTCTGCATTAAGTGGATCTGTCCCATGATTATACTCATCAAGATTAATGAGACCATCATTATCAGGGTCCTCCTCCCAGTCATACACACCATTGTCATTGGTGTCATTGGCCAGTGGGTCTGTGTTTGACTTTTCAATCTCGAAGATGTTTGGTAACTTGTCATTATCACTGTCGTAATTATCATCTCTGGGTTGTCCGACTCCATGACTGTATGCATTCAATGGATCCGTCTTGGTCACATACAATTCAATACCGTTCGACAGATTGTCGGAGTCAAAGTCCTCATCATAGTCTGAGATTGAGTCATCATCCGAATCAGTATCCAGCGGGTCAGTTCCAAGGATGTTATACTCGTCGCCATCCTTGACCTTGTCGCCATCCGTATCAGGATTTCTTGGGTGTGTGAACGTCACAAAGAGCTCTTGATAATTGGTCAGATTGTCAAGGTCCACATCCTCAAGGTCATCAGTGATGTTATCACCATCAGTGTCATTGTTTAAGGCAGAAGTGTGAGTGAGGTATATCTCCTGACCGTTTGTGAGTCTATCATTATCATAATCCCAGTTGTAATCATTGATTGTGTCATTAAATGTATATGCATTAGTAGCATTGAATACTGGATAGAGCTCGATCTCATCATTGTCGAAAATACCATCTGAATCAGTATCTGCTAACGTGGCATTAGTCCCCCAAACAAGGACCTCATCGCCATCGTCTATTGTGTCACCATCGGTGTCAGTCAGTGTTGCATTAGTGTGGTAGACATAAACCTCATCAAAGTCTGTCAATGAGTCGAGGTCAGTGTCATTGGAGTTGGGATCAGTGTTCCAAGTATTCACCTCTTCCCCATCGCTAAGCCCATCACCATCAGTGTCAGGATTAGTGGCATTTGTGTGATACACATTGATCTCATCAGCATCATTAAGTCCGTCATGGTCAGTGTCTGAGTCTGAAACATTCGTGTGGTAATTCACATACTCATCGTAATCACTAAGCGTGTCATCATCGGTGTCCGCCTTTGTGGGATCTGAATGAACAATATTGACCTCCTCCCAGTCATTTAGGTTGTCATTATCAGTATCCGAGTCAGTCGGGCTTGTCTTGTAGACTTTGACCTCTTCGCCGTCTAGCAAAAGGTCATCATCCGAGTCTGGATCCAATGGGTCCGAACCCACAGAGATCTCCTTCCAGTTTGCCAAACCATCACTGTCTTCGTCATCGTAATAGTCCGAAGTCCCATCATTGTCACTGTCAACATCATTGGGGTCAGTCTTGGTAATACGAACCTCCTGAATGTTGGTCAGTCCGTCCCCATCATTATCGTCCTGTGCATCATTGATCCCATCATCATCAGTGTCGGCAATAGTAGGGTCGGTTTCAGTGATGTTATTCTCCTCATAGTCAGTCAGTCCATCAGCATCGGTATCTGCCCTGTTAGGATCGGTCCCAAGATAGATCTCCTGCCAGTCTGTAAGTTTGTCATTATCAGAGTCGGGGTCATTGGGATCTGTCCCATGAGTGATTACTTCTGAAAAGTCGTCAAGCCCATCATTATCAGAATCGGGGTCTAACGGGTCTGTACCATACTGGAGGACTTCATCGCCATCTGATAACTTGTCATTGTCTGAGTCAGGATCATTGACTCCGGTGCCTAACAGAATGGTCTCACGTGCATCAGCAAGGCCATCGCCATCAGTGTCAAGACCATAGATTGAGAAAGTCCCTGCATTGTTTCCGAAAACATACTCATGCTTTCCATTACTGTCTATATCTCCATAGTTCAAGACTCCTGCGTACAGGTTCACATCCACTGTCTTGATTAGATAGCCAGTTGCATTGTAGAGGACCACAGAACCACCATTCACACCAGCTGCTACTTGGAGGTCTGCTGAGCCCCAAACATTGAGAAACTCAATTGTTGAGACCTGCCCTCCAAGTGTCTTGTTCCACACCCTATATCCAGTCGAGTTGAACACTTCCAACTCGTTTCCAGATGTACCGACAGCAAACTCATCCTTACCTCCAGATTTGAGGTCTCCAACCCTCAGCCCAGTTATGCCATCATTGAATGCCTTTGTGAAATAAGGTGTTCCATTGCCAAAGAATGCGTATAAGCCGCCTTGAGATGTTCCATACACAACCTCATGAAGGCCATCACCGGCAAGGTCTCCATGATCTATCTCTGTAACTGAGTAGATGGTACTGTGCTCAAAGATGAGTGTTCCATTGTCATTAATGACCATGAATCTTCCAGATGATGTGCCTGCCAGAACCTCATCCATCAGATCGCCATCGATATCTACAACACTGAGGGCCCTGACACTACCTACACTGGTATAATTCCACAGCTGAGTGCCATTCTCATCATATGAATAAACAAGACCATCATCACATCCAGCGATAATCTCTTGCTTCAGGTCTCCATTAATCTCAGCGGGATATACTGCTCTCACTGCATCATTCATTGTGATATTCGTTAGCACGGTGTTATTTGCACCCAGCAGCAGGACTCCATTATCTGTGCCAACAAGTATCTCCATGACTGTGTCTGCATCTGCCGCTATCTCCCTGATATCATGTGGTGTTGAACCAAGGTTCATCTGCCAGAGCTTGGTGTTGTTATCATCGAACAGGTAAAGACTCCCGTTGTTTGTGATGATTGCAATCTCGTCCCTGCTATCAAGGTCAAAGTTTGCCATCACCAAGCTAGTGATCTGAGCTCCTGTGGTATTTGACCAGACCAACTCCACCTCAAAAGGGGTGAGGTCGGATAGAATTGCTTGGTCATGATGCTCGATGTTTATAGCCAGTTGTGTTGCTGGATCTGCTAATGGCATCCGTATACCTATCAATACAAGCGCCAAAAGAGCAAATAGCGCGTAATAATATGATTTCATACTAATAGTCCTCCTGTTTGTTCGCCCTTCCATGGCTTGACCTGGAAATAATCAAAAAAGTCGGCCTCAACTATTGAAACCTCCTCAAATGGTATGTTCATCTGGTTGAGAGCTTCAACAACTAAGAGTAATTGTTCATCTGGATGATTCATAAAGACCTTGAGTGTGTTCCGCCCCGCCTTTGTCATATACTTCACGCCTGGGATTGAATACAACCGTTCTACGAATGTCTGAGACATACTATTCAAGACAACCTTTAGACTCTCTCCTTTTCCAGGCAGGGTCGAGATCAACTCTTGTGGTGTGCCAAACTGGCTGACCAATCCATTCTCGAGAAGCACAACACGACTGCAATAATCGGTGACCTCAAGGTCATGACTAATAATCACCATGGTTGTGCCCATTTCATAATTGAGCTCCTTGAGATAGTTCAGGGTTTCATGGCGAAGGTGCGCATCAAGACCTGTAGTTGGCTCATCAAGAAGTAGCACCTTCGGTTCATGTATCATCCCCAGACAGATTGAAACCCTCTTTCTCTCGCCGCCCGATAGTCTACTGACCCTCTTTGTCATCAGGTCCTCATCAAAACCAAGAATTGTGAGAATGCTCCGGGCTCGATCATCAATCTCTTTTGGTCTAAGACCAAAGCATCTTCCAAAGAACTGGGCATTCTGTAGTGCGCTGAAGTCATAATAGAGACTGAGGTGCTCCAACTGCGGCACATAACCCACCAGCAGACTGATGAGTTTCTTGTTTCTAGTTACATCATAACCACTGATGTATGCTTTTCCAGAGGTGGGGCTTATCTGTCCAGTGAGAACTCTGAGCACTGTTGTCTTGCCCGCTCCTGATGCACCAATGATTCCAAGAAACTCGCGCTTATTGGCAAAGAATGAAACACCCTTCAGAGCGTAGAATTTCCCGAAGGCCACTTTGAGGTCAATGATATCAATCTCACGTTTCTTTGTTCCTGACATATCACACGCCTCCAATCTTTTCACTGACCTCTTGAAACAGCTTCTCTGCCTCGCCTAGACTCCTCATTAGACCTCTCAGCATCTCAATCTTTTCAATTCTGTCAATGTCCTCACGTTGAATCATATCACCTATCTGCTTTACCAAAACCAATACTGTGCTCATCATATTGTCTATCTCTCTTAACATCTCTTCGTTCAGATCTGGAATTTTGTATCTCTTTTTCTTCCTGTACCTGTTTACAAAAAGCATTGATAGTACAGCTGAAAAGATGGACAGCGATGAGATAATTGCCACTTGTGCCATAGTGAACAGTCTTCCAGGCTCCTCAGTCTGGGTTGGGGCGGCTTTGGCATAGAGCTCGAAATGAATACTTGCAAAGGTGTTGGCATACTTTTCGTCCATGATGATAAAGATGCAGTTGATTCTCCCCGATGACTTCCAATATTCTTGAGTGAACTGTGTGACATAATGCCCATTCTCAACAAAGCCTGCAAAGAAGAAGGCAAGCGTTCCATTCGGAAGCTCGAATGCGACAGCAACAAAGAGATCATTGGCAGGTCTGCCTTCATAATCCTTTAGATACAGATTGATATAGATGCTCCTTCCAACCTCGTATCTAGAAATGTTTTCAGCCAATGAGGTGGTTGCAGTCAACGTATTACGCAAGAGATATTCATTGAGGTTCTCCAATAACCTCTGATTGTCACATTTTACTATGTGTTTGTTCATGAATAATCTTGAAGATCCA
>JAJRWI010000069.1 GCA_024276825.1 archaeon
CATCCATGGTTTATTGATGAGGGATCAATCAGGGTTATACTCAAGCGGGCCTTTCGCCCAAGGTAATAGAATAGGCGTATGAGTAGAATTCCCAAGATGATCTGAGATAAGAAAAGAAGAATAAGTCTTGCGAGAATGGGAGAAACATGGTCAACGAGGACAAAAAATGAGGAGATTAGAATGATTGAACTTAGAGCAACTAGAGATGCATTAAAATGAGTTGATGATGTGTTGAAATCGTCCAATACAATGATTTGATCTTCTGATGTGTTGACTGATCTCATTCATGGTCTCCTATATGCTTATGAGATAACGGTCGGTTTTATCATTTCTGCTTGATTGTTCAGTCAATAAAGAATATTTCACCAAGATTCTCTGTTGCAGTAATTCGAATATGCATGTCATTTTCTAATACTCTAACTGCATCAGGCACCTTTACTATAGCGATTGCATTGCTTGAGTAGGCCACAGCAGCAAGTTCTCCGATCGATTCGCCAAATTCTGCAATCACTGCTGCACAATCTGAGAACAATTTGTTGTAGTCACCCGGATTATTATTGAAATGCTCTTCAAGTGATTTGGGCAGTACAGCAATGTCATCCGACTTCCATTCTCTGTTCAAAAACTCTGGTGATTCTATAATAACGACATGACCAGAGAATACTCCTGCTTCACCTACTGACTCGCCCCGCAAAATTGGGAACAACTCTACCTCATCATGGGATTCAGTCATTGTTCACACATCCTCATCTTTCACTGTCATTACACAGAAGATATGACGCCATTACTTAAATCTGTTTCAAAGCTAAGAAACCATTGATATTATTATCAATAATGTGGCCTTTGTGTCTTGATCGAGTTATTTGAAATGGAGCGAGTGAATATGGGAATTTACAGGTTTGAGAGTCGAAGTCCAGAGATTGGAAGAAACACCTACATCAGCAACACGGCTTCGGTCATCGGAGATGTCGTTCTCGGGGAGGAGTGCTACGTCGCTCCAGGTGCCGTGGTAAAAGGGGACTATGGCACGATACGAATAGGTGATGGCTGCTCTGTTCAGGACAATGTTGTGATTCATGCCAGACCGGATGAAATAACAGCGATTGGAAGTGATGTGACCTTAGGACATGGATGCATTGTGCATAATGCGACCATCAAGGACAATGCGGTGATTGGGATGGGGGCAATTGTTTCTGATTACGCAGTAATTGGTGAGTGGGCAATTATTGCAGAAGGCGCTGTTGTAAGGAACAACTTTGAAGTTCCTGAGAGAAAGATTGCTGCTGGAGTTCCAGCAAAAATCATCGGTGATGTGAAAGATGAGCATATGAAACTCCTCCTTAGATACAAGCAGATCTATAGAGATTTGGCCAAGAGGTATAAGACAGGTCTTGTAAGAATTGACTGATTTTCAAAAAAAAGCGGGAAGAGACCATGAAGTCTCTCAGATTTGTGTTATCATGCGATCCCTGTTGAACATCCTCAATGCTAGATAGGAAGTAATCAACAGCAAAAGGATTGAAATCATGAAAGTGAGAATGTTCGTAAACCAGATGACCTGGCCAAAAGGCATGCTGCTCCCAATAAACATTGTTGGCACAAGCATGCTGAAGATATAAACAAGAACTGAAACACCTGAAACTTGATAGGCCTCATATACCCTGCTGACTCTACCACTAATTATTATCATTACAAATACTACAACAAATATCATTGGAGGTCCACTGGCAAAAACCAGAAAAAGACCGGGCATATCAGGAATAAGCATCATTGGAAACCCAAAGGCAAAGAGAAGAATATTTGATGCAATCTCAGTGATGAGAGTTCCAAAAACCAAGATAAGAATAGAGGGAATGAAAGCACTGAGTGATTTCCCCACGAGTAATTCCATGTCAGTAAGAGGAGTACACAACAATGGTTCCAAAGTGTTCTGTTCACGTTCTCCCACAAATGAATTTGCGCTGATCAGAGCAGCCGGAATTATTGCAAACATTGCAAGCATGGAGCTGATATAGGGCAGGATGAATTCTATATAGCTACTTGCATTTGGATCGAGAATATATATCATGGGAACAGATAGAACTGAAAATAGTGGGCCCATTGCACCCATTCCCAGCACTCCAAATTTAACATATTTGTAATTCATGGCCATCTTGATATCAGCTTTGGCCACCACCAACGACTTACTCAGATTCATTATTGTTCCTCCTCCTTGATCACCTGAAGATAGAGATCTTCTAGAGTCATCTCTTCTTCAGCCAGTTCAATTATTGCAATATTCGCATTAAGCAATTTACGTATCAACACAGAGTTGTTTGAAACAGGGTCCAGAATTGTAAGCATAAGTGAGTCAGACTCGATAGACACATCAAAAATAAAATCAAGACCTTCAGCAATGCTCTTAGCGGTCTCAATATTGTCAGCCACTCTTAATTTGAAAACCTGTTTGGACTGCAGTCTTCTTCGTAACTCATCAGTCCTGCCCGAGAGTAGAATCTTGCCTTCGTCGATTATTGCAATATAATCGCATAGTCGCTGAACTTCGGCAAGATTATGACTATTAATGAAGAATGTTTGACCATATTGCTTCGCCAGTTTAAGTATCAATTCTCTGACTCTTTTTGCAGCAATAGGATCAAGAGATGATGTCGGCTCATCCAATAAAAGAACAGAGGGATTATGCAAGAGTGCACGACACAATGCAAGACGTTGTCGATTTCCAGTACTTAGCTCTCCTGCAGGATCATTCCTTCGTTCCCAGAGGTCCATGAATTTGAGAAGATCTTCAATCCGCTTTTTTGCCTCTTCTTCAGGCACATCATATAGTTTGGCAAAATACTCCAGATTCTCATAAGATGTGAGAGAGGGATAAAGAGTATGACTGCCCTCTTCAGGGAGAACACCAGTGCATTCACGCACATTGACAGGTTCTTCGAGAATATCATGGCCAGCAACTGAAGCCGTTCCTGAATCGGGCCTAAGTAGTGTACATAAGAGCCTTAATGTTGTAGACTTACCTGCGCCGTTGGGACCAAGAAGGCCAAAGATAGAACCCGCAGGAACCTCCAGACTGACTTCATTGACTGCAACAATCTCGTCGAATCTCTTCACTAGATTATTTATAATGACTTCATTGTTTAGTTCCAATTTAACCACATCCTTTTGAAAAATGTGCGTTCAATAATGGATATGGATTGGGATTGGTGGATGAATATGAATATGACTAATTCAGTAATCTAAACAGAAATCATCTTTTCAACAACAGCAGTTGAAGTCTGTTTGATTCCGGGTATCTTATGAATTCTGTTTACAGTCACCTCATAGAGTTCTTCAAGGTTATTTACTTCAAGGAGCATTACAATATCGTATCCTCCTGTGGTCACCGCAATCCGTGTTGCCTCGTGAATCTCTCTCAACTGAGCCAAGACAGCATCAGTATGTCCCAAGACAATATTCATCAAGACATATGCTTGAACCGTTTCTTTCATGTTAATCACCTATAATCGCGAATCACAATCAGAGTCTGAATTTCTTCTATCTCAGGTATTTGTTGAATCTTCTTTAGTATCATCGATCGTTTCTTTGTAAGGCTTCTACTCTTTATACTTAGGATATAGTCGTGTTCACCTGCAACAGCTGCTGCTTTCTCAACGCCTTTGATATCAAACAATTGTGGAAGTATATCACCAGTCTGTGGTTTCACCTTAATGAATACAAGGGACCTAACATCAGCCGCCTGCAGAGAGATGACTCCAATCATAACTAAAATAACACCCATCACTCTCAGGACCCAGATGAAAGTGTTAGCTGAAATCTCACCAAATGCACCTGGCAAAAAGATGTTTCCAATAAGTGTGATTGGAATCCCCAACAGGACAGAGATTGAGGACAGAGCATTAACCACGGACATTGACCCTCTTGCAAGAGCTCTTACATACATAACCAATGAGATGAAGATTGAGAGTGATGATGCAACCATCAATCCCAGCAACGGAGTGAATGAAACAAGCATCAGTTCAATGGTGTTGTTGTTGATGAATGGAATCATGAATATAGTCATTGTGAGGTTGAGAAACAGTAGAGACCATACCCGCATATTTAGAGTATCGACATGAAGCCCCTTTTTGAGCTCATAACGCTTTGTCTTCTTCTGAAAATAAGTATAGAACGCAGATGCAATATTCATAGGACCTAAGACGATGAGCAGGGCTCCAATGTCAAACCCACCAATTACAACTCCAACCAGAAGCACTCCAAAAAGGATTGACAAAATTGAATGTATCTCAACTATTGTCGGCGTGTCCTTTTCAGCAAGGAGGTCTCCAACGAGGAGGTAGATGATTACCAATTGTCCATAAGGCAGAACTGTTGATGCATCTGTGAAACCGACAAGGATGTAATAGAAAAATGTGGAGAGCCCTGCAAAGAGCCCACTGATCATTAAGTAAACCATTGGTCTTTTTGGCAATAGGCCAATACGACCAAAATCAGGGTCTAGAGAGGCACCCAAGGCCACAGGTCGTCCCCGTTTTGAAACACGGATGCTAAGGAATGCTACAGCACAGATAGTTACAAGCAGACTGACCCATTGTGACATTATTCCAAATGATATTGGATCAGACAGAACAGTGTTAATCGCAACAACATCAAAGGCGACAGAAAAGGCCCTAAATATACCAGACCCAATTGCCAAAATATAGAACAGCGCTGCTGCGGACTGTTTGGCAACTGGTCTCTGGGTGCGACTGCTCATGACTAGACCTCCGAGCTAATGCAAATGAGAGGGCAGATGCTTAAGTCTATTATCATTCAGAGTCTTCGGGTTCGGAGTCTTCTATGGGTGATTCAGAATCTGCAGATTCAGTCGCAACATCTTCGTTTTCGTCTTGCTCTACTTCGGCGTTTTCTTCAGACTCTTCTTCGGCAGTTTCTTCAGAAACAGTGGGTTCGGACTCTGTGGTATCGCTATCTTGAGTTTCTTCAGTAGACTGCTTCTTTTTCCGCTTCTTTGACTTCTTCTCACTACTGACCATTCTCTGGGCAAGAATGAACTCATCGAATGTCAGTCTCTTGCCAGCTTGAAGCTTCTCAATTGCGGCATCAACTCGCTCTTGCTCATCGATCCTCTGCTTGGCCTTTTTCTCCATCCGTGCAGTATCGCGATGCTCAGACTCATACTTACGAATCTTCTTGTAAATCTCATCAATCTCTGTTCTCAAAGTCTTGAGACGTTCTTCACCCGCCTTGACCTTCTTTAGCCACTCGACAAAATTCTTGTGTGCGGTATCGGCAAGGCGTTTGTATTCTTCTAATTGAGGGCGAATTCGTACAACCTCTTGATGATGAATCTGCGATTGTTCTGAGAGCTCCAAAACTTGTTGATGAATCTCACCAGCCTCATCCTTGAGCCTTCGTGCCATTCTTCGCAGTTCACTTATCCTGTCCTGTTTCTCTTTTTCTTGACCAATCTTGACAAGCTTGGCTTCTATCTTGGCAATCTCTTCAACAAGAGCCCGCTCATCTTCAGCAGTCAAGATCTCTGTCTGTTGACGCCATTCGAGCTCTTCAACACGACGCATCATCCGTCTTTGATCGGACGATGGGCTTCCCACAATCTTGCCACGGAGTTCACGAATCTCATCATAGACAGCTTTCAACTGCTGATGTATTGCAGACCTTCTCTCCTTGGCGTCTCGGATCTGTGCATTAATCTTATCACGAGCCTCGCGTTCGGCCTTCACTGATTCAATCAGTGCACGGACCTCTTTGTTATGCTCATCACGTATTGTCTTATACTCACGCATCTTGTCTCGATCGCGTCGCAACTGCTCGAGTTCTTCACGAGCTTGTGCTTTCAGTTCGCGTAATCGGGCACGAAGATACTCAATGTTTTCTGGTGTGGCTTCGACGGCTTCTGTCAAAATCGGCTTACCTCAGAACAGGTTTTACTAGCCCTGCAGAACAGGACGGATTCCTATACTTATGTAATGGTAGTCATTAAGACTACCTGTAATTTCTTCGCTTCGAAGCCTACTTTTAAGTCTATTCATGGGACAGAATTCTACCAGATTTCAGTAATAAAATAATAATCAGAATGCCTGTGAGATAACTGGCGGTTTAATGCTCCTATTGACCAAGGATAATTCTTGCAATTTTCTCAGAAATATCGAACTCCGTGATTGTCTGAAGTCCACTCCAACCAGGTGTGGCATTTACCTCAAGAACCCAAAGGTTTCCAGATAGATCAGGAATAATATCAACTCCTACAACCCGTCCCGAAACTGCCCGTGCCGCCCTAATTGCGATGTCATCAATGAATGTGTCATTCTTTGCAGGAGTTGCACCAGCATGTATATTATAAAGAAATCCCTGGGTACTGATTCTTCGCATTGAAGCAATGACATGTTCATCGACAACCAATGCTCTAATGTCATAGCCTGGACTCTGAACGTACTGCTGAACCAAATACGCCCCTTTGCCATATCGTAAATTATGATACTTGAGATATTCAAGACTATGAGCAATATCAAACTCATTGCTGATTAGTTTAACACCCTGGCCACCAAAGCCTGTCAATGGCTTGAGAACGCAAGGAGCATTCTTGGTTATGAATTCGGATGCTTCTTGTATCGATTCGGTAATGAGGGTTTCTGGAACATGCACGCCAGCTCTTGCAAGATGCTGCAGTGTGCTGCCCTTGTTTCGCATGATAATAATTGATTCAACAGGATTAATGATGGATACTCCGTGATTGGAAAGGGTTGAAAGAATTCCAATTCGATTATAATATGAGCCAAGATCTTCAGCCCCCAAGTCTATTACAAATATCATATCAAAATCAAACAGATTCTGCGAATCTGAAAACAATTCAAGTGTACCATTCGAGATATGAGTATTGATTAGCCAGGGGACAATTCGTATGGTACTAACACCCAACTTGGAAAAGGCCCGCTCAAGAAACCTCATTCTTTGAGAGTTGGGTTCCGATGAAAATAGACCAAGGCGGAAGGATTCAAAAGAACTCATAGTTGTATCAATAGGGCTAGCACATGTTGACTTTTATCCCTAACGAACCTCTTTTAATGTTAAGAATGGGCTTGTACTTGAGTCAGATGTCGCTATTTTCAGATTCAGAATTTCAGCAGATCAAAGAGAGAGTATCAAAGACCTCAAAACACATCGTCATCACGTTCAGACACAAGCATGGACCTACTCAATTGCTAGAGTTATGGAGACAGCATTTGCAGAGCCTAGGGGTAAATGGGAAATGCATCAATTGGTGGTCGAGTTCCGGAACTCTTGGACTGATTGAGTGTGAAACCAGTAATGGTAGAATCATCTTCGGACAATGGGCACTTGGAGACCACAATGAGCTAATTGCAATCTTTGAGGTTGATGATGATGAGATTGTGAATATCAAGGATGGCTTCGATGCAGGGAATGTTAGTTCTTTTGCGATGAGAGCGATTAGGATTGGAGAAACTGGTGAAGACTGATTAATCAACAGTCAGTGTTTTTGATAGATTTCGTGGTTGATCGGGATTTATCCCAAGGTCAACTGAGAGGTAATAACTTAGCAATTGAAGTGGAATCACATCGAGTAAGGGGTTAAGGAGTACATCAGTCTTGGGAACTGTTAGATAATCAATCTCTTTCTTCACATAGGGCTCAAGCTTTTCTTCTTGCTCACCAACAATAATTGTCCTGCCCCCTCTACAACTCACCTCATTAATGTGATTAATCACCATCCACGAGTCCTCAGTTGTCGTTACAAAAATAACAGGATAGTCATTAGTGACAATAGACAGCGGGCCATGTTTGAATTCGCTCGAGTACATTCCCTCGCAGTGGTTGTAACATATCTCTTTAATCTTCAAGGCGCCCTCACGTGCTACGCCATCAGTGAGCCCGTACCCCAAACAATAGAGGTCATTAGCATCCATCAGGGTCTTTGCAAGCATCTTAGCAAGAATTCCAGTATGATCAATGGTTTCTCTAGTCAATCTAGGAAGGTCATTTCTTAGCAAGTTCAAGAAACGATTAGCTTCACTCTCATCAAGTGTTCCGTTTCTTTTGCCTAACATCGCTGATAAATAAGCGAAGATTATGGTCTGGGAGAAATAGGTCTTTGTTGCTGGAACGCTGACTTCATATCCGCACCCCATTGGAATGTAGGAGTCAGCATTAAACATAAGTGTGCTTCCTATGACATTTACCACACCAAGAGTCTTTCCCAAGTTATTCTCTCTCACGAGATTTAGGACATTGAGAATGTCTTTTGTTTCACCACTTTGAGATACTAGGATGCATAGTGAGTCATCATCCAAGGTTGCTCCATACATGGGAATAAACTGACCACCTATCGCTGGAAGAATAGGTAGGCCTGCAAGGCGGTTAAAGTAGTAGGTTCCGACCATTCCAGCATTATACGATGAGCCACAAGCCACAAGATAAACCCGTGATGCCTCTTCAATCAATCCAGCCCATTTCTCAATGTTTCCGCCATCTAGAATACCTAGAAGGTCTTGTGCGACTTTGGGTTGTTCATTAATCTCTTTCAACATAAAGTGTGGAAACCCACCCTTCTCAGCCGCATTTATGTCAATATTGCTGAGTTCGACTGGACGATCCAATTCCTTTCCATCTTCAATTCTAAATACCTTGACATCATGAGGAGTCAGACGCAGCATCTCACCGTCGCGTAAATAGATGACATTTCTGGTGACCGGAAGAATTGAGGGCAGATCACTTGAAACAATTGTGATGTTCTTATCGACTCCAGCAACAAGTGATGATCCCATCTTAACTGCATATATCTCCTGAGCATCCGCTCGACCTACAGCAAATGCAAAGGCACCCTTCAGATCGCGAGTCGAGAGTCGTACGGCCTCAAACATATCGCCAGTCTGCTCATAGTACTTGTCAACAGCGTGCACACATAGCTCACCATCATTCTCAGAACGGACTATATGACCAGTTTCGATGAGTTCTTGCTTGTATTCATAGTAGTTGTGGATGTTCCCATTATGAGCACCATAAAACACCTCTTGGCACCCAAAATGCGGCTGTGCGTTAGTCCGCGTTGGAGCACCGTAGGTTGCCCATCTTAGTTGGATGATTCCACGGTCGCCACGCATTGAGGACAGCCCAAGGCGTTTATTGACCTCTTCAATTGTGCCGACATCTTTTCTGAGATCAACAACATTGTTCTGAACTGCTGCAACACCTACTGAGTCGTAGCCCCGATATGTCAGCTTTCGCCCACAAGTCACCAAGAGGTCGCCAATATTATCAAGATCAAGACTAACAATCCCAGTGATGC
Source organism: archaeon (assembly GCA_024276825.1). Taxonomy (GTDB): domain Archaea; phylum Asgardarchaeota; class Thorarchaeia; order Thorarchaeales; family Thorarchaeaceae; genus JAJRWI01. The sequence continues at coordinate 9,323 of JAJRWI010000069.1, forward strand.
CGCACATTTCCATCTCTCTCGCTTTGTGAATATTATTTCTGCGGTTCAATTACAATAAAAAGTTCTTCTTGCTGCCCATAGTCGAAAATTCGAAGCTCTTTTAATGAGGGAAACCGATTTCATTCTTCAGAAGTGTGAGGATTAGATTATGGTACGACAAAAGCGTCTTTCGCTGCTCTTACATCCTATAAGGAGGGAACTCTATCAGATTCTCTGTGAGAATCCTGGCACATACCTCCTAGAGCTAGTGGAGATTCTAGAAGCCCCATTAGGCACATTAACATGGCATCTTCGAATTCTAGAACGAGAAGGATTAGTGAAAAGCATCAAATTTGCAGGTAAAAGACTGTTCTATCCAAGAATGCTACGTACAAAAGAAGCAGAGATGGCATACCTTACTATGAGAAGCACTACAGCAAAGAAGATCTTTCAGTATATAGTCAACAATCCGGGATGCTATCAGGAACAACTTGCGGAGAGTCTTGGTGTTCATCACGACACAGTGCGGTGGCATGTGACAAGAATGGAAGATGTTGGGTTAATCAGGGTGGAACGTGAAGGAAGGAAGAAACGGCATTATTTGGCACATCTTGGTGAAGCCCTGTTGAAAGGAAGCCTAAATACAATATCAGAAACATTTGTTATGTTCCTCATGGAGAAACTGGAGCAGGGATGCCTTAACCCCAAGATTATCGACAGAACCGAAGACCATGTTACAATCAGATTCGATTGCCCTGAAAAAGCTAAGGACTGCAGAATTACAATCAATCTGAAGGATTGGGAGTTCACATTTGCTGATGATGAACAAAATGAAGATGTTATGGAAACAGACTAGATGCTTGTTTCTAGAAATGTTTGAATCTTGTATACAACATCATCGCAGCCGGGTTCTGAACATAATACAGCAAGCAATCTAGAGTCATCAATTTTTATGATAATTAGTCGGCCAGATTCATATCCTATTGACAGAATTTCAGTGTCCATGGATAATGTCATTCCATTGGCAAAGATTGAACTGACAAGGCCGGCCAGTTTGATTGTGTCACCAAAGCCCACGGAACTTAGGGGTAGGCCATCTGCGGTCAAGAGTAAAGCATGCTTAATCTTTGGTGAAACCGCCAGAATTCTTGTGAGAAGACTCTCCTCACTTAGGTTAGTGCTGGAACTTATTAGAAGTTCAATACGAAGCAGCAACGAGTTGAGCTGTGCCACAATTGTTTCAATCTGCATTGATGAATGAAACTCAATGCCATAAACTACAATCAATGAGAAATATGATTGAATCACTGTTATTACAGTCTGGTCTGACATAGTATGAATCAAGTACTCAGGGGAGGGAGCACCAATCTGATTCAAAGTGGTCGAACTTGCACTGTTTATTGCTGCTGACACGGTTGACAGAATTTGAGGGTCAAGACCAGGTTGCTTTGAAACTGCAGTGACCACAATTCCCTCATTTGTGGAGAGAATAACATGAATTATTCGTGTATCACTCTCTAGCAGTTCTTGAAGCCAAGATGCAACTTCGCCGAGGGTTTCTAATGTCATTTCAAATACCTGCCACTTATCAACTAGAATATGAGCACGACTCATATTTATAACATGTTCTACAAACAAAGGGTTTATATCAAGCATGAAAATCATCGAGGAACAACGACTATGGAGGAATAATATTGAGCAGTAACTCTAAGTCGAGAATAATTACATCACTAATAATTATTGGCATTGTATTCGGTGCTGTTGGTGGCTTTCTGTATATGACAAATCCATACGAGCCATCAAGAGTCGCTATTATTTTCATGGCCCCGGGATTTGGTGATTTCAGTATAGCAGATCAGATTCATATAGGCATGAATGACCTTCTAAGAGATGCATCTGTTTCATACTATATCCCCAATGAACTCCCAACAACTGTTGAGGAGGCAAGAACACTTCTTGAAAGTTACGCTTCGCGGACAGGATTTTATGATATGATTGTTGCAGTTGGCAATGATTTAACACCCGCATTGGCAGCTGTGGCCAGTAAGTATCCTGACCAGAAGTTTGCAATGATTGGTGGGGCTATTAATGCACCAAATGTGGCATCAGCAACTTTTGAAACTCAAGAGGCAGCTTTTCTAGCTGGTGTACTTGCAGCTATTGTTGCTGATTCTGGCGATTACTCTGGAATAATCGGTATCTTAGCTGCTGTTGAGGACGACTTGACACTTGAACCAATCATTTATGGTTTTAAGCAAGGTGTTGAAACCGCAAGAGACGATTTGAGTCTTAATATAACATTGCTCGACACTGTTTATCTTGGTGGGTTCAATGAAACTGATGCTGCAATGACTCAGACCATATCATTCTTCGACCCCTACAACACAAATGGGTCAGTACTCTTTGCCCCTGTCAGAGCTGGCCTTAGAGGAGTCAGATTGGGCCTTGAGTATGCTAATCGGTCATGGTATAGCGGCCGAAGGCAGGGTGATAGATATCCATTGGTCATTGGTGCTGAACATGATGTCGATTGGTATGGAAACCCAAGAATTGGCGTGGCCTTAGGCCCATCATGGATCATGACTAGTGTAGTGCCAAGAACTGACCTTGCGTTCAGATTCTTCTTGAACAAGACACTATGGAACGAGTTCGATGTTGTTTCAAATAATGTGTTTGAGTATAATCTTGCCAATAATGGGGTCAATATTACTGATCTTCAATTTAGCATAGTATATTTGAGTCGTGTTCACAATGCTGTTTCGCAAGTGAAACATTATCAATCATTAATTATTAATGGATCAATCGTAGTGAGCACTGGACCTTAAAGCTCAATATAAGGGGGCAACCTATGAATGCCCCCCCTCCATATTTTAATGGGGACTGCAGGTTTTGAACTATGAGAATATAATTAATCTGTTTCTTAGAGTAGAAAATCTAAAGACTCTAGGCAGATGTGGATGGCACCTAGCAGGGATAGATAACTCAGAAACTGTCGCATCGCATATTTGGGGAACTTCTTTTATTTCGCTAATATTGTCAAAAATGTTGGCCGAAAGGAGAAACAACCTAGACCTAGAAAAAGTTCTCATTATGTCCATTCTGCATGATCTTCCTGAGTCTTTGGTTGGCGACATTTCCAGACGGGCAATTGATCTTGGCGGCGATGAATTCAAAGATTCTAAGAATAAGGCAGAACTGGTGGCGATTAAGAGAATTCTTGGGGAGTATGTTAATCTTAAGGACTTGATAAATATCTGGCAAGAATATCATGAGCAGCAATCAATAGAAGCCAGAATTGTTCGTGATGCTGATGTGTTGGATATGCTAATCCATGCAATCATTCTTAAGCAACAAGGAATATCAAAGAGAAAGCTGAATAACTTTTTTATTGATGCTGAAGGAACTGTTTTTGCAGACCTATTTGAAGCAGTGATTAAGAGGTTTGAAAATATGGACAGATAAGTCAATTTTATCACTTATATTCTTGTATTGTTTTTTCATGATTACATTATGTTTTGTATACAATTTTTCAGTTCTTCGACTTTCCTATTGAAATTTGACTTGCGTGCCCTTGATTGTGCAGAGTCATCAGATTAACTTCTGGTGATAACGAGATGAGCTACAACGATCCTCCAACTGGCGGACCACAGCCAGAGCCATTCTAATCCAACTCAATTCGAGATCATGGATCCATCCATAGATCTCCCATTTCTTTTTTTACCAATTCATTCTTGCTTGAGACAGAAAGTTTGATACATTGTCATCCCATCCCCCATTTTTCCAGAGCCTAGAGAACAAGTTGGACCGATAACTGTGATATGTGACCACCGTAGATGCTGTCAAATCAATATTGAGTTCATAAGCCATTTCATTTAATGATGCACATAATTGAGAGATTAGCGATTTATGAAAGATGCCTTGAATAATTCCAATATTGCTGTCCTTAATCTTCAAAAGACTTGACGCACCAGAGTTCAAGAAGATCCCATTGGCAACTGAGAGAAGAGTTTGCTCGGGTGCATTCGCGATTATTATAATTCCCTGCAGGTCAGGAATATGAATACCCCAATAGAATGTAGCAATTACATTTTGGTCTTTCAAGTTCTGCAAGGATCCAATGAAGTCATCAATAGGAATGCCCACAATTGTCGGGTGTTCCAGATCGCTAAGCCAAAGCGTAGAACTTAAAGCATCCATCACTCTGATATCATTATCAGTCAACGATGAACACTGACTGGATTTGAGAGGCTTGAAGCGCTTCCTAAAATAGCGGGGTGAAACATGTTTTTGAAGCGTTTCAACAATCCGAGGTATTGAGATGCTCTTCGCAGATGATAGATTATACGCATTTTTTGGGTTCACATGACGTACATACCAATCTAATTGCATTAAGTTTGGCCGCTTTTGCAATATAATATCTGCTGCACGAGCTGGCAAGACCAACTCGTGAAGGAGGGTTTCGCGGTGTTGCGAGGAAGAGGGATTATTGAATACTGTGACATATGCGAGATGCCGGTGAGGCCATTGATGCGCCTTTCCGATGTAATAATATCGACTAAGGCCAATTGATTCGGTGTTTACTCTTCCATGAATGTTCAATCCCCAATGATTGAGATAAAGCCGCTCCATCTTCAATTGTGGTGAGGACATGGCCTGTTCCCTTGTAATAGGAAGACCTCTGGGGATTTCATTTGTCCGGGTCAGTTTTAGAATATATTTGATAAGAACATCAAGTCCACCAATGTCATATATTGCTCCAAGAAATGGGCGACCATATATTGAGAAAGGAGACGCCGTCATTTCAGACAGATATGCATCAGGTACTCTTGCAAATAATTGTAGCCAATTGATGGGGGTAGTTTCAAGAATTAGATGCTTCAAATGCAAAGCGAGCAAAGAGCGTAGCGTAGGAGTTGGCAGGAATTTACCAAGAAATCCAATTGGGTCGGAATCTGTATCAATTCTCTTGCGTAGTAGAATTGCAAGAAAGGCCGAGGCCTCCTCTCGAACAAGTGCACTCCACCATCGGGGTAATAATTGTTCAAGCGTTGAACCCATAGTGTCTGTGATAATTAGGTCAGGAAACTCCATTCCGCGACAGAGCTCATACAATTCTGGCCAAGTAGGAGGAGGCTGTTCTAATAACTCTGATAGGATGTTATTTCTTTTTTCATCATCTGACTCTAAGAGCATCTCCAAGTCTGAAAGAGGGGTCAGTGCCTCAGCCTCATAGGGAAAGATAGTATGGGATTCAAGGATTTTGCCACTGGGGTAATCAATAATGGTCAACCACAACTTTCGTGAGTTCTGAATTCTTTGTGAGATGAGAATTGCTCTTTGATTGCCGACTTCTACACGGGCGTACCAATTGCCAGAGGAAGGGGGATATATGGTTTCTTTATGTTCAAATTTGCCCTGCTTGTAGAGAGCAATTTTGACTGATATGGGACGGACTTGGACCAGCAGGTCATCCGGAAGATCTCTTTCAAGAATTGCACCTGATGGATGAGCCAGGATTTCAGAACTAACTCGGAAGTGAATTGATGGATCAATCTCGTTATGGGGAATCTCATTACCAGATTTCATGATAATGAAAAGTTTATCATTGTACCAGCGATATTTTGGTGAATAATCATACCATATTAACTCACTCATTCTGTTTGGTCACTCCGCACTCCAGAAGTGAAGATACCAAGAGCATATTAAAACATCGGAATAATGGCCATATGCAAATCAAAGCTTGCCATTAACAATTGAGCGAGCAAGACTTTCAAACTGTGATTCTTCGTCAGGAAATTGCAATATTCTGGAGATTGTTTTTCCATTCTTTAGAGATATAATCATGTTCATCTCGTGCAATATCTGTAGCAATGCCTTTACAGAAATAAGTCTCCATTGCGACACATCTATCATTGGAGAGTCTATCGAAAACAAGTGTTTCAGAATATCTTTGAATTGAGGGACATATTTCGCCCGAAGGACTTTGCCTAAGGCATTAATTGCATCAATTGGCATTATAGCTCCTGACTGAAATGACTGTATAATCCCCTCGATTATTTCATGAGTGGTCAAGCCAAGCCCCGAACTCATATTAATCACCGATTGTTAAGCATTTTGTCTTCGATTCAGATAGTAGCCAGGTCAACAGGAGCAGGTTGTTCTTCAATAACTTCGGACTTGTACCATGGATTGATTAAGGCCAAAGCTGCAATTATGATTGCCAATGCATCAAGAATAGATGCAACGAAATCAAGGCCTGCATGCATCAAGCTCACCCGAGAGAACTGGATGACCGTGATAATTATCATAGAGAGAAGAAGAAGATCACTTCTGATTTCCTTCAATCTTTCAGTCTTCCATGTTATTGAGAATGTCACGATTAGCAGAAGCATGAGACTAATTAATATTGGAACATGAAACATTATGATGAACTCCTTTGTTGGCCCAATAATTATCACAGAAACCCAATAGAGAGCCATCAGAAACAGAATTCTGATTTTCGTCTTTTGGGAGCGGCGCATCCAGATATGAAGGGAGGCACCTAACATTGGCAGAGTACACCAGAGAATTACAAATGCGCGCACTTTGAAGATGGGCAGGGTTTCTTCAATTAGTCCAATATTAATTAAATCCAAAAGAAACAAGTTGATAGCCATAGAAATAAAACTAAGACTAAACATCAGCGGCAAGTCAGTATACAACCTATTCTCTTGAGCAAACCATCGCTTCATTAGATATAACGAGATTGCAATAGAAAAAACCGTTGCTACCAGATTAATGATAAATGGAATGTTCATGAATGCCTGCAATGATAACACCTGATGGCCATTTCAAACTCAATAACATCTCTTTACTGGCATTATTAAGCACCAATAATTTTTCAAGGAGCTTTGTACTGGTTATTAAAAGACCAAGTCAAATGTAATGGGGAGAGGGCCATGGTTCGAATAGCACACATCTCGGATTCACATATTGGATGCAGTATGTTTCAACTGATAGAGAGAAAAGAGGATGTAAGAGAATGTTTCAGACAAGCCGTGAAGAAGGCGATGAAATATTCACCTGACATAATCATTCATACAGGAGATCTTTTCCATTCACCATATCCTGATAATGAAGACACAATCTGTGTATCCAAGACCTTGAAGGAATTAAAGTCGACTAAGTTCTTTGTGGTTCCAGGTAATCATGACATTCCCTTCAATTACAGGATAGCAGCTAGTCCAATCAAGATATTGGAATCCTCAGGGCTACTTCAATCTACTGGCGATAATGATTATGCAGTCATTGAAGAAACAATAGATGGCAAAAGCATTGAGATTCACCTCATCGCCTGGACATCTCCTTCAAGGTTTCATAGCCACATCAAGAAGATACTACCTAAAAGATCACACGCGATTCTATTTGCCCATGCGATGCAATGCAATGATATTGATGAATTGCCCTCATGTTTTGATTACATGGGCTTTGGGCATCACCATGATTTCAGTCTGGATAAAGAGAATGGCATTGGAATACCGGGGTCAACATGTCTGGTTGACTGGAAAAAGGAGAAACGAAACAAAAAGCTAATTGTAATAGATATAGATAATGAGAGCGTTGAGTACCAGACTGAAATGCTAAATGATGTTCGTGAGTTTAAACTCATTCGTAATGTGGACATTTCAGGACTTGGTCCCGAAGAGGCAAACAACAAGATCAAGATGAGGATAGAACAACTTTCGGTTAAGAGAGGAAAGCCAATCATAATTATTGAGGTAAGTGGCATTGTTAACCATGAAACGGAGAGTAGTATAGACCGTGCTAACTTGCTGCAATATGGTGATCGGAGGCTAGATCCTCTTTTCTTCCATATTGAGACAAATTGGATCTGTGTGGGAACAAGAAGTGTAAAGCTTTCCAAGCCATTGGATGTACAGACATCTGTCCGTGAATATCTTGAACAGACCAATCATGATCAACAAGACCTTCTCTTGCGAGAGCTGGCATCAATATTGGAGGGGAATTAGATGATCAAACGATTATATCTAAGACAGTTCAAGGTCTTTAGAAATCAAAAGTTTGCATTTCCAGAAGGTATTACAGCAATCGTGGGACCTAATGGTTCGGGAAAGACTACAATTCTTGAGGCCATTGAGTTTGCATTATTCAGACAAGTTTCTAGGAAGGAAAAAACTGTAAAGAGGATGGAGGACCTTATCGAGCACAATAGGAAGAATGCTCATGTTGAGCTTGAGTTTATTGCGCCAACAAATCGAAAGAGATATACAGTTATCAGAAAGATTCACATTGGAAAGACGACCGCAGAGCTATTCATCGAAGGAAACTCAGAGCCAATAGCAATCGGCCCTAAGAAAGTCGATAAACAGATTACCGAACTTCTCGGAATGGACCGACATTCATTTTCAGCATTGATCTATGTCAGACAAGGAGAGATCGACAGCCTTACTCGATTGAATCCAAGTAAGAGAAGACTTCAGCTTTACAATATGATGGGGCTTGGGATTTATGACAAAACTGACTCAAAAATCAATGAGAGAATTAAGAGCTTGAGGAGTAATATCGGAAAGCTATTAGAAACTCGAAAGAAACTTGAAGAGATTCGAGAACATCTTCCGACACGTGAAGAAGTTAAGATGGCCATGGAAACAATAGAACTTCTAGACAAGCAGTACGGATCTAATTATGACTTGACAAGTATCAGCGATTTACTGAGAAAGGTTATGACATCAGTGGAAGAGATTGAAGACCAACTAGCATCTTCAACATTGAATGAGAATTTACAGGAATTTCAGGGTGAAAAGCAACTTGCAGAGCAAATAAGAAGGATAGTTCGAACAATTCCAGAGATTGCAGAGGAGCAACTTAGACCACATATTCGCAAGGAGGCCCGAGAGATATTCAAGGGAATTTTTGGTGACAAGTATAGTGATCTTGACATAGATGAGAATTATGAAATATGCCTATACGATCTTCAGGGAAGGAGGGTTTCTTTAATGGCAGCGTCGGGAGGAGAGGATGTCTGTGTGAACTTTGCATTGCGGGTTGCTGTTAATACTGCCCTGCAAAGATATTCACTGGGCGGAGAACCTCCACATCTTCTGATTCTTGATGAACCTGGAGCTGGACTTGATTATCAACGAAGGCGTTGGCTGCCACAAGCCATCTCTGGTCTTGAGTCAGTCAATCAAGTGATTGTGGTGACCCATATGGATGAACTTCGAGAGTCGGCGGATCATCTCATATTATTAGAGCCCCAAGGTAAAGGAAGGCAGCCAAGAGTTGTGATTGAATGAACTAATATATTTCTGAAAGCATTACAACACAATGTATATGTTAGAAGCAAATCTCAAAACAGTTTGAGTTAGACATGAAAATAGACAGTTCACAAGTCAAAGCAATTCTATTTGATATGCATCATACAATCACAAAAAAGCCCAACTTTAATCACTACGAAATAATTAGGAAGATTCTGATAAGCTGTGGGCATGATGTGTCAGGCATTACTGATGAGAAACTCGATATCGGAATTAAGAAAATGGATGAGTGGATATTAAGACACCAGAAAGAGAATGATGTGCACATACACTGGGGACATGACATCACCGACTGGATTGAACCCAGCAGAGTTCTGTCGGAAGAGATTGGACTTGGCAATTTAACTGATGAACAGATTCTAGAGATTGAAAGGAAATGGAAAGAAGAGAACAAAAAGCGAGAAATTCTCGTTGAAGATGCATTTGAAACTCTTTCAGAATTGAAACAACGAGGCTACAAGCTTGGGTTGATTACAAGGAGATATGATGATCCAACTGAATTATTGCAGGACTTCGGAATCTATAATATGTTCTCAGTTGTAGAATGGAGCGCGACCCTAGGCTTTACCAAGCCATACCCATATCAACTCATTATCGCGGCTTCAAAGCTAGGTCTGAATCCGATTAGGTGTGTATATGTAGGAAACTTCGTTCATTTGGATGTGGAGTCTGCTAAGCGTGCAGGAATGATTCCAGTACTCACTGTCTGGGGAAATCCAGATGAGGCGTCAAGGGCTGATAATGATACCATTGTGATAAACAGATTGAGTGAATTACTTGATATCTTTTGACGGGGTAGATCAAGCTCTGCGAATCTTCTTTTCGAGACCGCGTAATCTTCTCGGATCGCCGCTTTCCTTGTATTTCTCAGCAGCCTCCTGATATTTCAGAAGTGCCTCTCTTGATTTTCCAGATTTGGCGAGCCGATCACCCTCTTCTTCTAGCGTCTTGCCCCAGACGAAGAAACATTCACGGACCTTATCACTGCACTTGGCTCTCTTTTTTGATTGCGTTGTAAACATGTAGAGTTGTCTTGCTTTCTTGAACTGGACAATGGCCCATTCAAACTCATGAGCTTTCAGATGCTTTTCACCCAATGCAAAGTGCGAAGATGCCATTCCCTCATATCCCTTGTCAATCATATTCACACACTGGTCAATCAGTTTCTTGTTCTTTGCACGCTCAGCCAAGAGCTTTGCTTTTTCAAAGCATTCTATCGCAGATTCGTACTCATTATCATTCATTTTTTCTTGGCCAGCCTCAAAACGAGCCCGTGCCATTGCTTCAAATACATAAGGAGGATATGTGAAACCATCACTTGTCAATTCAGCACCACAGCTTGGGCATGTTGGAGTTTCGAGCTCGGCAAGAGGTCCCTTAATCCTGATACGTTCTTGAGTGCCAACCACTCTATCAATGAAATCAGTGGAGGTTTCTCCACGACCTTCGGGGAAAAGGTGTTTGAAGGCATCAATGGTCACAGTTTTATCGGAAGATGGAGCTTCAGGCTTAGCCACCTCAGTATCCTCAGGTGCTACCGCTGATGGTGGCTCATCCATTTTTAATGACATGTCTTCTATTGAAGTTGAGGGTTCATCCCATGAAATGACTGCATCTCGCATTTCAACTGATGTGGGGGCATCAACAACACGAACAGGAGTCTGGAACTCCTTATCAGTGATCACTTGCGGAGGCTCTGTCCTTCTAAAGCCCGGAACAGAGCCATCCTCGGAGTCTTCTGCGACTTGAAAGGCGCTATGGGATTGCGGAGGTGCGCTCTCAAGTTCTTCCTTTTCAGAAGCTTCAGGTGTTGATTCTATGGAAGGCGCCTCATCCAAGCTGGTGGAGTCCGAGTCTACATTTTCTGGTGATTGCCGCGATGGTGTAGATGAGGAAGTGGAGGTCTGATCATCAGATAACTCGGGTTCTGTAGATGGGCCCTCTTTCAAAATGGGTTCCGCAGGACCAGCAGTTGGTGTCAGGCGTGTGCCGCATCTAATACAGAATGTTGACCCCTTTGCTAGTCGAGCACCACAATTGGGACATGATTGACCAGACATTTTCATTATCACCTTTTTCCGACTTCTAAACGGTTGAAATTCTTTCATAAGGATTGTTTGCATGAACTTGTAGTATGATAGTCACCATAACGCCGCGTAAGTGAGCATTGTTATTATGACTCCAATTAATATTCCAACAAATGACTGAATAAAGGTATGCTGTTTGAGCTTAACACGTGACCATGCAACAATTATCCAGAGGATTACGAAAATTAATGCGGGGGTACCATATATGATAATCAATGCAGTGCTAGGACCACTAACACCAGCAGCATGAACAGAGACCTTTGTGGCAAAATTTGCCACCATCACTCCAGTTGTCACTGTGAAATACGCTGCGGCTAGCACACGCATTACATCACATTGCAGAAGCCAATAGATAGCATAGACAGCAGCATAGCAAAACAGGGCCCATATAAAGAATGGAGTCCGAAGTTCCTGTTGAGATATGTCTAGATCCACTTTTCCCCGTTTGGCCTCCAGGACTATGGGGGCAACGGGAGCTATAACCATGAATACTAGGCAGATGATTATGTTTGCGAATGGAGTGAGAACTGGCCCAAGCGCTACAGGAAAAACAAATGTGATAATAATGCCAGCATAGAGATTAATTAGTGGTGCAGGTGTTAAACGCGAAATGAGCCTAGCTATCTTAATCTGGTCTCCTTCTAGGCTTATGATTTCATCGCCATATTTCACTCAAAGCACCCATTTTTGCAATTATACTATTAGTTGATTTTATCATGACAAACCTTTTCTTAGGTATTATCCTCATAACAAAACATACAAATTGTGAATTGACACCCCAAGGAAGTGTGTTAAAAATGGCGATGCCGAAGAGAGAAGTCTTTGAACAAATAATCCAGCGTATTACTTCGCAGTTTCCAGACGTCTATGCAGCATTGTTTATCAGTCCTGAGGGATTTCCTATAAACTCTTGGGGCGTCACCATGGAACGTGCTGAGGAGATCTCAGCATTGTTGAGTTCACTCATTGGGAAGACAAAGGATGTTATCTCACAGGTAAAGGAAGGTGGCGATCTAAAATTCATTCAGATTCAGACAAACATGGGCGGAATAAAGATCGCACCTCAGGAAGAGTTCATTCTTGTCACTCTGACGCATAATGAATGAAATCCTGCTGAATTCAAGCGCAATTCAGAAAATTAAATAGATTATAGAAAATACAATTACAAGATTAATTTGACAGAGATAGTGGTGACGAAGGGGTTTTCAGTTCATTATGGAAAGATTCGTGCTGTTGACAACATAGACATAAGGGCGCCAAGAAGATCAATTGGCCTATTGGGCCCAAATGGAGCTGGTAAGACCACACTTCTTAGAGCATTGCTGGGATTTTTGAAACCAAAGAGTGGAACTGCAACAGTTCTTGGTTATGACATCTACAAGGAACTAAATGAGATATGGGACCATGTGGGATATTCGCCCGAGTTTGCACCAAAAATACCTGACATCAGTGCGCAGAAATATGTGTCATACATTGGACAACTTGCAGGACTGAGCTCTATTGATGCCTCACAAAGAGCTTATGATTCGTTGTACTATGTAGGTCTTGGTGAAGAGAGATATCGGATGCTTGGAGAGTTCAGTCAAGGAATGATGCAAAAGGCCAAGCTTGCGGCTGCATTAGTTCATGATCCAGATCTTATTATTCTTGACGAACCAACAGATGGTCTTGACCCTGAGGGCAGAGCACAGATGCTCGAGCTGATTGAGAATCTATACAAGGATGAGGGCAAAAGCATAATCGTTTCAACACACTTGCTCTTTGATGTTCAGCGCGTGTGCGATTGGGCTTTGATTATAGGTAATGGCAGGCTTATAGCCTCGGGAAACCTCAATCAACTGCTGAGTGACACATCAGATGTGATTAGGATTAGAGTTGCTGGCAATCTAGACACATTACTTAATAGATTGAGAGCAAGAGGACTTGATTTCCAAGTGGACGATGAAAACAATGTTGACATCTCAAGAGTTGATAATATTGAGATGATGATACTTGATATAATCAATTCAGAGCCATCACTGAGCATAAGGTATCTTGGGAAAAGGGAGAGAACGCTTCAGGATGTCTTTATCTCACTTGTTGAGGGAGAGAGTGATTTAGAATGAGCGAAGATGACGATGCATATGTAAGAGCGTTCAGGTTTCGCAGATTTGAAGGAAAGAGAAATGGCAGGCTCTATCGGGTGATGTCAATAGCGTGGTTCAATTTTAGGCATGCCATAGCCAAATCATGGTTCACTAAACTGATACTGATATTAATTGTCATGGGGCTGCTGATGCAAGCACTAATCATGTTCATCTCAGCACAGTTTTACACGATTTATTATCCTGAAAGTGACATTAATGTCCTATTTAGAAAATACTACGCCGAATCAATTCTCAATATGTTTTCGTTGATAAACTTCATCTTAATAGAACCCAGTTTTTATTTCTTCGGATTGGCTACGATGATTACGGGAGGAGGTTTTTCTTACATTCTATTGATTTCACTTGTGAGTGGTGGATTGATAGCAGATGACAAGCTTCATCATTTTGATGAGGCGTACTTCTCACATGTGACCCGGTGGGAATATCTGTTTGGTAAGTTGTTATCGCTCATGCTATTCTCGTTCTTGTTGGTGATGGGCCCAGCATTGATGCAATTCTTCATTCTATCATCAAGCCTAAAGATCGATTTCGTTCAGCATCTTGGGCTTTTGGCATGGGCTTTAGGGTTCACTTTCATAGCCACATTGATCTTGAGTCTGTTGGCTTTGACAATTTCCAGTCTAACAACACGAAGAACAATTGCAACATTGATTTTCTTCATGATGTTGATCATGTTGTCATTATTTCCAGCAATATTTAGCTCCTCATTATTCCAAGAAACACCAATCTTCTTGATTGATTTGATGCTTGTAATTGATATGTTTGGACTCATATTGCTTGGAGAAAGTCAGTTCAAGGTGAGTTTCAGGGACTTCAATCTGATCGATGGCGTTGGGATCGAATATATTGATGTCATGCTAGTAATTTACATTGTAATTTTGTTTACAATAATAGTCCTCTATCTTCAAGTAATAAGGAGGCGACAATGATTGGATATTGCAGTCCTAAATGGTGTTTCCAAGAGATATGGAGAAGTTATTGCGCTGAGCAAATTCGATATGCGAGTAAAGCAAGGGATGATCAATGGCTTTGTTGGACCAAATGGCGCGGGAAAATCAACAACATTGCGCCTGATTACAGGACTAACACTTCCAGACAATGGTATAGTGGAATTATTCGGAGCCAGTCCTATTACAGATATTCGAAACAGAGAGAGAGTTGGCTTTGTTTCAGAATATGATGACTTGTATTCGTGGGCCAGAGTTAGAGAATTAATGCAGTATATGTGCAGGTTGACCAGACCTCTTAGCGGGAATATCAATGATAGAATTAACAACACATTGATACGCGTTGGAATGGCAAAGTTTGCGAATCGAAAAATCTCATCATTGTCAAAAGGAATGAAGCAGAGAGTAAAGATAGGACTTGCAATTCTCCATGATCCAGAGTTTCTCATTCTCGATGAACCACTATCGGGCCTAGACCCGTTAGGACGCAGAGCCATGATGGATCTGTTTAGGGAGTTGAATAGAGAGCGAGGAGTGTCTATTCTGATATCCAGCCACATACTTGAAGAGCTTGAAGATATTGTTCAACGTATAGTACTAATTCATCGAGGACAGACCATTGCAGAAGGGAAACCTGAGAGAATCAGAGAACTCATCTATAGCTATCCTCATGAAATAGTGTTCAAGACAATACCAGAATGTGTCAAGTCAATTCTCAGTGAGATTGTACAGATAGACGGTCTAGTGCAGAGCATCAAGATTTCATCAGAAGATTCTTTTCAAAAGGTGAGTGTGATCACAGCTAATCCCATGACATTCTATGATGAGCTTGTTAGGATTGCTGTAGAGAAAAGCTCACCCATTTATCATCTTGAAGCAATATCAGAAAGTGTGGAGAAACTGTTTGAGTACCTGATTAAGGGAGGGCATGTCACATGAGTATAGGTGTTAATCTAAGAGATGACATTCTTCGGGGCATAATCCTAGTTCAGATCTCTTTGGTTCAGTTGATTAAGAGCAAGAGGGGACTTGCGATAATAGTGCTTAGCCTAGTGCCATCAATTCTCGCCCCACTTGCAATTCGACCAAGTAGCACTCTTCAAGCAGAGAGACTGTTTGTAACTGCTAGTAGTGTGCTGTACATTGGTGTTATTATCCCACTCATTTGTCTCATGTTGGGAGCAACCACCGTCAATGCAGAGATCGAATCGAAGAAGATCGTGCAAGTAATGGTTCGTCCAATTCGTAGAGCTGATATTGTGTTTTGGAAATACATTGGTGTCATAATTGCCGCATTCATGATAGCAGTCATTGATTCTGCAGTACTATATAATGCATACACTGGAAATGGCACAATTTCAATAGAATTACTTTATGATGTATGGTACTTGAGCGGAATCTGCGTTGTTGTATATAGTTCAATATTCATCTTTATTAGTTTTGCAATAAAGAAGCCTCTACTATGGGGAGTGTTCATTATACTCTTTGACCGAATTGCAGGATTTCTCTTCTTCATGTTTTCAGGGGCCATGTCAATATACAATCACATAATAAACATCGGTTCGAATCTTGATTCATTGTTTCCAAAACTGGCGGACATCTCAACACTTGACTCAAGCATATTACTCGCAATCATTACATTATCCACATTAATTTTCTCAATCATAATGTTTCAATTTAGAGATGTATTGTGAAAATCACTCGGCGAACAACTAGTGTCATTTTTATATAATCTAGCACGATTACTTCATGACCACAATATGACTGTCTTAGTGGATGATGAATAGACAGTTGATGAGGAGGTCATAGCAATTCCAGCAAAGAAAGAGGAAGTCGATGATATAGATTATGAGGACTTCGAGGAAGAAGAACCTCCTATAGAAACCGCAGACGATGTTGCGCTTGAGGGATTCGAAGTCACAGATTTACCTGGCGTTGGCCCAGCAATCGGCAAACGGCTTGCTGAAGCAGGATACAAGTCCGTAGAAGCAATCGCTGTAGCATCACCAACTGAACTTGCAGCAGCGGGATCAATTGGTGAGAGCACAGCCACAAAAATAATCAAAGCAGCCAGGGAGATGCTAGATATAGGATTTGAAACCGCAGACCTTCTACTTGAACGCAGAAAGAATGCGGGAAGAATAACAACAGGATCTAAAGCTCTGGATGACTTGTTTGGAGGGGGCATTGAAACACAGAGCATCACAGAGATGTATGGTTCATTCCGTTCAGGTAAAACACAAATGGCCCATCAATTAGCAGTGAATGTTCAATTGCCATCCGATCAGGGAGGTCTTGAAGCCACTGCAATATACATTGATACTGAGGGCACCTTTAGACCAGAACGACTTGTGGATATGGCAGAAGCTCTCGGTCTTGACCCAGCCAAGGTGCTAAAGAATGTGATTTGGGCCAGAGCCTATAACTCAGACCATCAGATTCTATTGTGCGATCAAGCAATGGAGATGGCATCTGAGAAGAATGCAAAACTCTTAGTAGTCGATTCGGTCACTAGCCATTTTCGTGCTGAGTATACAGGAAGAGGCACACTTGCTGCCAGACAGCAGAAATTGAACAAACACCTCCATCATCTTCAAAGAGGAGCTGAAATTAACAACATGGCAGTCTATATCACCAATCAAGTGATGGCAAGACCTGATGCCTTCTTTGGAGATCCAACAGCACCAGTAGGAGGACATGTTCTCGCGCATGTGCCGCAGACACGATGCTATTTGAGAAAGTCGAAGGGTGAAAGAAGAATCTGTAGACTTGTGGATTCCCCGAACCTTCCTGAAGGTGAGGCAGTTTTCACAGTGACTAAAGCAGGAATTAGAGACCCATAGTTATAGAAACTAGAGAGCAGGGATTAATTCCCTGCCGCTTCAATCCTTTTTGTGCCTATTTGAAATGAGCTTCTTGAATTACTTCATCAACTGATTTTCGCCACTGCTCAAATCTGTGGGGCGACAGCGGATATGACTGATATAACTTGTCAATCTTCTTCATCAGCCGTGCTGCTCTCTGGATGCGCCGCAACAGACTCATATTTCCAAGACCTCTCTTCAAACGTTTCATTTTTTCTAGAAATCCCATTGAGAACCCTTCGCCCCTATTTGCGGCCATTAAGTCGCCCGCCTCAAGAATTCTGTGTTCAAAGCCGAAGTTCATGTCCTCGTCATTCACATCCACAAGCAACCTCTTGAATATCTCAAGTGAAGCTAAACGTCTTCCAAATCCCGAGAGATAGCGAACATTATACCCCCACAAACCGCTAGTGCTTGTGTCCCTCTTTGCAATTGCTTCTTTGGCAATCTCTCCGAGGATTATACCCGCACGCATTCCCGCCCCCAGACCGCCACCATGAATGGGATTGACCATCCAAGCTGCATCACCAATGAAGGCAACTCCGTTAGCTACTAGACTCGGCAATGGCCTACGTACGGGTACAGCACCACCCCCACCCTCAATCAACTTGCTGCCATACAATAGTGCATACTCACTCTTAAACTTCTCATACAACGGTTTCGGGGAGCCCCGTCCCGAACCACCAGTTATTCCAATTCCGACATTAACACTCTGGGAGCCTTTCGGAAAGACCCATGCATATCCTTGAGGCGCATATTCACCACCAAGGATAACACGAGCAACTTCAGGTTCAGCCAGTGGAATCCTTAGCTCAAGGATCTCTCGATAGCATAATGCAATATCACTCTTGTTAATTCTTTTCTCAACAAACGGATTATCAATCTTATGCCGAATAACTGATGCAAAGCCACTAGCGTCTATCACTAGCTTTGACCTGATGGTATCCGTGATGTCATTTTTCAAGTCTTTATATGAAACTCCAGATACGCAGTCATTTTTCGACAGGGGACCACTTACATGGATCTGATCCTTGAAGATCACGCCGGAGTTTATGGCTTCAGCAAGTAGACGCTGACCAAATGCGAGTCGGTCCACAGTCCAGCCATCAAATTCATTCCAGCCTCGCACACGCAACTCATTGGTAAGGTTGGGAGGATAGACATCTGCACCCGAAATGACCGAGGATATTTCGGGGCCTTTTGGGTACTCGATTCCAGTGGCATCAAAGTGAGATTTGCTAATCTCATCGCCACATACTTTTTTCCCTACCAACTCCCTTGGCTTCTTTTCAAGGAGTAGCGTCTTTAGACCCAATTCAGCACATCGGCGAGCCGCAACGCATCCTGCTGAACCTGCTCCAACTATAATAACATCTACTTGCTTCAATATCAATCAACTGCCGTGATGATATAAATTCGATATAAATGCCTCTAAACGTATTCTTCCTATTAGTAGACTTAGACAATGCTTAAAGCCTAATTCCCTTCAATTTGGAATGTGAAGAAGATGGACTCTCTTGTTGTTATTGGCCTGCAATGGGGAGATGAGGGAAAAGGGAAGATAATCGATGTATTGTCTGAGAAGTTTGATATTGTTGCCAGATTTCAAGGTGGTAGCAATGCAGGGCATACTATCAAGATAGGTGAAGTCACACATAAGTTTAGACTACTTCCATCAGGTGCTGTTCGCGGGAGGAAAGTAGTCATTGGCAATGGGGTTGTTGTGGATCCAATAGTGCTTAATAATGAGATTGAAGAGTTGAAAAAGCAAGGAATTGATGTGAATATTCTGATTAGCGAGAGGGCTCAAGTAATAACCCCATTTCATGTTATGCTGGATGGTCTTCAAGAGAAGTTCAAAGGCAGGTCAAAAGTAGGCACAACAAGAAGAGGAATTGGGCCCGCATATTCTGACAAAATAACAAGGGTAGGACTTAGAATATGTGATCTACTGGATAGAGATGAGAATCTAATCGAATTCTTTGAGAGATTTCAAACGGCGAGAATTGAGAAGTTGTATCAATCCCATGTTAGTAATGCAGATCTGGAAAATATCATACGAATTCTGAATGATCTCAGACCAAATATTGGGGATTGTGGGAGGTATTTATATGATGCACTTAAAAAAGGTAAACGCATCCTGTTCGAAGGGGCTCAAGGGACACTTCTGGACATTGATCATGGGACGTATCCATATGTGACCAGTTCAAATTGTATTTCTGCTGCAGCATCCACTGGAACAGGAATTCCACCATTTGCTATTAGGGATGTAATTGGAGTATTCAAGGCATATCTCACAAGGGTTGGAGAAGGGCCATTTCCCACCGAGATCTCTGGCCCAGTTGGAGAGAGAATTCAAACACATGGTAGAGAGTTTGGAACAGTGACCGGTCGTTCAAGAAGATGTGGTTGGCTGGACCTTGTGGCATTGAAATATGCTATCAGACTAAATGGAGCTAAGTATCTGGCATTAACAAAACTGGACGTTCTTACAGGGATAAATCCATTGAGAGTTTGTGTTAAATACAGGCTTGATGGAACTAACACAGATAACATTCCTGCCTTTGCGCAGGACATGAGTAGGGTGAAACCAGTATACAAGGAACTCCCTGGTTGGGAGAAACCTGCCAAATCATGGGAAATTCTTGCAAGCGAAGGCATCCAATCTCTGCCAGAAGAAATGCGCAGATATATTGAATTCATAGAGAAAGAAACAGACTGCATGATATCTATAATCTCACTTGGTCCTGACAGAGATGAGACCATGATTATCAGAAACAAGATGCCTTCTTGGATCAACGATGTTTGAACTCAATAGCTACAATTGACATTATTATCAGCAGGAAGATGACACCTATGACAGGGGGCATCCAGTTTAGGAATAATTCGAAGTAGGTCAGAATGACTGATGGGTCAAGTGCAATGGACACGAGATATGCAAAGGTTAACATGAACCCATAGATTGCAAATATTGGATAGAAGATTGGGCCTCCTGAAATAACTAAAAGAATTATAATTACTGCCAACTTGCTTCTGGTGGGATCGAGTAGGGGGATGGGAATTAGTTCTTCATCTGACAGAGTGAAATAATAGCCTATTAGAAGTGTGGGCATTCTTACTTTGATGAGTTCTAAGATCTGAAGACCCATTTGAATTGAAAGAAGGATGAATGTGTGGATCCAGATGTAAGCCAGAAATATAAAGTTCAAAATTGGTAAATCAATTGAGAATAACTGAGTGCTTTCTACGATTCCAATGAAAACTAGAAAATTCAGAAAGAACAATGAAAAATGACCAACGATACCACGAATCAGCTTTTTCCTGTCTGCCATCGTTTCTCGCACTCGCTTACTTCAAGGCACTCTAAATGGTAATGAAGAAGTGCTGTCAGTGACAGACCTCATCTGTGAGTCCTTATGCTTTTGGATTGCCCGTGTTATCAATTGGGTGAATAAAGTGTTTACATTCTCACCTGTCTTAGCACTGGTTTCGAAATAGAGAACGTCCAGCCAGTTCTTAATCATTTCTCCTGCTTCGGGCGGAACAAGTCGATCGGCCCTGTCTATTTTATTGGCAACAACAGCCACGACAGCATTCGGACAAACGTTAATGAATTTCGTATACCACTCGCCAACATCGAGAAATGTCTGAGGCCGAGTCACGTCAAAGACAATGATTGCCATGGAGGCACCAGCCATATAGCGTCGACGAAGTTCGTTGTAGGTCGGTTGGCCTGCCAGATCCCAAAGCACCACACGTGCGACCATCTTTCTACCTTCGGGAGTCTTGACTTCCAGTGTCTTGAGTGCAAAAGTTGTTCCGATGGTCATTATGTATTTCTCACTAAAACTGTCCTCAGTAAAACGCTTGATGCAACTTGTCTTGCCTACAGCACCGTCACCCAGTGCAACAAGCTTGAACATGTGCGATATTGGCTCTGAGGACACTTGATATCAACCCTGAATTCTAGTTTTGGTTGGTACTTGTAGGAAAGTGGGGATTAACAGCATTTAATTATATTTGTTGTAGAGAATCAAGTTACCATAAATGAGTTATATCAAGCAAAGTATTTTTGCTTGTTATTTTCAATATTACATGACTGGTGATATCGATGGCAGAGGAATTCATTAACCGATTAAGTCATATTGAGGAAAAGATCGACGCCCTTGGCGGCACCTTGAAACGGATGATTACAATTCTTGCAGCAATACCAGATCTCAAATCAGAAATCAAGCTCTCAAAGGAAGAGATAATTCAGACTGTTTCTGCTCAGTCGCCATTTGCCCCGTCTAGTGAAAAGGCCGATGAAACATTCAATCTTGTAAGAGCAGAATTGGCAAGTCTTGAGGAGAGAATGCAACAGAAGATTAGTGAGAGTATTGCGGGCCTTAGAGAGGAATTGAAAGGCATGCTCAATGAGATTATCGAGAAGATTCCAGAGGCCACTGAGGCTCCGCCTTTTGCACCTGTTTCAGAGAGCCCACCACCCGCGATTTCGGCAACTACAGTTACAACCACTCAAATGCCGGAACCCATGGTCGCTGAGAGTAGTGTTCCAGAAATGACTTCACGTGCATCATCTCTGCCTCCTGACAAAGCAATGAAGGTTGCAGATTATCTTGATGGTATCCTAAAATCCTTGAAGATGGGCTGCAAAGCCAGCGATGTTCTGGAAATTATGACAGAGGCCAAGATGGAAATCACTAGGATTGTTGAGAGTGACCCAATCTTGATCAAGCTAGACAAATGGATTGGTCTTGTGGGAGCATATCCAAAGAGAAATGAGTTGAAAGCGAAAGATGTAATTGCTCTAAAGAAGGAGTTGCGTGCAGAGATCCCAAAATACAGACCTGCTTAATCATCATCGACAGGAACCGCATCAACCACAAGCTTGAGTGTGGCGAGTACACGAAGTACATCGGAGGAAGTGACAATGCCAATAACATCATGACCTTCAACAACCGGAAGGTGCTTTTGGCCACTCTGGTCCATTATTGCAATAGTCTGCCCGATATCTGCTTCAGGTGAGATAGTTGTGACAGGCTTGGTCATCACGTCTTTCAAAGACAGTGAGTGAAACACCTCATCAGATAGGAGAAGTGCACCCATAACATCACGTTCAGTCACAATACCTTCGAGTACATCATTACTAGTCACAATCAGACTGCCAATCTCTTCAGCCGCCATGAGCTTGATGGCTTCCACTAGTGGTGTGTCCTTGTCTACGGTTATTATCATTGATGTCATAAACTCTCTTACTTGCATATAACATCCTCTGCCAGATTGAACTTTAAGTTGACTCTTACATCATTGGGGTTGAACCACCCATAAAGTCAACAAGAATCTCCGCTAATCTTGTAAAAACGGTTTCTACTTGCTGTCCTGTCTTTGCACTGGTTTCGTAATACTCGGATTGGAACCAGTCTCTGAGCATCAGTCCCGGTTCTACTGGGACCATACGCTTATCTGAAAGATCGACCTTGTTCGCACAGATTATCAGTGGGGACTCGGGACATATCTCACGAAATAGTGAATACCAGTTATTCATCGCCATAAAGGTTTCAGGACGAGTGACGTCGTAGATTAGCAAGGCGCCAGAGGCACCCTTTATGAACTGCCGCCTAAGTTCTCGATAAGTGGTCTGGCCACCCATATCCCATATGATGAGTCTAACGTTCTGAACATGACCATCAGGACGATGAAGAACCACATCCTTTTTCGAGAAGGTCGAGCCAATGGTCTGTTTATATTCGGGGCTGAATGAACCATCAGTATATCTTCTAATCAAAGAAGTCTTGCCCACGCAAGTTTCACCAAGGGCAACTATTCTGAATTTAAAGCCATCAAATACTTCTCCATCGGCAGCGGAGTTGGAAGGGCCCCCACTCATAAGATGTTCACCAAATTTTTTATCAGCAAATCTACATCATAGAATCACTTCAAATGCATTCTTATATCTTTTCTGAGTTAATTAAACACTTTTGGAATTCGTAATTCAAAGGCCACAACAGGATAGATTATGTTGAAATTAGTAAGGACCTCAGGGGACACCTCGCCAAAGTACCCCAGTTTTTCACCTTCTATCAGGATATCTGCAGACCTTCCATCAATGAATGAAACATCGTCGGATGCAGCAAATTTGAACCTGCTGTCCAGTCCCATATTGCGTAATAAGAATCCAAGGTTGGTCATCAGTTCTGTCAGATTCACTTGGATGTCAGTGATCAATCCACACACTGAAGACTGCTGACTTGACCTTGTTTCCATTGATTCATCAGGAGTCACAATATCACCAACTTCGAATATTCGAATTGGCAGGTCCGCATGTTGATTGCGTGCCACAAAGTCTAGTAGGATGGGGAGAATTGAGTTCCTTAATACAGAGAAATCACGACTCTTGGGATTGCCAGTGGTAATCAGCGGTTCATTTCTCAGCATTTTGTCATTTAGCATTTCTGGCGAGCTCATGACAAAACTGAGTATTTCCTGATAACCCATACCTATCATGATATCACGAATCTTGTTCTTGATTCTCGTGGTGGGCAATACCTTACCTGCAGTCATCGTTGTTGGAAGAGTTGGTTCAAGATTATTGTAGCCATAGCCAATTGCCACATCTTCAATTAGATCAACAGGGTGCATGATGTCTGTTCGATAAGCGGGGACCCTGACCCTGAGTGTGTTTTTCTTTGCAACCCTAGCAGAATAACCCATCCGACTAAGACATTCAATCACATCATTATCAGCAAATTCAATGCCTATGTATCTAGAGGTCATGTCAGTATCAAGGATCATCTCAATTGGAGCAAGGTCGGGGGTTTCATGGATAGTGCCATCAGGGTATTTTATGGTCACTGACTCAATGGAACCGCCACGTTCCGCAATGCTGGTTATCATTATGTTTAAGGCTTGCTTAACAGTGGGCAGGTGTGTGCCAGTGACTTCAACGAATATGTTTCGGGTACTAATATCGACCTGACCAAGTGTGTTGCTATTGATTATGGGCGGCAGACTGAGGATGTTTCCCGTGTCATCTGTCAACAGAGGCCATTTCCTAAAGTTAGAGATGATTGATCCGAACATCTGCCCCTTCTCATGGGTTTCAAGGATTTCGGGGCCATTCATGACCTCATCGTATCCAAGAGGAGCAAATCTGATCTTTTCAGGAGTCTGAACAGTGTAATGAACAGGGAAAGTGATGTCATCATATACATAGAGACCAATGCTGGCCTTCTTACGATTTCTGCCATGCGTAGTAGTCAGAGCCTCTTGAAGATGCATGTATCCTTTAATTATCTCATCAGAGGTCTTGACATCCTTGACAATTCCACATGCAATGAATTCTCTGATCTTCTTCAAGCCCTTTGATACAATCACTTCATTTTTAGACTTCCTTACTGGATACTTTTTCAGACCAGTTTCGATGTTCAAGAATGCTCTAAGGGCCCGAGCCACACCTTCTGCTGAGAGCATGTCAGGGCGGTCAGGATTGATCTCCAACTCCATTATTCCCTCATCTATCCCCTCGACCTCAACCTTCAGCATGAACAGGGCATCCTCAAGTTTTTTGATACTCATCTTCCTTCCAGTCAATGCCAACAGATCTGTAATTCTACACTTGATGTTCATTTGCTCACCTCACGAAATAGGTACGACGTAGCCAATTGAGATCTCTAGTGAAGAGTTGTCGAATGTCCTTTATGTCAAGGGATGCCATATACATGCGGCCCGCCCCAAGGCCCCATGCAAGTACAGTGTTTTTAATTCCAAGAGGATATGTAACTTCTGGTCTGAATAGCCCACCAGGAGCGACTTCGATCCACCCTAAAACCTCGTGTTTGGCATAGCCCTCAATAGAAGGTTCTGTGAATGGGAATTGTCCGGGTTTCCATTTCATCTTCTTTAGTCCAACTCTTTTGCAAATCTCGCTGATGTAACCCATCAGGTCTCTGAGTGTCAGATTGTGATCACTGATAATGCCTTCACATTGATTGAACTCTTGAGCATGGGTTGCACTAAGAGTTTCAGATCTAAAGTTTCGATCAATGATGAACATTTTCTGAGGAGGCTCTGGATATTCCCATAGATAACGCATAGAAACAGGAGTTGTGTGAGATCTCAATACAAGGCGGGTAGTCACTTCTCTTGAGAAGGGGGCTTTCCACCCGGTAGACCCCGTTTTGCCACCGTTTTCATGCGTTGCTTTGAGTTCCTTGAAATATCGTTCATCAGGGATCTCACCATGATCATAGGGAGATACAACTCGGAACTGGTCCTGAACATCACGTGCAGGATGATCCTGCGGCACAAATAATGCATCATTGTTCCAGAACTCGGTCTCCACGAATGGGCCGAACCATTCGTTGAACCCAAGACCTACAAGTATCTCCTTGAGCCAATCAATAAACTCTGCATAGGGGTGCTTCTTGCCATAGTTTGCAAAGGCGGGCTCAAGTTCAACATTAAAGGGTCGAAAAGTCTTCCCCTTCCAAGTGCCAGACATCAACATGTCCGAGGTAAGGTTAGCAATGCCTTCTGATGCTTTTGATAACATTGCCTGAATCTTGGAGCTCGATTCCTTTACTATCTCTGCGTGGAACACTTTGGTCTTTGTAATCTTGACTAGCTTCCTTTCAATGGCCTGCTTTAGAAGCGCATTCATGTTTTTCGGGACTGCATTATTACTCTTGAGATGCTGTAGAAGGTCCCTTAGATTGGTTTCATGGCGGTCGCCCACGACTTTCAGGTTTGGAGGACCAGCGCCCTTTTCGATCTGCAGGAGACCCTTACGCTTTGCCCAGTTCATTGCAATGCCTTTTTCTTGTTTAGAGAGCCCAGCTTCACTGACTGCGGAGTCCATTGAAGCAGAGCCGCCAAGTTTTTGTACTGCATCAAAAAGTCGAAATTCGGGGAGGTCATTCTCTGCATAGCTCAGACCCTCATCAGTGAGAGAGTAGGATTCGAACTCATTAATGGTGAGTCTGATAAGGTCACGTTGGGCAAGCGAGTTGAGGATTGAGATTATTCGCTCCTCTTTCTGGCCAAGTGCTTCAGCAATCTCTCCTGCTGAAACAAGGCCATCTTTGCGCACGAGGTATTCAAGGACCTCTCTTTCACCTGTTGTCAACTGTTCGGACATCTGGCACTCAAAACTCCTCTAGTCTGTTGCAATGAATGTACCGCATTTGGCGTCTGACATGAATCAGACAAAGTAGCCCATGGAATCAATAATGAAATTGGCGGTACATCCAACCTTCACCTGAATATCAGAGGAGGGTATCGCATGTATAAAGATATCGCTCATTAATTGTGGCTCATTCAATCATTCATCCCAATCAGATGGTAGAGATTCAATAATGCGATTTAGACGCTTTCTAACAAATAGTCCGATTAATGGCAGGACCAGACCACCAGTAAATACAGGAGTTGTTGCAGCATCAACCATCAGAGGAATTGGAGCGGACTCGATGACAATATTGAATGTGTCATGATAAGTGGCAATTGCGGGTATTCCAGAGATTGTAAGATTTATTGAATAGACTCCTATCACCTCAGCATGAAATGTCAGAGATATGGAGCCCGTTGAGCCCACTACGATCTGTCCCAGTTGAGTTCTATTATCAGGTCTTGTGATCTTGTAACTCAAAAGCCCAGTCCATGACATATCAGGTCCCAGAATACTGATATTTAGGCATACTGTGCAGTTTGACCCAAGATACGGCGAGATGACCTCAGCAACGAAAACATCAACAATTGGCTGGACTTTTATCATTCTCGTCTGATATGCTGGAGCAAAGTTGCTGTCACCATTGAATGAGAAGTTGAGGAGTATCAAGCCAGCAGGTAAGTCATGTAATTGAATAGTTGCAATGCCTCTAAAACTAGTAGGTATAGAGGTGTCAATAATACACATGCCTTCCAGAAACGCCTTGACTTCAATCTCAACATTGGATACCTTGGCAGTTGGTGATGATAGAGTAATAGTCGCTCTGACTGGGTTTCCGAAGGTGAACACCCAATCGACATCCACTTCCATGTCTGTCTGATATCGTGATAGTGTTGTAATCTGGAAGTCGCAACTGGAGATAAACTCATTGCCCTCATAAGAAACAACCAGCGAGTAATTACCAGTAAGCGTGGGGGTCCAGCTGACCTCTATAACTCCATCATTTGTTTCATACTTCGTGACTGATGACAATGGGCTACCGAGAATCTCATTGCCCAAGGGGTCGTAAAGGCTTATTGAAACATCGACCGAGTCCAGTGGGATGTCGAGTGAGTCTGTTATGATGAGTGAAATATATTGTTCATGACCAAGGATTCCATCAGCAGAAGCTTGCTGAATCATTATTTTCGAAACTGTTGTGATGTTGAATGTGAATTCGCCGTGTGTACCAATTCGGGTTGGCGTGTTGGCTACTGATATGCTCAGATGATATTGACCAACAGGTAATTTGAAAACTGACAACCCTGTCCAATTGTTGTCACTCATCAGACGGCTAGATACATCAATTGGATGTGTGCCATTCTCCAACAGAATTTCAATGTTCAATTGAGATGGTTCAATTGTTTCGCCCATTTCATTCAGGCATATTATTCGTACCGAAGCGTTCAGCGCCCGATCAAACGACTTGGGGGATTCAAAGGACACAGTAGTTGTTCCAAAGACGAACAGCTCTATTGCAGTGTTTGATGGATGATAATGAGCAGTGCCATTAAATATGAAGATGATTGAATAGTTGCCCATATATGGAAATGTAAGATTGAGCTTTTCAGGCATATTACTAGATTGCATTAGTAGCCCGCCATTAACAGGACCAAACTCGGAGTGATAGATAGAATAGCCAAGCGAGAACCCTTCAAGGGGAGCGTCATTGGAGTCGGTCAGTAATACAGAGAGAGAAACTACAGTTTCAGAGGCTATCACAGTATCTAGCTGGGCCTGCACATGAATAAGCGTGCCATATCTTGCGTCGATATTATCAGCCTCATTGCTGGAGAGATAGACACCTGCTCCATCAAAGCTAGCAATGATGGTCCAGAAACCCTGGTCGTTGATCGAAACAACCCAAGTCACATATCCAGATGAATTGGTTGTCAGGGTGACAGGGCCGATTGTCTTTGTCCCCGGACCAATAATCTCAACAGTGAGGTCAAAGCCAGCCATGATAGAGTCCCAATAATCGGTCATTCGTACAACAATAGTGACAGTTTGACCAACTAGAATATCATAATTGGAAAGGGTGATGTTCAAGTTTATTGGACAGTAGACAGTATGGCTTGATTCGTGATATGCAGAGTGTACTGTGGTTGTTTCCTGGGACTGCAATTCAACGCGATACAGACCAGAAACTGATGGAGTAAATGTTAGATTAGCAGCCCCGTTTTCTAGCACCAGATTGATAGAATTCGACCATGTTCCAAGTTTGATTAGTACACCATAGGGGTCAGAAAGCCAGACCGTTACGGACACTCCAGATATGATGCCACCAAGGTCATCATGAGCTGAAATCAAGATGATCACATCATCCCCCAAAGATGGAGGGCTAGGCATGAATTGAACAGAGAGGCTGCAATTGGTCATGACAGTTAACTGAGTTTCCTGACTACCACCAATAGTGAAATATTCTTCATGGGGTTCAACTCTAAGTGTAAGCATTCCTGTAGTATGATTAGCAAAATATGTCATTCGGGCAGTGCCATTCTCATCAGTGATCGTAGTGCTAGACCATACAGGCAGAAGGTCTATGCCTAGAAGGGCAAAATCCACTTGAATATTAGAAACATCACTCTCAGCGGCCATCTGATAGACAAACTCAACTGATGTGAAGAGATCAATATTATCAGCTGACAATGCAAGATTAGCTGACACCATTTCAAGGACCGATATATAGACATTAGTTGAATTCTCTAAGTAAAGGAATGATGGGCTATGGTAGATCATTATCCTTGCCAATCCGCGGGCCGCAGGAGTCCAGTGAGTCTGAGTTGTCCCATCATTACTTAGAAATACAGATTGAAAGACCAGTGTATCATTCATATAAATGGACATTGTCAGGTTTCTTCCAGAGATATATTGACCAAGTTTGTCGAGAATTCCAGTATCTATAGACAGGGTTTCGCCAAGAATAACTGATGGTGCAACACTGAGTTTAAAGTTTGGCGTGACATAGACCTGCTGAATCTGAACAATCTCTGCAGGTGCATTCAGATCTGCACCCGGATAGGAAGCGGTTATCATAAAGTCCCCAATATTATTGAATGTGTAAGATATAACGCATATGCCATCCGCATCAGTGATTAGTTCTGATGAGTAGATGACAGTTTCGTCAGAATCTCTTATTGAAAAAGACACTTCCGAATTGCTCAGCGGAACCCCTTGCCAATTTATTAGAGAGATTATGATACCCCGTGTGGAAGTCTGTATTAGCGGCGAAGTTGGATTAATGTTTATCTCAGTAATGCCAAGTACAGTTTTGGATATTTGGTTAGTAGAGCTCAACAGAAAGTCTTGAGAGTCGAAAGTTGAAATGACAGATAAAGTGCCGGGATGCGAGAGTGTGAAGCTGATAATGATAATGCCATGTTCATTTGTTATGTCTGTATTATCGAAAAAGATCTCGCCATCCAAGAATAACTGAGTTGATATACTCATATTAAAAACTGGATATCCCAGAGAGTCAACCAGTTGCACTTGAAGTGTTGCATTATCAACTGCTCTTAGAGGGCCATCCCATTCGATAAGGAGTGCTGATGACTCACAGACCTCCACCAAATTTATTGAGCTGGCAGATTCATACCACAATTGACGAGAAGATGATGTATTGATTATTATTGAACCACGAACATCCGGAGTCCAAGAAACATTCAGATGACCATCGTCATCTGTTAGGCCCGAAATACTTAGTCCTTGGGTTGTGACATTGACAAGAATGTTCGTGACAGGAGTGCTGAGATGATTTGTGGCAAGAACATCAATCCATGATTGAATGCCAACCTGCAGATTCGTGCCCACTTCGACTGTGAGCATCAGTGGGATATAGGTGTCTGTGTTTTTAGCGATAGAGGCAGACCCGCGAGATATGCTTCCTTCATAGATTGACTCTATCTTATACGAGCCAGCTGTGTCAGGAGTCCAGTTGTAGGCTATTGTTCCGTCCTGAGAAGTGGTCAATGTGATGTTGATTATTTGCGTTGAGGGCAAGTATGTGATTATCAAGATGAGTGTTTCTGATGAAAGAGAATAGTTCATCGAGTCCAACAGCCGTGCACCTATTAGGTAGGACTGATCTACGAGGGTATCAGATGGAATGCCGGTTAGTTGAAGATTGCTTGAACTCCATGAAACTATATTATCATTTGAATCACAGAATTGAAGATGCAGAGTTCCAGCAAAGTTGGCATTGATTGAGTAGACACCATTCTCGCCAAGATAGATTGTGAACTCAATTTGTCCATTGATGTCTGTAATTAAGTAGTCATCCATGATGATAGCTCCCGTCGGAGATCTAACATTGATGAGAATCTGTTCATCAGATAGATTCTCCCCAGACAGGGTGGAGAGGGTGAGATTTACTGTGATGTTCGAATATTGGTTCTGTGATTCAACATTCTGCCAAGTTATCCGAGTTGGCTCTGAAACAATTATATCCCCACTGAATTCTGAGGACTCAATCGTTCCATTTCGGGAGAACAGAAGCCTGTAGGTGAAGGTCCCACGCGTATCAGGGGTCCAATTGAAAGTACTGACACCCTCTATTGACTTGTCGCTTGCAGAGTACACAAGAGTAGATCCATAATAGACCTCAAAATTCACAGTCTGAGAGGCGATAAACGAGCCATTTTCTTGAAAGTGCAATGACCAGTTCACTATTGCTGATGTGGATAGTTCCGAATAAACCACGCTGTCCGCAACGAAATATGTGGGCCTAGGGGCATTAAGAACAATAGGCTCGCTGATAAGTAGAGATTCACACCACGCCCTATCAAGTATGACATTTAAATCGTAATTTCCCTCTGTAAGGTCACTGGTGGGGATCTCAATGTTGAATGATGAAACCTGATCGTAATAGTACCATTCCTTATAGAATGATTGATTTCCGACTCTAACAGTCAAATTCGTTGGACCTGCTGGTTTGCCTGTATCAAGAGCCCATGTGACTGTTGAGTTAATCATATCGCCAATGAGAGCAGATGAGTTGAACACTTCCAGTGATCCATTCAATGAACCTGTAGTGTTTACTTCGGTCCTTGCGAATGCCCGACAATCACCGTAGTCATTCAACATTATAGAGATGTTAGAGGAACCCAAGACATCTTGAGTTTGTGGGACTTGGATGATTAGAGTGTCACTGTTAGCTACATTATCAAACTTGAATATTTCATTGAATGCAGATACTTGAACAGTGTGCGAAACTTTGGTTGAATTAATTGAGATATCAATTGACAACCCTTGTCCAATATGTGAATAACCGACTGATGTGATTGCAATGTTCTGTCCTGTAGGTTTCATCAATCTTAACCTGAGCCCAAGAATTGAAACCATTTCCAATACATCAGCTGTAAAGACTGGCTGCCAGAAATCTGTCGAGTTGAACCAGCCATCGATAAAACTATTCTGCAGGAGATCTTCTATCAGCGAGATGTTGAATATATCTAGGCTAATTGTGAACGAGGAGTTTAGTAGGGCTATTGTTGCCACATCACGGGATAGGGCCCACAGATCATCATATTGTACCCTATTCGCTATCACTGATGCAATCTCGTTAGCCATTGCAGTGGTAATCAGATCAAGACGTAATGCAGTTCTTGTAGATAGATAGTCTATGGCAGACTGCTTTTTGGCGAATGGAAGTATAGTCCATGATTGAGAAGACCATCTTCCACTCTGATACTCGTTCATGACTGCAGATTCAAGTTGTGTTCTATAGGATATGGAATCAAGACCATCTAGAAGGTTCAATGCTTCAATAGCAGCAACAGAGTACTGCATTGATGGTGTCCAGATGAACGAGTCCATGGGTCTGAAATGTCCCGATGATGCTTGACATTGTTGAATCTGTGATATAGCTGAAGTTCGCATTGCATTATCGAGAATAAATCCACAGGCGTTGGTCAGTTCAACGCCGAACAATTGAGACCACACACTTAGATCAAAATACTGAGTTGATGAGATATACGAGGCATATTCTTGAGGAACATGTGTTGTGATATTGACCAGATCAGGATATTCTGACCAGCGACTGAACATCTCAAGATAATCGGAGATTGATGACATATTTGTTATTTGAAATGAATGGGCATATCTTGCAGTCTTTGCAATCCAGTAACTCCACATGAGAGACGGAATTGGTTCCATGTTCTCAAATCCTACTTCAGACCTGCAGGCTTCGACAAAGTCAATCAGGCCAGCAGTGCTAGCCCCAATTTCAACAAGGCATGTGGCCACAATATCAGTATGAATTAATTTGCCAACTTGGTCCCACTTATCTCGACCAAAACCTCCTGAGGGTAATTGAACCGAAGTCAGCCATGAAATCCCATTTGTTCTGTTCTCTTCGGCCAATGTACCCAAGACCGACATTGTTGTGAGAGCATTTGCAGTTCCTCTTACAATTTCAATAGACGGAGGAATTTTGTCAGTGTAAGAGCCATCTCCATTGGAGGTCTGATCAAGTATCCACTCTGTCAGTTTATATGGATCATTGTGAGATTTTCCCAGAATTTGCAATGATAGAACATACTGAGCTGCATAGGAATTACTTGGCGACAGAGATGATGGATTGTATGATACACCTCCCCAGAAGTCGGGATTGGGAGTATCACCCCCATCTATTACACAGTCCCTTAACCAAGACTCGAGTGAAACTGTGTCAATTGCGCTCAGACTGCCAGAATAATTCAATGATTCAAGGACATAATAAGTGACTGTAATCGAGTCTTCAAAACCACCTTCTGGCATTTGTTTGCTTGCGAGCGTATCTGCAAGTAATGAAATATTGAAACGTTTTGATCCTATGATTGACGCAATCCAAAGGCCATTTGCTATCGATGTGTTTGTCACTTTGCCATCGATCAAAGAAGTGTAGAAGTTAGCAGTGACTCCATCATCAAGGTAGAGTCGATCAAGTGCATTTTCAATCATTCCACTATTATTATCCAGCCATGAAATCCAGTCTTGACCATTAAGGACTTCATATGCAATATGCACAGCATGATATATGGCCTCAATTCTCGGGGTGTGAAAATAGGAGAAACCTCCTTCTACAACATCTGTGTGTGAGGCTTGTGCAGATCTGACAGTTATGGATGTAGAGGACTCTTTGAGTGTAGGGACATAGGCCAATAGATTGACAAGTAAATCAATGCCAGACTCGGTCATTCTTGTCGGGCTTTCTGCAGAGAGTAGAAACATGTCGAGCGGCCACGAGTCATATCTCAGGACAGGAAGCCTTTCAGGAGCGTCTGCGCTAGTGAGATTCACTAGTCGTGAGTGTTCGGTTTGTGCGATGTCAAGTGGCAAAGCAACTTCATTTTCTGTGGTAATCATATCACCACTTGTGATTGTATTTGGATAGTAGAAAAAGACTGCCTTCTCATAAGCCGGTGTGGTGAATAGGGTGTTTGATGAGAAGGCAGTGTGGGAGGGAGAACCTCGATTTTTGAGCCTGTGCAATATCCATGCAGAGCGGCCCAAGAGTATCAGGGGAGCATCACATTGAAGAAGAGAGGAGAGGAGAGAGTTGGAAACCAAGGATCCATTGTCAGCTCCCATACTCGCATCAAGTATTATAGCTGGAGACCCAGAGATTACTGAGGCTGTGATCTCATCTGCAGAAATAATCTTGGTCACTATTCCTCGTGCTTCGAGAACCTTTGCAATTTCAAAGCCATGAGACGTAATTGATGTGTTCAATGCTTGTATGATTATATAGGGTGTAGCATCAATAATAATTCCAGGTGTTGCACTAGTCATTGTGTTCTCGACTTGTTTGGGCCTTGAGTCATCATATGAGAATAATGAGCGTAATTGATCGCTTGCAGTCGGTTGGGATGACAATAATATCAAGAGTGCGAAGGTAAGTGCAACAATCCATTTACTATTCATTAATTCACATATCCCCCATTGTTTTGATTGAATAATTCTCAAGTTGCTGAATTGAGATGATGATCGTGCATTGTGAAATCATGATTGTTCTACAGCCTTTCACATTAGCTCCAGCAATTGATGCAAGCGATGCATAATGCTTCATTGTTGTTCATGAGAAAATATGAGGCGGAAAAATTTCAGAGGTTCGTGAAATTACGAAAGGATAGATGAGTGAGTAAAATGCGTAAAATTTGAGCCATAACCCTTTTAATTCAGTAAACTATCATATAGGTAGATAATTTAAGTAATTTAGAAGTATTATCATACTTTATCCATAAGTTTGGTATTAAGTAGAACCATATTGCAAAATAGCATGGTACAATCATTAGTGTGCTGTTGATGTTTCTATGAGTGCGTTTGATTAGTGAACATCTGAATTGGAATATAGAGGTCTCGGGGGCTTTATATCTTTGGCTTCCCATTGGTCCCATTGAATTATGACACGCGCTATTCCAGTTTCAATTGGGTGGTTAAGACAACAGACAGGTTATGACAGAATAAGGCAGACTTATGACTCATTATTGATAGAGAATCTTTTTAAATTGCATTACGGAAATAGAAATTTTAGTCGTGATGTTTTTGAGAGAAGCAACAATCTCAAGCCCATTGATCCCAAAGTACGGACAAAGAGATTGCTGGAGAGGAAGATTGGAGGACTCGATGCAAAGAACAACTTGACATTGTATGAGAAATTAAAAGGCGATAGTTTATTCGAGCAGATTCAGTCAGTCTTGCCCAAAATCGGAGAGGGCAGACGATCATTATTGCTTCTAGAAAAGCGTGATGAACTCACGTATATCTTAGCCCGTGTGGTTGCAGGATTACTACCAAAGGGGCTTTCATGGACACTAAATTCAGAAGGGATAGATGACCTCTGCGCAGGGAGCTTTTTCCTTCTGCAGCTTGCCAAGTATTTTGATGCAAGTGTTCGCTGGCTAGAGATAATTAGGCATCCGGAGCTCTACCCAAGAAGCACAACCACAGATATTCGAAATATCAGGCCTGACTGTGCGGTTGCCTCGCGATGGGACTTCTTCTTCTCAAAGATTCGACTGTCATTGAATACTATGAGAAAGCCCGAAGTCATGGAGTTTCACAGAAGGAGAGGAGAATACATCAGGCCCAAACAGGTGACCCATCAAGAGATAATGAACATCTACAATAGGAAGTTTTCAAAACGAACTGCGACCACCTTAAGTGCAATATTGGACTTTTCGAGCACTGAAAAGTTTCTCCCAAATATGCCGGGTATCGGATTGCAATATCGCTATGCAATTACCGAGAGGAGAAAAATTGCTTCATTTTTCAGGGGAGGTCTCATTGAACATTATAAACTCATGCAGACATATGATAATCAGTTCAAACATGTCTTTATCTATCTTGAACCAATCGGCACACAAACTGCGCCATTTCTAGCAGATGATGAGATCAT
Organism: archaeon; assembly: GCA_024276825.1. Classification (GTDB taxonomy): domain Archaea; phylum Asgardarchaeota; class Thorarchaeia; order Thorarchaeales; family Thorarchaeaceae; genus JAJRWI01. The sequence continues at coordinate 45,245 of JAJRWI010000069.1, forward strand.
CCAATTTGTCACTAATGACGAATCATTCAGTATAAGGCTAGACTTGTATGACAAAGCAAATAAAGATTGGAGCATAGAACCCTGGAATCAAAAAATCCCAGGGAATCCTCAGAAGAGCGATCTGTGGTTGTATCATGAGATTAGGAGTAGAGTTGAGAAGGAGAGAAGTTGGAATAAAAGGGAAATGGAGGTCATGTTCACTCTTCTCGGCCATAATGGTTCGTTTCGATCACGAGTTTCAATCATCAATCTGCTAGGATATAGCACCACAACATTTCACAGGTCTTTGAATAGCATTCTTGATGAGAAGCATGTCAGTCTGATGCATCATCCCACATTGGAATTCATAGGATTGACTGAGGGAGTGCTCGTAATCATCCCGGATGCTCATAGCAAGTTGATCAGGAAATGTATCAAATGGTTTAGAAATTCCAATGTGTATTGTCACATACGCAGCGATTCGGAGAGAAGGAGGTTGGTTGCACATATCAGAACCCCAACCGCAAGGGCATGGATTGTGGCAAAGATCATTCGAGACATGCTATTAAAGGAAGGATTGAGATTCGAGGAGGGTGAGTTCATATCAGCTATAATATCGGGTATGAGATATCACTACATGACACTTCCTGCCAGACTATTCGACAAGAGTGGCAAGTGTTGGAGAGATATCAAGTGATCGACTTAAACAGGCACTTCATCGGCCACTCTCTTAGTAATGGCTCGAATCACTTGTGAGAAGAGTGGATTTCTGCGTTTGCATTCTTCATGAACCATTCGCAAGAACTTTCTGCAGATCTCCAATAGCTCTCCGTCTGACTTTAGTAGAAAGCCTCTAACAGATATACATACATTACAGAGTTCATCATCTCTTAGTTTTGACCAATCGATTGGCATTAAAACCAAACCTCCAGAGTTGTTTGATAAGTTCCGAATCTCTTCCATGTTCTGATTATCTCACTAGTCAGGATTTCAGCCCTGTCCTCATTCATTACTACATTCAGAATCTTGGTTAGTCGTGAACTCAATGGCGAGCGAAGTTGCAGGTCGCTGGTGTTGATAAATAACCGATTGACTTCATCAAAAGTTTCACGCGCACGAATAAACTCTTCGCGCTCACTCTGCAGAAAGCCAAGCGATCTTAAAACATCTTCAAGAAACCCGAATCGTTTCAGCAGGATTGCGCCCTTGCGTGGACCTATTCCTTTGACACCCGGCGAGAAATCACAACCCGATAGAATTGCCAGGTCTCTTAATTGCTCAATGTCTAGGCCTATGGATTTCAACACTGAGTCCAATGTAGTATATTCAACCTCGTCTTTCGAATAACGAATTGATTTGGAAACATGAGGACTACCAAAGAGAAGTGCATCTACATCATTAGACAAACATGTTCCTGCAAAGCCATCCTTGCATAGTAGGGCTGCAGCCATCTCAGCCTCAGTTGGAGAAGTGATTGCTGGCACGCCAATTGCAGAACAAATATCCATGATATGGTATGCCGAGAAGTACCATCGCAGAGAAGGACTATCATGGAGACTCTGAACGAGAAAAATATCCCTTGGATCTTGAGTCCTAGAGAATTCCCTATACAGGTCATTTGCAGTTCGAATCAACTCAGGGTTGGGAGAACGCTTGAGATGTTCAGGGATTCCATCAAATATGAATACAGGCAGGATATTGCTGGCAAGAGCCTTCTTTATGAAGCCAAGGACAATTGAAACATGAATAGTCGAAATTCTATCTAGAGATTGGATGATTCTGTTCTCGATTGAACGAATTCTCTTCATCAAATAGTTAGGGGCATCAATCGCAATCACTGCTGGGTGTATAGTATTGATCTTACCGACCTGCCAGGAGATGAAGTCCCAGTTCTTAACACCCATCTATACTACCTCCACCCCACTCTTTCTTATTCTTACAACAATTGCAGGGGGTATTCCATGAATAGGACTTTTTTCAGCAAGGATTCTATAGTAATCCCTTGTTCCCTCAAGAAGCCCCACAAGAAGGGACCAGTCGATATCGTGGGTCAGAACATTTCCACCTATGGGGATTATCTTTCCAGAGTCCCAATTGCGTTTTGAGTGCCCCGTTAATAGAATGTGAATATCCATCGAATTGGCAAGTCCCCTCAAGCATTCAAGAGTGTTGAAGAGTTTGCGTTGCCTTTCTTTCGATCCTGGATTTCCTGATAGGTTCAGAAGATTTGTGAGGTTATCGATTATAAGAAGGAAGAGTAATTCGAATTCTCTTAATGATTCTTTGAGCAGTTGGATATCCTCAAGATTTAGAATGTTGGTAAAATGAACCAATCTCATTACTTTCTCAGATTGAGAGGAGTTCTTGCACATGCTTCTTATTATCCTAGGGTTGTAATTCTTTCCTGAGTCAAGGAACACCACAGACTTTCCTGCCTTTGCAACTTGAACTGCAAGGTTGTGGGCCAACAATGTTAGAGGTGCTTTGTTAGGTCCGTGAATCAATGTGATCTGATGACTTTGTAGTTGGAATATGCTGTTAAGAACATGAGGCTTCAATGAGATGTTAAGATCATCATCAGTTCTTAGTCTATCAAGTGGAATGGCCATTCTCTCTCACCCCAGCAGGAATCATTCGAGTATCGCGGTTGATTAGTAATGAACTGATCACATTTGTTGGCAGCCTTGATACATTGTAGCCTGATACAAAGACATCGGGACATACTGCAATCAGTCCCCCAATTCGGGGAAACAATGTGACATAGTTTGCACCTTCAGTCAGAAGAACATCAATCAATTTCTGCTCCGGAATGATACAATATCGCCCATGTGCAAGTTCACCCTCATTCTCAATGAGTGGAAGAGCAAGAACAAGCTTGAGTAGGATTTGACTCCCAATCTCGTAAGGTATCTTGTTTCTTTGGAGCAGGTTATTGATTGTAGCATGCCAGTCCTCGAGATGTTTGGCTCTCAATACCAAGGCATCAAATTCATCAAGAATTGTCATTGAAACCGGAAGCATCGGACGGTCTCTCATAAGCTGAATAATCTTCATTTCATACTCTTTAGGGATTATGAACAGGGCCAATGATGAAGTGCTAATTCTGAGCCAGCTAAAAGTATGCCCTTCCCAAACTGAGTAGAGTTTCATAACGAGAAAGCTGATAAGCGGATAAGACCCAAATAACTGGCCCAATATCGAGATTGAACTCTGGGGGTCTTGAACTAATCGCGCTAGCAGGCCGACAAGTGCAACCGCTGCAATCATTGGGACTATTCCAAAAGGAAGTATGATCAAAGCACTTGCTATTGCCAAGAGAATGACACTTGCCCATGCGATGATGCTAATTAAATTAAACAATAGACCATCTTTATCATCAAATTTCCCTGAAATTCGTAACAAGGCTACTGAACAGACTATCAAAACAATTAGAGGAAGATAATCGCCCAGTCTAGCAGCAATCACAATTGAGGACACATATCTGATTAGATGCCCACCCATGAGAATAGCAAAAGCTGCTGCAAATGATAGCCACATCAGACGAAAGCAGTACTTACTGAACAATTCAGATCGCCCTCCTGTAAGGCACCATCAGGCCTGATAATGACAGAACCATTCTCTTGTATGAGAGTCTCTGCTATCTTATTTCCATTTACCAAGATGCTAGAGATACCAGTAGGATCTCTTCTAATTTCAAGGTCATTATCACAGAATCTCCTGATGATATCGTAGAGGAGAGGGACATTGTGATCATTGAGAAAACGCATCTCATTGATTGCAAGAATCTGAAGGTTGGAATTCATAACCAGTGAGGAAAGAGTTGGCATTACCTCTTCTAACATTTCTCTGCCCCATAATGTGGGGTCTTTTCGTCCCAAGTCCACAGTTCGTGATATCGAGTCTATGACAACTAGCCTTGTGTTGCTGTTGATCAATTTGGGTAGTCGTTGTATCTGCTCTAATGCCTGCCCATGAGCCATGACGACTGAAACATTTTCTCTCTTGCCATTATTCAGTGATATGTTGTTTCTAAGGGGGTTTAGGAATGACCATTTACCATCCGTGTTCATCCATAGTACATGATGATTCACAGTTAGTGGGGCTGCAATGGCAATTGCGAAAAGTGTCTTTCCAGAGCCTGCATCACCCCATACATGAGTCAGGCCTTTCAAATTCAGCATCATCCGCAAATATCACACCCCCTCCCCAATAGTTGCTTTCGATGTTGGCTTGCTGGATGGGTCGCTTTCTCTGTCATCTTCAACTGCACCTGCGTTTCTAATTTCGGCTAATACATCTTCAATACTGTCAAGTTCAGAGCCACCTTCAGATGCTGGTTGATCATCGGACATAGTTCCACCATTCTCTGTATCACTTGCCACAATGACTGGCAAATCGCCCTCCATCCAAGACCTAGTCTGGGCACTAATAGCTTGGATTGATTTCTCCTCGATGATGTCATCAGGGGTCTCCAGCTCTTCCTCAATTGCTTGCAGAGTATCTCGCAATGACCTGTCATTAAGAACATCATATACTCTATCACGAGCCTCAGGATCGATTAATCCTGCATTGAATAATGAACAACTAATCTGGCCTATTATTGCAATGAGCCTTTTTTCAGTCAGGGGCGAAGTGAAATGAGAAGTGATATCGCTATAGATCAATGCAAGTTCTGCTTCTTCATTGCCATCAAGAGTATATAAAGTTCGGAAGAGACCCAAGAACTTGTCCAAGCCAGTATCGCCTGATGTACTGTGACTATCAATCAGGTTTGGCGCCGCAAACACACATTCATCTAGAATTGATGACAATAACAAAACAGTCCTCTCAATCTGTCCCGAGGATATTGACTCAGCTGATGAGATTAACAGCGGGGATATTATGAAACTCATATCTCCTATGGCCTTCAGAATGGTCTTGTTGTTCGCAATTGCCTGATCAATGCGATAAGAATCAGATAGAGATGCAATGCATGTCAGTTCATCATTAAAGTTGTTCCAGAACGATGTGATGCGCTTACGGGAGTCCATTAGAAGCCAAGAGCCAAATGCACTGCTTGCAATTGCTGAAACAAGTGGAATGACGAATAAACTTGATCGATAGATAAATGCTGTAACCAGTGAGAGCAATCCAATTATGCCGAAGATGATTCCAAGAGCTCCATACCATCCCCTAGTTATTCCTGCTTTCAAATAGTCCCACTTTTCAGGAATAACATTTTCATAAAGATCAGATAGAAACGCTCTATTATCGCTGTTAATCGCCGGCACAAAGGTTTCTCTGTTGACAACTCTTCGAGAGTCAGTCAACCAAGAGAGATCAAAGGATGGTCTTACATCATCTATCACAACATAGACAGTCTTGGTCGGGTAAATGGCCGACCGCTTCATACTTTTGTTAGACACAAAGAGGGGGATTTTGACATTACCCAAGGGTATTCGGATTTTGAACTCATCGAGATTTATGTCCAAGTCCACATCAGATAATGTTTCATGAAGATTCCTGCTGATTACATCCAGCACCCTTGATTTCAGAGCAAGCACTGATCTACCGAATTGAGCTCTTTGAAGATCAAGCACATATGTGATGTCAACATGCACTCCGCGTGTAGAAGGCATTCGGTTAAGCCTTACAGCAAGAATCAGCCCATTGTCATAAACGTTTACTCGATAGCCCAATCGTTTTAATGATTCTTCAAGGTCATAGAGTTCGGTGTTTATGACCTCATTCTCATTTTCTAGGGCTTGGTCTTCATCAGCCCTTTCAGTTTTCTCTTTAATTTTCATTTTCAGAAGCCTCCAATTTTCCGAATCTTCTATCAATCAACAGTTTCAATTGACGAGCATTCTCAGACACCTGTACTAGTCCACCATGTTGGGCTATGACAGATATGCAATACAGCAGCCACTTGGCATTCTCAAGAATGAATATCAGATCCCCATAGGAGATCGAGTACATCTTTGAGATGTCATGCAGGGGTATTGAAGTGGTTGCAACCTGCCCAATGAATTGTTCAAAATCAATCTCGAGCTTTTTGCCAGTTTCAAGTCGAGTCAAATGATGAACAAGCCAGAATAATTGAGAGTTATTCTCGATGATTGGCAATATAACAATCATCTCACGAAAAGTATTCGTGCGTAAATAGAGTTTATTTACAAGACGTCCAAGATGAGTTGGTCTCAGTTTACCATCAATCGAACCCTCGACTAGACCCAACCTTATCAGACTTCTAGCTGGGCTTGATTCACTTAGCGCTAGGGGGATGATATAATTAGCATTGTCGGGATGCTGTTGAACTGCGGACACACCAAGTGAAACCAGATGCGGGCAGAGAATGCCATTCTTCATTAACGGTTGTCCGCATGAGCAGGTTGGTCCTTCGATTAGATTATTGGAGGAGGTACGGATTGAGAATCTGCAAGTCACACTGCCTCCCGGAATGCCCGAAACCAGTCCCCCAATAACGGTGGGACTGATCTCGCGAATCTCCACTCGTCCTAGAACACCCTCTTTTGCCGCTTTTAGAGTCGATGATATACTATGGCGTTCTATGGCCTTAATTGCAGTGATTTCACCAAGTTCGAGTATCCGAGATGGAGAGTTGATATCACGAACACTGGTAAATGCAAGAAATGAGTTTCCAAGAAAGCCATGTTCTATTGAGTCAAGAGTCGATTCACCAACAAAGTCAAGAGCGACGAGCAATTGGTCGGTGAGGTCATTTGCAATCTGACTGTGAATCTGTTCATATTTTGGAATCAGAATTATATTTCCTGCATCATCCTGAACATTGTCAAAATATGACTCAACGATTCTTTGAGCTTCGCCCCTGCTGCCAGCAAGAATAATGCCAAAGCCCTTTAGATCCTTTCCAGGCCGTCCTGCTCTTCCCAGCATTTGATGAACAAGATTTGCAGGCAACAATTGAGTGCTGACACCAGGCTGGTTCACATTAGTAATCACAACTGTTCTTGCGGGCAGGTTCATTCCAGCAGCAAGAGTTGTAGTTGCGCTGATGACCTTAATGAGACCTCTTTCAAACAGGTCTTCAATAAATAAGCGAGTTTTGGAATTCATTCCCGCATGATGGAATGCAACACCATCATGGATCAGTGGAGTCAAATCAGGAGCAATCTGAGAACCCCAATTAGACACACCACCGACTTCACTATCGAGCTCTATTTTTTCCCTACGGGTCAGTTGTCTGCCAACTTCATTAGCAATACGTTTCGCTGTTGCTTCGGCCTCTCGTCTGGTTCTGTTGAAGATTATCAATTGGCCATTGCTCTGAACGGTAGTCATTATGATTTCCCGAGCCAGACGGGTTCGGTCTGAAGTCGAAATGACCCTATTAACAAGTGGTACTGGTCGTTCTGTATGAGTAATGAGCTTGCAGTCAAGCCATTCAGCAAGCTCATCTGGAGCAGCAATTGTTGCTGATAGCGCAATAATCTGAACATCCGATATTATACGTTTCAACCGAATAATCAGGCTTTCAAGACGTGATCCTCTCTTGCCTTGAGAGAGAGTCTGTATCTCATCAATCACAACTGCACCAATCTCAGATAGCCAAGAGGTTCTGTGGCGAAATAACGAGTCGGCCCTCTCATATGTCATCACTATGATGTCATTATCTGCCAGTTCATCACCATTCATGTAATAATCGCCCGTTGAGAGAGCAATCTTGATCTGCTCGCTGGCATACTTTGCCCATAGCTCATTAGCAATCTGTGTAGCCAATGCTCGTAATGGGACAAGGTAAATGCCTTTGGAACCGTCAATTACTGCACGCAACAGGGCCATTTCACCAATGAGGGTCTTGCCTGAACCAGTGGGAGAGCAAATCATTAGGCTCTCGCCATCAAGCACTCCTTCCTCAATCGCTCGCACCTGCACTCCTCTGGGAGTGACCCCTATTGTACTTAGTATTCTTTTGATCTCTTGAGCAGTGTCAATTACGGCCACCAACTCACACCCCTCCCTCAACTGTTAGCGCCTGACGAAGTGCCATGGTACCTTTCAGAGTAATGCGATAGTTCGAATAGTTCACTCCATTGAGAAACTCGTGTCCACGCAAGATCATGTTTGCCTGTTCCAGTTGAATAAGCAGGCTTTCAATATCATCAATCTCTACGCCACTAGTTTGAATGAACTTCTTGAGCGCCTCAACTGTGAGGGGCTCGTACCGTTCGAGAAGCTGTAGAACTTGAGCTGCAAGATTAGATCTCTCACCAGTGACAAATGCAAGTACACCTGATTCTGCCGCCATTGATGGTTGTTCTGAAGTTCCAATCATACTCAAGCGTCTGGACGTGATGTCTGACTCAGAGGGAGTGTGCAACTTTAATGGTGGACCAAGCTTTAAAGGAACACATGTATCAGGGTTCGAATCTACGAGAAGTGCATGCTCCTTTTTCATGGTGCGCAGATAAGAGCTCTCACGTGATGATATTCGTGCCTTACTATGAATCGAGTCGACCACCGACAGGCCTAACATATCAGACATGACCTTGATGTCTTGAGAACTCTTCAGCCTGAAGGCAAGGCAAGAACTGAACAGATCTAATAGATGTTGAAGTTCCGATGGATTTCTTATGCTTAACATTAGAGGGCCACGCCTGAGCATGTCAGTGATCAATCTATGAGTCCATAAACCCCGACTACGGTCATGCAGTTTCAGCAGAAGATTTAGAGGTTCGTCTAGAATTATTACGACATTCTTGTCCTTTGTGAGGGCTGATATCTTTATCATGAAAAGGTCCCATGCAAATGTGTCAAGTTCATTGGAGTTCAAGTCTATTAGCATGACAGTAAGTGGGAACTCGGTCAACTTAGCCATCTTTGCAGTCTGGATACCATAAAAGGCACGAGCCCCGATTCCGCGATGGAGAACACGGACTGCCTCAAACCCATCAAGTGAGGCCCTGGAGGGAGAGTCATCCGCTGTTATCGTGGGTTGGTCTTCATTGTGGAGAAGAGTGATGTCTGCTACAGTTCCTCCGTTCAATGCCACAGCTCTGCTTAGGGCATCCTCAAAGTGTGATGCAGAACTGAGTGCTGAAGAGCATATCACTTCAAGTGCGGTTTTCAATCTGGGCACAAACTCGTGCCTTGGAATGTTCTCAGCATCAACGGGATTCAAGACAAAGTCTTTTCCCAGGGTCAGACCAAGTGAATTGTTGGTCAATGATAATAGAGACATTGCTCTTCTGTTATTTGTCAAAATTATCACATGCTTTCCGGACCTCAATATCTGAGGAATCAAAAGACTGTAGGCATGAAATCTATCAGACCACTCACCACCAGTAATTAGAACTCCATTCAAGAGGTCATCATCTGTGAAGCCTACTATAGGCCCAGTCTGCAATGTTTCGGGATTGATTATCACACCCAATTGATAGTCGCACTGCTTGGCACGAACGGGCGAGATGAATTCGCCAGGAATATTGGCCCCCACTTCCGGAGCGAGTTCTGAAACCAATTGAATGGTCCATTCTGATAACTCACGACCGAGAGCATAGAATCGTGGTGTACCATCTAATATCCTGCATTCATTCACCCATTTGGCAAGCCGCTTGCCGCTCATTCTCTTCAGCCCGTGCTCAGGAATGGAGCCTCGAACTGCAGAGTCAAAGTATCGAGTTTCGTTCTCATTCAATGTTTGACCAAGTATTGTAAGACCTGTCTTCCACAAACCACCCTTCGAAATAATGATGTCTGATGGTGCCCTATGAAAACGCCTACTAAAAAATGGCAGTGGAAAACGCTTCAGTTTATTTCTGTTGACAATTACTGCATTGTTCTCAGGTACCAAAGAAACAGTGAATGAGAAGCCAGAACTTGTATCAAGTGCTCTAATAAGCTTGGACAGGTTTCCTGCTAGGCGGGGAGGTTGCTTAAGTTCTAGGCCAAGTAAAAGAGTCTGAGGACCTGCACCCTCGAACTCTACCTCTCTTTTTCTAGGACCAAGGAATATCTCAGACACTTTCAAGTTGCATAGGCCAGCCTCTTGAAGCTTGGACTCGTCAGACCTCATTCGAAGACTAAATAGAAACATAGTGATTGCAGTTGCAAATAATAGGACAACAACATGATTTAATGTTATAAAGATGAAACTATAGATGGATGCTACAAGCAATAGATCGAAGAGTGGGTTGCTTCTGATTCGTCTATCGCACAACCGAGCCTTTCCAGAGGGTCTTAGTTGCATCCTGCCCTCATAGGTTATCTCGTGAGTGTCTATCAATGACGAGTTCCATCTAGATATCATGGGCCCCTCCTAATCATCGATTGCGAGAGGATCTCAAGAATACGGCTGAAATGCCTTACATGATTCTCATCACCATCCCAGATGAACAGCTTGCGATGGATAATTGAGATTGAAGGCATATTATTCTTTGACGATTCTCCATGAGCGACAATTTTGGGTAGTTTAACCAGTACTCTCCAGCTATAACCATGACCTGATTGCAGTACTGACATCAGTTGATCAATGTCGAGAAATGGCGAGATATCAAGTGCTTCACTAGCATTTGACTTCAATCTCAACACCTCCATTAACCATGAGCATCATCTGATCGAGTGTGGCCTTAGTGATGGGAGTATGAGGATAAGCAGCTCTCATCGCACCCTCCAGAACATAAGACACAATCTCAATTTTCTTCACTAACGAGTCAAGAAACCTCCCCACCCCAAATATACGGGAAGTTCTTCCAATAACCATCATTCCAACGGTAGTACTCGAAGAGCTCATTGGTCTTACCACTACAAACCTGAGCTCAAACTTCGCCCAATCTTTGGCGTGAAGACTCATTGCCTCAAGAACCTTCGCTGAAGAATGTGACAGGTCTATGCCAATTGGTATACTACTGAATATCCGTGCGCTATATACTTCGATATGCCAAGGACGAAGATTTACCAGCATTTTGCCGCCCTTGTCCCAAAATATCACAGAACGACCGCCATGCTTCCTGTAGATATAGGCCACTAGAAAGAGGCCAGTTAGTCCCAAGGAACTCTCAATAAGTCCCATTATACTGCTCAATATCAGAGAGCGGAGAAGTAATGCAGAAGCAATAAAACCAAGTAGATATTTCGCAGAGAAAGTCCTCGACATTCATATCGACCCCCTGTTGCCGCTAATGAATGTTTCAATAGCAGACACCATCTCATCCTTACTCTCAAAGGGCCAAATATCGGAGATAATGTCAGATCCGAAAACATTCAGATAATTGTGAAATCGTTTATCGAAGAGGATCACTATTCCTCTATCTGTGGGGCTACGCCGTAGGCGGCCAATTAGTTGAGCAACTCGGCGTATTGACGGGACTACTATGGAATAGTAATAGCCCGAACCAGATCCATACCGTTCGTCAAACCATAACTGAAGTGCCCTATGAAAACTAGTAGGTGGAGAAAAGGGTATACCAACACCAATGATGAGGTTAATCTGTGATGAACCATCCTTTACTAGATCGATACCCTCGCTGAACTTCCCGCCATAGACTGCGAAGATTGCATGCGGTGTTTCATCAACTGCCCTCCGCAGATCATCCAATTGTGCCTTGGGATCCTCTACAATTCTGCTTCTGTGCCCGCAGTCAATGTTATAGCTGAGAACCTCATTCATTATTCTATAGCTTGGGAATGCAACCAGTGCGCTCTTATTAGCTGGAGTAGTCGTTAATGCAACGCTTATTCGTTCTGCAATGGCACGCCAGAGTTCAGAACCTCGTTCGGTATACTTGGTGGTCAAGTGCTTGTCAAGCAATACTAATCGAGTTCCTTTCTCATAAGGGCTCGTGAGATGTGCTGTACGGGCACTTGGAATCCCAAGGAGTGATGCATAATGATTTAACGGATTAAGAGTGCCAGACATCAAGAGAGCTGACCGGGCACCTCTCAGTATTGGTGTTGTGAATCCCATTGCATTAAGAGGACGGGCTTTTAACACTGCATTCTCAATTGAGACCGATCTATCCCATGAACGTGATAGTTCTATTGTGATGTGCCAGTCATTACTCAGAGTCGCCCGATGTCCAGCCTGAAGAATATCAAACAATCGTTCCAGTGGAGTGCTCGAATACGACTCGCCATCCGTTGGATCAGAATTGTCTTGATTTCTATAGAGCAATTGAGCAAGCTCATCCATATCCACAAATCGGGGCAATATCTCCCAGCGATTAAGAGCATGTTCGTTCTTGTTCCGGATCTTGTCGAGATTCAGCATGAATGTTTCCCAGAGAAAATCAATGACATCGAATAGCCACGAGGCATTCGTAGTCACATCGAGAGCATCACGGTTCTCTTTCAACCATAGAAGATCCTTGCCTGAAATCTGGGCAGATTCTACCTCCAGAACATGATCAGCAAGGTTGTGTGCCTCATCAACAATGAGGTCTATGTCTGACAGATCGACATTTAGAGCCCTCAGAAACGCATTTCTAACTCGCTCTTGAAACAAGTATGAATAGGGACCAATTACCACCCTGCTATTGCGTGCTGACCACCGAAGAACTTCGTAGGGACAATAGCCAGATGAGAATGAGAGGTTCTCAGCGGTTTCTTGGGTGACAACGTCGCCATTCAAAGTATTGACAAGGTCATCCCTAGCGGACTCTCTGAGCTTCAGATTGCCTGAGTTCGAGTTCCCAATAAACATGTTATAATAATAGTTGCATTCACCTGAACGTATCATTGCAGCACAGCCACGGGTGAATCCTGCCACAGAAGTCTGCTGAATCTCAGCCTTCATAGGACAGACATGGATTCTCGAGACCATGCTTGTTGCTGTCAGATGAAATGAGAGTTTCTTCGCTGCTTCTGTTTCATTCAACACACGAAGTTCGGACTCAAACACGCAGGCCTGAGAATGAGTTCGTGTGAGTACTATTAACTTGGACTCGGGATCATTTGCACGTGCTGCAAAGTAACCCGAGAGAACCGCAATTGTCTTGCCAACACCACAATCTGCTGAGAGCAAGCCCACTGTCTTCTGCTTAAATACCTGTGTGGCAAAGCGAATTGCATGGTCTTGATGAGGACGGGGTTTGTATGGAAACCATGCCATTGCATCCATTGCAGCGACAATCAGTCAGGCTCCCCCCATTCTAATGCATGACTCGGTACGATGCACTCTGAAACGTATTGAAAAATAGGAATATAGGAGATTATAGAACTTCATTAATAATGTTGGTGAGTCATAGAATCGCTCTTTTCGAGCCATCCTCTCAACTATTCTCTTGCTAAATCCGTTCTTCTTTGCAGTTTCCCAGAAGTAGACCTCTATATCCTTCATTGTTGACAGATGATGGACGATTGTCTTCACTAGGAGATTAGTCAATAGTTCAATGGCCTTTCTTGCATTATGCGGTAAATTAGATGCTCTTATGCTCATGGGCAAATAGACTGGTACACCATCAAGACTATCGTAATAAATCTCCCGTGGCACACCCTTGCTGCTTCGTAAGGTTTCCAGCAGTGAGAGTATTCTTGGAAGTTGGGGCAAGATTGGTTTTGATATGTCACGATCGCGCCACTCAATCTTCGTCAAGACGTGCAGCTCTGGGTCAGGCTCTTGTTCAGCATCAATTGCAAGTACAGTTATTCTATGATTAGTGTCTCTCAATTGAAGGTTAATCAGATTCAGAATTGAGATCCATGAGTGTGAAGTATCTCTTACAAATGCATCATGTTTCACCGCAACACTCAAACAATCTCACCCCGCACAATTCCAATAAGATTATCATCCTTGAACAGGACTTCTTCCTCTATGAGTTTGTGAAGCATTTTACTTGACTTTGTAAGCGAGAATCCAAGAATGGTGGCCTCTCGTAGGACATCTTCAATGGGCACAGGCCAGCCACGGTTGAGTTCGAGCAGGGACTCGACAATCTCAATCAATGTTCGTCTTATCCCAAGACCATAGTGAATCTTGGGGGCTTTCCGTTCCCTCCTCTTCTGATGAACTAGGTCCCGGACCAGTTCTTCAGCTTCAATGGTTGTTGCAGCATAGAGTGTCCCAGGCTCGTCGATAATTACAGCGGAGCAGAGAGAACAGTGTGAAGACTCGTGCTCGTTCTCAATTCTTACAAAACCAATATTGTTGCATTTGGGACATTGATATACTCTGAACATTCCCCGCTCCTGATGCATTAGGCAACTGCCTCCTGCTCGATCTCTTTAAGCACAGCCTGATGGTCGCATCCCCTAGATCTCAGATACTTCAGAATTGCGTCCTGCATGTTATCCTTCTCTTTTGCATTCTCATAAAACCCCCCCCAACCTAGCTTGAGAGTCAGCTCAAACTCAGGCACTCCGGCATTATCCTGTAAAGCGATCTTTCTCTGATCATCCTTTCCAACCTTTAGATTAAACCTATAGTCAGAAGCATGCGAAAGAATGTGACCCCCAGATGGTGCATTAAGGCTGGATGAAAACTGTGAGATTTTGGACATCACTTGATTTGTATAAACGAATATTGCTTCGGTTGCAGCGGCTGTTCTTCGCATTAGACTCAGCAGCTTATTCATCTTTTGCTGTCGTATTCTAAGGCTGTCAAGACCTGTGTACTCCGAACGGAACAGTCCAGTAAATGAGTCGATTATGACAAGCTTGTAATTCTCACGAGCTAACAGGTTTGGGATGTTTTCGAAGCGCTCTTGAATTTGTGAACTGTCTATTATCGTGGCATGTCCAATATTTCCCAGAGCTACTTCTGGGTCTAGACCACGTCGATAGGCCATCGCCCTGATAATCCATGGTTTGAATGCCCTTTCAGTGTCTAGCCACAACACACGGCCTTCAAGCCCACCATCTTTGAGAGGAAGCTGTACCATAATAGCAAGCATTGCGCACCATTGCGTCTTTCCAGCACGTGCTTTGCCAAATAGTTCAACAATGGATCCTAACTCAATGCCACCCCAGAGGTGTTTATCGAGTTTGCTAACCCCTGTTGACAACCGTGGTTTTAATTCAAGTTCGCGCTCAACTTCGAGACCTGAACGAAATTCAAATTTGCCAATGACCTTTCGCGCTGCCCTTACTATTGAGACCGCTTTGCCAGGTCCAATATTAGTTCTGGCATTGAGCTCATCAGGGTTCTGCACGGCCAGCAATTCTGCTGTGGTGATGAAGGCGGCCTCTAGCTTCTTGGCAATAGCGGGACCTATGCCAGGTACTGCTTCAAGCTCGGTCATGGCAATGCCTCCATGATGTCGTCAAAAAGCGGGCCAATTATTGTGACCAAGTTGAGAAATCCTTGGAGAGCATCAAAAAGAACAAGAACATCATCATTGTTAATGACAACAAGGTCAGACAGGAGCATAAGCAAGTCAGAGTGGTATTCACCTGCTATTCCCAACTTGATGCCAATGTCTGTAAGTGTGCCTGCTACGCTCACATAGCCACCAATGTAGTCAAAAAGAGAACCCTGCAAGTATCTGTTCAATAACGCGTTTTCGGGACTGATTGGATCAATATCATCCCACCAATTTACGAAACTCTCAACTTCAGAATAGAATTGCATCCATTCTTTGGAGAACTTTAGATGCTTCATTTCAGCCAGTGCAGTCTTTGCGCCAATTAACCAAGCTTCAGGCAGGCCCAACTCCATGTGGTTCCCCATTGCGTGTTTGGCATATCTAGCAAACATCATATCGCCTCCACGGGTGAACTTGTACATTTGGACGAATGAGTTTCAATTGAGAGTTCATCCAACCAGTATAGGAGTTCTTGAACAAGAGGGGTTTCAATCTCATCTCGCGAAAGAACAGAGTAGATTAGGCCCTTTGCCGCATTCTTCACTGTTTGAAGAGCTAGACACCGCTCACCATCATCTAGATGGGGATATCGTGGACCCGTTTCAAAGTTCGAAACCTCCCCAAGAAAGTCACGCCAATCCAGATGCCAATAGCCAACATAAGGGTCATTATTGAGAATGCGTTCAAGAATCTTTGAGAACTCTTCCCACTTGTTCATAAAGCGAATAACAGATTGTGCAAGAGTCCTGGCCCAGTTCTCTTTTTTTGTGGTTGCTGCCTGAAAAACGAGTTTGACATAGGTTCCAGAAGAACGGGTTTCGAGAACAGCCATTTGCAGATTGCGTGGATGCTTAGAGGCAATCAATGAGATAAGTGGAACTATACCAAAAAGATTGCAGAGAACAAACGAATACTTGCTTAGATCAATAACGGTGGTATCATTCACAAGAATACAATCTCGCAGCCCAAACACCAGACTGACCATTCCGGTATTGTCATTTTCATCAATTACATAACGCGCAGACTCGAGATACCAATCGCCGCGAGAGAACGGAATTGCAAACCCCAGAGTGATGTCATACTGGCCATCCACCAATCTTCCTTTGCGGTCCATGAATATATGTTCAAGATCGTCTATCAATAGCTCACCCACATTACCATTCCATTTGTGATAATTTTCGAATTTTCATCATTCCCAATAATTGACTAATCGATTAAGAAGGCAAAATAGAGGAATTTTATACTAAAATGATGGATAAACACCAGTCATAAAGTCCCACTATTAGGATAAACGAATATTATTACCACATCAATCATCATTTGGGAATGGGTAGAACCATAGCCAATAATACTGTGGTATGAGTGTTACGCTTCTTGTCGCTTGCGAGTGAGGATTATTGTTCCGATGAGGATTATTGAGGATGAAGCAATAATTGACCCAGCTAGAGTGGGGGCTATATTAGGCCCGCTAATACCTGTAGTGGAGTAAATCGGTTTTAGCTGGCACTGCGGAACTCCAAAGAAGTAATTATTATTATTTTCCAGAATAATCAGTTCGGTGGGATTATATGAATTAAGGATGAATGGACCTGATGTCACTAATGTAGGATCATTTGGCAGTGGCTCCCAATCATTCCATTCCCCATGTTCAAAATCAACGAAGATGTGTTTAGGCAGGATGGGCATGTATGCAATAGAGTGAAGATGCCAGAAGGACTCGGTATTGAATCTAAATCTTACTCGATAGTCAGTCATTGCTACTGCCTGTGTCATATTCCAAAGATCTGGCAAATACTTGGATACGGATTCGTCGCGATAATAATTCATTGTGAATGCCACATCTTCTGCAGTTAGTTGATTTCCATCGCTCCATGTTATATTCTGGCGTATATCGAATGTGATCTGGGTATATCCTTCGGGAACTGAGGGATTATCAGCATGAGTTTCAATAATGTACGATTCAGCCAGCCAAGGGATGTCTTCACCATTAGGACCAATTTTAATCAGACTGTCATATAGCAGATATTGAATATCCAATTGCCCATAATTGGTCAGGATTCTCATTGTGTTAAAGGATTCAACATCTGAAAGTGTGCATATCCGAAGCGTTCCGCCAATGGGAGTATCGCCTTGTTTGAGATGAACTCTCTGCCATGTCCACCAACCAAAACTGCCCTCGTTGATATCTGGAATGAACCCCTCGAATTTATCTGTCCGATATGCTGAAATAATAAAATTCTGACATACCACTATTTCTGGACATTGATAGACTAGAATTTTCTGAATCTCAAAAGCTGCTTCTCTCACTGCATCTGAATCAGTGGATCTTAGGAGCTCATCAATATATGTATCCAGCGTATCATTCGAGAACCGCGCAGTGCTAAAGCCATATAAAGTACGGCTAGATGAAGAGAATTCATGAGCAAGCCAGTTCACATCTAAAGTGGGAAAAGATCGAACAAGATATGCCACATCATAGCTATGTAATGCATAGATTCTAGTTAGATATCCATAGTATTGCTCTTCAACTCCAAAAGCATTAATTCCAATCGCCTGAAGGGCCGAAACTGCAAGGTCTACTGTGGCAGCTCCCCCGGCAAGTATATTGCAGTATGATACTTCCACATCAAAATCCATACCATTGGGCGCTTCGCGATAGCCATCAGAATCAATGTCTAGAAAGCCTGCATTATCAAGAAGCTGAATTGCATAACTAAAGTTTGCATCATAATAATGATAGTCCATTATCTCCTCAATTGAATATGGATTATTACGTGGCACACAGGAGTCCAGAGGGAAGGCAAGATCATTCCAAACATTATGAACTAATGCGGTCTTATCAAATGCAAAGGCAAATGCACGACGAAATTCAGTGATATTGAATGGATATTCTTCAGTGTTAATTGAAAAATAGAAATAGCCATTCCTTAGTACCTTTGATGTTTCGATTGACTCAGCATCGTTAAGCTCATATAGATAACTAGGGCTGATCGAATTCGCTATGACATCAACCTCATCATTCAGCAATGCGCTGACTTGAGAGGAAATGGGAGAGATGGGTTTTGACATAATCTCGCTTATGAAAGGGCCGCTGTATTTGTGTCCAGGAAGAAGCATTTGCGAGTTGACAAGGGATATACTTGAAGTGATGATTATCGAAACAATAATAATTGCTGATACTCCCTTTAATCCTCGTAATCCTTTCATTTTTGAATCGTGGAGAATTATGACGAGATTAATACTAACTCTTATTGTGTAAACTCGGACACCAGAATGCCATTTGTGGAATAGTGCAATTTCTAAATCCAATCGCCAGTTTCTAGCTTTCTAGGTAGATACTCATCAGTAAGGAATTGGAATGAATGACTTGCAAATGCCTGAATCTCTGCCTTCTCCTTCATCTTGAGCATGAGCTTGAGATCCTGCACCCATTCCTTATTAGCCTGTACGAAGGGTTCTTTCAGCATGTCCTTCACACGTTTGATGTCAGCAGGCTCCATTGGAATCCTCACGGCCTTTGGAATATTATATTCGTCAAGGTCTCTACTAAGCACTCCAAGGAGTTTTAGTTCAGGAGTGGCAATAAACGGTGATTCGTAGCTCAACCTCTTGCTGCCTCTCAGAAATACCGAATAGATATAATGTCCATAAGGGTCACTGTCCACCAGAGCAAAAGCAGGGATTTCGAGCTCCTTCACAAGGCGTTTGAGAAATGCTCGCGTGGCAATATCACCAGAACCCTTTCCAGTTAGGATAATGCAAGGTTGACGATTCCAATACTTGGCTTCCGCCAGTCGCATGACAGCAGCATCTTTCTCTGAGAGTATGATGAACTCAGCATCGCTCTCAACAATCTCCACCTGATCCAAAAATGGTGTAATTGCCCAACCACCAGTACCCATCTTTGTCAGGTCTATCAGGTCTCCACCATCTCTAATGATTACACGACCCATCGCAGAACCGCGAGCAGAGGCAACAACATGAATGCTGTCACGGGTGGTCTGCAGCATAGATGCTATGTCTTCTATAATCTTGTCACTGTATTTCTGATCTCTAAATAGATTGACATCACTGTAGTAGACCTCTCGTTTCGTGGCGTGCAAGCCAGACTTGAGAAGTTGGTATACTATCTCCATTATTCGTGCTGTACGTGTTGCATCTACCACTGATGCTAGCGAATGATAGGGACGTGCTATCTTACGCATGCCCAACAATAGAAGGTCTCGAACTTCATCCCAAACGATGTTGTCAGATGAACGGCTTGGAATCTCAAAGACAGGTCGTCCAGTCATCATAGTCTCATTGAGAATCTCCATGGCCATCTCAACTAGTCGCTCACGAGTTTCGTCCGATGTTAGGGGCACGACCTCAACAGTTGCAGTTGGAATCTTAGCAGCAATCGCAGCCGACTCCCTCTTCTCTGCCTGACGCCACTTTCGTTTCATATCTCTTGCAGCTTTTTGAACTGCCTCGGGCACTGGAAGACCAGACTTCTTGCGAATGATCTTCTTGCTCTTTCGTTTTCTCTTAGTGGGTTTGGTTGTACTCACTGATTCAACCTCTGGTTCGGGTGTTGGTTCGGGTGTTGCTGATTTTGTAGCTGCGAGTTCAGGTTTGGGTTCGGTTGGAACTCTGGGAGTTGATCTTGCCTTTGACTTCGACTGCTTTGTTTTTTTGGGCTTTTTCTTTCCTTCAGGTTCCTTTTTTGCCATGGGCGCCTTCGCAACAGCACGCTGTGTTTCTTCTGACATGCTTCTCAGTTGATAAGCTTGAACCATCTCGTATGCAGCACCTATCAGCTCTTGAGCCTTACTTACACTGAGTCCATCTATTGATTTTGCCAGCGATTGAGGGCGAGCGCGAGACAGGCGGGAAACAGAGTCATAGCCTGCCGCCTTCAATTTCAATGCCAACTTCTTTCCTACGCCAGGAACATCAGTTAGTGCGAAAGGTCGCTCAAAAGTGTCTTCCTCTGCACTGCCGGCTGTTCGTTCTGCTTCTCTCTTCAAAAGCACCTTTGCAGCCTGCACAAGTTTCTGTGCTTTATCAAGACTTAGTCCATCAACTTTTTTGGAGATGCTTTGAGCACGACCCTTGGCCAGTTTCTCCACTGTGCCATAGCCTGCTTCCTTTAACTTCAGGGCAAGTTTTGACCCAATCCCTGGCAAGACAGTCAAGGGTGTGCCAGTACCATCACTCTTTGGAGGGGGCTTCGCTTTTGGCTTGGTTGCTTTTTTCTTTGCAGTCTTTTTCGAGCCCTTTTTTGCAGAGGTCTTGCTCGTCTTTTCAGTTTTCTTGGACGATTTAGGAGCCTTTTTAGGAACAGTCTTTGGTTTGCTCTTTCGTGTGTGTTTTGATTTGGGTTCTTCCAGCACTTCTTCCAGAGTGGCCTGAATAATTTCTGGCTTTTTCTTTTTTCTGGGGCTCATTCATCTTCACTCTCCAATAGAATCTCCGTTTCCTCTGGAGATAGCGGCTCATCAGCGATGAGATCGCTCCCTTCAACATCGCCCACAGTTTCCTCATGATCAGTCACGGTTTCAAAGCCAGTGATGGCATCGCGAATCCTGCTCGCCACGGTTTCAGCATCAAAAGCATTCCTATTCAACCCGTCATTAGCAATTGATACAAGACTTTGAGCAAACTGATCAGCATACATAGCCAGAACTCCAGCACGTTTTGCCTTTCGTTTTGCAGTTTCTCGGCGTGTGATGTATCTCCTGAACTTGCGGCCAGCATCTTCTAATGCTAGCTTAATCTCCTTCAAAAGGACCTCATCTTCAGCAAGTGCCTGCTTGCTCTGTCCTTTGAACATAACATGCACATAGGCACCGCAGACATGGATGAAGATCATTATTGGACCGCGAGGTATTCCATTGTCAAATGTTTGTACCTTGTAGTTCTTCCAGTTCACGCTCGCTGTGGCTTTCCATGTTGCACAGTCACTATTGTCCCTAAGCTTTGGAACCCGATTGACAAAACGCCAGAGCACCATTGGAGCAGATGTCGCAGGCCTGATATTACCGCCATAGGCAATACATACTTCCACTGCGAAAGAGAGACCCTTGCCCGAAGTCGGCTTTCTGGTCACGGCGGTGGCAAAGTCTGGATTATATGCCAACTTGATTGTCTGTTCAAATACTTCCTCGCCCACCGGAACCACTGTGTCTGTTGGAGGTGCAATATAGTCTTGGTTTGAGAATGCTTTGTACAGATATTCAATTTCAGTCTTTGAGAGTGTGTCAGTAGGGGTCTTTGGCGATAGGGTATCAAGATGTCTTCTTCTTAGTTCTTTATTTGCCTCCGCGATTATTTGACGAGCCTTGTTTGGGCTGAGCCGACAAAACGCTTTGGTCAGAAAACTCATCAGATCTGGTTCTTGTGTTTCACGCAAGAGGTCTTGAAATTCACCAATTCGTATGCTTGCCGGGTGTGGTTGAGCATATTTTGGTTCATCGGGGAACTTGTTGACTCTGCGAGGATAGATGTGGACTTTACCATAGGGATCGATGAAGATAATTGTCACATGAGAGTTAAGCAGTGATGCCATTTCGCAATAGACATCAGCATATCCACGCCTGTACTGAATATTAAGATAATTCAGGCGAATATAGGTGCCATGTTCAATTGGCAAGTCCATGTCAATAGGACCTGAAACATACTCTTTTGTGTTAGCAGTTGTTGTGAAGAACTCTGCAACAGTGGCCACATCAGAAGTGAACCTCTTTGTGACCGTGAAAATGGGCTTGCCCGTTGTGTTTTGAGCATCACTGAAGGCAGAGGGCGCACCAAATCCTTGACTACCTCGAGTCTGCCTTAGGCGTTCAGACTTACTTGATGCAAGGTAGATCCCGAATTTCTCAAGGTCTGATGGAACCATTCCAACACCAGTATCAAAGCATGTAAACTCATAGACCTTAAATCCCTCCTCATCATCAAGTGGAACAAGGTCAGGCATGAACACTTCCTTTAGTTGGATAACAGCCAGCGGCTCGTGTCTTTTGATCAAGCCCCTGAAGGGCACAAGGAACTTCCTAAATGCTGTGAGTTTTTCATCAAGGGACTCCTTTCTGACTGCGGGGACCTCTACTTCTTTGCCTTCACGGGCCGCCTTCTCCAGTTTCTTGCTTAAAGCGATTGTGTCTGTGAGTATGGGCTCAAGTTTTTCCTTTATCTCCTCAATTAGTTTAGGATCGAGCTGTTCCTTTAAACGGGGTCTTTTGCTGGTCTTCCACCACCACGATTCAAGAGCATCAATTGCATTATCGAGAAATTCAATCGCATATTGAGTGTGTTTGTTTAGTCCCGTTTCAAATCCAACAAGCTGGGTCCTCTTCCTCATGAACTTAGCAATTGTCCCTTGACGAATATCACCTGTGTCTGCAGGAGGAGGTACTGGCCTTGACTTATTCTTGCTTGATTTGCTCTTTGAGCCCTTACTACGCCGCTTGCCTTTACTCAATATGCTCACCAATGTTTTGTTAATCTCGCATGAGTCGATTTCGGAAATCTAGTCAATTCTTCAAACTGTTTTACGCCCTAGCTCAATAAGAACTAATTAGTTCCCTATTATTATTTCTCATTACTTATTCAATATTCAGTGTTTTCATGCAGTATTTCAATGTATTCCATATTTCGTTTTTTCCAAAAAATCCATGTGGGATGTTCTTTGGAACACGTGTTCTAAAAATACGATATCTATTTGGGTAAGAATGAGCAGGATTGAGGTGTGGCATGCATGTGCATTGAAATAATTCCCATTAAAGGCATTCCAAGAATCAGTGAGAAAGTAGATTTTGCAGATATATTGATACAGGCCATAACTAATGAGGGCCCAAAAGTGCAAGAGGAGGACATTTTCGTAATAGCCCAGATAGTGGTTTCTAAATCAGAAGGAAGAATAGTTCACACAAGTAATGTAGAAGCATCGCCAAGAGCTGAAAAGATAGCAGAAATGAACGGGTTTGATCCTGTTCAAGTAGAGCTAGCGATAAGAGAGAGCGTTGATATCATTCAAGATCAGGATGTGCTTATTACAGAAACTCACCAGGGCATTGTGTGTAATTTTAGTGGGGTTGATAGATCAAATGCTCCTGAGGACTCGTATGTTCTTCTGCCAGAGGACCCTGACAAGAGTGCCCAACAGATTAGAGAAAAGCTTCAAACCCATTTTGGATGCAGACTGGCAGTAATAATCAGTGATACTCAGGGGAGACCATGGAGAAGAGGTTCAATCAACGTTGCAATTGGTTGCTCAGGAATAAATGCATTCAAGAAGAACAGAGGAATGCAGGACATCTATGGATATACTCTCAAGAGATCAGATGTCTGTCATGTGGATGAGATTGCCTCAGCAGTTGAACCTTTAATGGGACAAGCAGATGAGGCAACCCCTGTAGTAATTGTAAGAGGGTACAAGTTTGATATTGGGCCTGAAACAGCCAACTCAATTCCAAGGTCACGAAACAGGGACCTATTCCGATAATGAAAAAAAAGGAAGCCTCTGGATTACTCCAGAGGCAATTATGCTGAAATAGAGAGAGAGGTTATCTGCTCGTTATCTCTTTGAACAGGCAAGCCTAGGCCCTTCTTTAGTTGCATCACGCCAACTGCAGCAATAGCACTCACCATTAGTAGTGTCAGCGGGAATCCAAGGGCCGGTAATGCCCAGCCAAAGAATGCAATCTGGGGCAATGCTAGAATTGTACCGATTGTTGGAGTCAGACTGTACATTGAATTTCTGATCTTATTGGGAATGGCATCCAGAAGTATCCGCTGAGTGAGAATCTCTGCAAATCCCCCAAAGAAGCTGGTTGATGAGAAGACTATGGTCATAAGAATGACTGGAATTACAGACTCGTCAGGAATCGACATTATCACAAAATCGGTTCCAGGAAATATCAAGTGAACCATATTGTCAACATTGGATGGTGGAGGAAATAGGAACATGATCATCGCGATTGCCAGGAAGAAGAGAACTCCACCCAGCTGAAGGGCTCTGAATCGGGGAATCCAAGTCCTTGGGTCAAAGCGTTTTGACCAAATTCCCGAGCGTTCCTGGGCCACCACTCCTGGAATGAACAGGATTGTTCGATAGCTTGAAACAGCAATATCGGTGACTAAATAGCTGAAGTACATTGGGAAGAGTATCAAGTTTCCCCAGACAGTAATAGTGCTCATGATAAAACAGCTACCAAGAACAATATGAAAGACATACTTATCGTTATAGAGAAACGACAGCCCACCCACAAGGATGTTCTTGTATTCGCTCATTGATGGGCGTTCTGGTCTTTCATCTTCCACCTCTTTGAAGTCCCTAATGAAGAACAAGGCACTTATTGCTATAATTAGGCATAGCACGGCTTGCAATTGAAACACGAAGGGTCGCCCCATAATTGTCGCGATCACTGCTCCGGGAACAATTGTCAGGGTTGCAACAATTTGAAAGAGCATTCCTATCCGTCCCCAAAACATTCCATACTGCTTTCTATCATGATCCTCCTCGCCTATTGCCACACGAAAGTTGTTATCAAACCAGGCCTGAAAGCTTCCAGACATCTGTGAAGAGCCAAGTCCGATTAAGACATAAATTAGGACTAATAGAAGGAAATGAGTGCTTGTGGTGACTAGAGAAAGTAAGAGGAATGCTATACCAAACGACAGGAAGGCACAGCATATGATATATCTCTGTCCAATCCAATCACCAATGGCACCAGTAGGATAATCAAGTGCGATTTGTACTGTCATCTGCACAACTAGGAGAATGCCTACTAGGCTCATTCCGCTAATGAAGTCCCCAGCACCTAATGCTTCTGCAACAAATATCACTGTAAATGTCGAGGAGAGTGTAATAGCCACAGATACTACTGGAAGAAATATTGACAAGGTCCTAGCAAGTCGCATTATTCTTCTATTATTCTCATCGAGTCCAAATAGGGTTGATGTCTTACTCAAGATCATTTCCTCCAATTATTGATTGACTGATTACTCCTCTTTCCCATAGTGGGATAAAGTGGCCAATCTACTGGACACTCGATGACCAGTAGACTAAACAAAAAAGAGGGGTGCCGCAAGGCACTCACCTCGTAAAGACCGCTCGGTGAACATAGTTCAATTGAGCGATCATTGTTTCAGATATCACACGATTGTTCCTTCTCTTTCGACGATTTCTTATCCAACTCATGGTAATTCACGAGAAATAGGACGAAGAGTTAGTATATAATGCAAAGCCACAATTTAGAGTCACAGAGAGAAGATACAACAAGGAGTCACAATTTGTTACTAGTGAAGACATCAACAGTCATGACAGTCAAACATATTACTGCCCGAAAGTGTTCTAAAATTGCATTTCACACAGTATTGTGAGGCGATATTGATGGAGATAAAGAAGATCGCAGTTCTTGGTGCAGGCCAGATGGGGAACGGCATTGCTCATGTCTGTGCACAAGCAGGTTATGAAGTCAAGATGAGAGATATCGAGCAGCAGTTCCTAGACAAGGGCATGGCCACAATAAAGAAGAATCTTGAGAGAGGTCTCAAGAAGGGAAAGATCACTCAGAATGAGATTGATGCAATCCTTGGTAGGATCACACCAGTGCTTGAGCTTGAGGAAGCAGTCAAAGATGCAGACCTTGTAATAGAGGCGATCCCAGAGATTGTTAAGTTAAAGCTCACCACTTGGACAGAAGTTGATAGATTGACCCCAGCTCATGCCATACTTGCATCAAACACCTCCAGCATTAGCATAACACAAATGGCAGCAGTGACCCAAAGACCTGAGAGATTCATCGGTATGCACTTTTTCAACCCTGTCCCAGTGATGGGCCTTGTAGAGATTATAAAGGGACAGGCAACTGCCGATGAAACTGTCGAAATGATCAGGGAGGTCTCACAGAAATTGGGCAAGGAAACTGTTCTAGTGAATGAAGCACCAGGCTTTGCAGTTAATAGGTTGCTTGTTCCCGCAATCAATGAGGCAATATTTGCAATTCAGGAGGGCGTTGCCACCGTTGAAGACATGGATAAGGCAATAAAGCTTGGACTTAATTGGCCCATGGGACCACTGACACTTGCTGACTTTGTTGGGCTTGACACTCTCCTCTACATTAGTGACTACTTCGTTGATGAGTTCAAGGACAGCAAGTATCGAGCACCCGCATTGCTTAGAAAGATGGTCAGAGCAGGATGGGTTGGCCGCAAGGCTGGCAAGGGCTTTTATGATTATAGTGGAAACACACCGAAGCCACTCAGATTCTAGGGTTTCAATTGACCGAGCATCTCGCTCAGGTCATCCCCTTCTTTTTTATATAGCAATTAAATAAATACAGGATGTTGATTCTAATCAGCTGGTGGCCTGCATGAAATACATCGAGTCAAAATATGTAGGATATGACGGACTCAGGATGTTCATGGCACAATGGATTCCTGACAGTGAACGACCAAGAGCCCTAATAATTGTCATCCATGGACTTGGAAGTCATGGAGGTGATATGCGTGCAATTGGTGAATACTTTGCAGAGAGAAACTTCGCTGTGTTTGCCCCAGACATGCGAGGATTTGGCCACTATTCAGGATTGAAAGGTCACATCATGAAGTACGAGGAGTTCATAGAGGATTTACAAAATATTGTCATGCAGGTAAAAGACCAGTTTCCAAATCGAATAACATATCTTTATGGCTCATCACTGGGTGGTCTGCATATTATATGGTATGTGGTGACATATCCAGGCGTGGTTGATGGCATTATCCTCTCATGCCCTGCTGTTGCACAGAGTCTCAAGATTAGCAAGGCGAAATACATAGCGGGGTATATCCTCTCGTTAATGAATGTCAAGAAATACTATGAAAATGATGTAACTTTGGAAGATGCCTGTCGTGATCCAGAAGTGATTGAACGACAGAAAAGGGACCCGCTACGCTTTGAGAGAGTGACTCCAAGATTTGGAATTGAATGCCTAAAAGCTGTGAGCAAGGGTTTTCAATTGGGGCCATACATAACATTACCAGTGCTTTATCAACAGGCAGGCGATGACAAACTAGTGCCTCCTGCAAGAAGCAAAGAGTTCTACGAAACAATAGCCTCCAAGGACAAGTCATGGATATTATATCCTGGGCTTTATCACGCGCTTCACGATGAACCTGAGAGAGAACAGGTATTCAATGACATACAAAACTGGTTGGATAAGAGACTTCCAACATGAAAATATGTTTTTTAATCGCCGTGCACATTATTTGGCCGGTAAATTTTATGGAAGAGAGTAATATGAAGATAAAGGAGAGTCATTATCAAGGACATGATGGAACACGAATGCTTGTTAGAGCATGGGCTCCAGATGAAGAGTCAAAGGCATCAATTGTTGCTATTCATGGACTTGGAGCGCATAGTGGGCTGCTATCAAACCTAGGCGAGTTTTTCAGTAGTAAAGGATTCACATTTTATGCACCAGATATGCGAGGATTTGGCACATTTCCAGGCCGTAAGGGACATGTTGAGAGTTTTGATGAATATATCGAAGACATGAAATTCTTGATTGATGATATCAAGGACAAATCATCAGGAAAGAGGGTGTTTCTATTTGGACACTCTCTAGGTGGACTTCATGTCATCCGATATGTTTCTAGTAACCCAGGACAGGTGGATGGCGTAATCCTCATGTGCCCGGGAATATCTGAACGGTTGAAGGTAAGCAATGCAACTAAGAAGCTTGTGGGCTTTCTCTCAAAATTAAATCTTAAAGTATATTTCAATAATGGACTTGATTTCACTCTTCTTGCTAAGAATCCCGAGATACCTCAAAGATATCAAGAAGATCCACTTCGGTTTGATAAGGTCACCCCCCGCTTTGCAAGTGAGGGGTTC
Source organism: archaeon (assembly GCA_024276825.1). Classification (GTDB taxonomy): domain Archaea; phylum Asgardarchaeota; class Thorarchaeia; order Thorarchaeales; family Thorarchaeaceae; genus JAJRWI01. Next base: position 73,343 of record JAJRWI010000069.1, read on the forward strand.
AAGGCTTCCGCCGAAGGGGCGAGTTTGGCACCAAGCATAAGAGACCCAGTGCTTGTTATCCAGACGGGTGAAGACAAGATAATAATTCCCGAAAAAACTAAAGAGTTCTTTGACAATATTAGTTCACTTGATAAGACCTACAAGTTCTATCCAGACTTGTACCACGAGCCCTTTGAGGATGATGGCGTCGATGAACTGCTAAATGATATTTATGTTTGGATTGAAGAGAGAATTCAACCTACAGAATTATCTGAATAAAGAGCTGGCAATATACTATTTAGAAATCATTAAGTTTGAGTTGAACAGCCATCTTGAGCGAGGTGGTCAGAGTTGTCAGAAGAACAGCCAAAAGATGTAGATACTGATGAGCAGGACTTGAACCATCAGACTGATGAGAGAGCTGAAAAGACAGAGGGTAAAGAGAGGAAAAAATACAGCTTCAATTGTTTGGAAAAAGAATGCGATAATAGAGTATGTTGCACAAGGCCGATTATTAACGTGACTTTTGATGATATTTCTAGATGGACAACTCAGAAGGTCTTGCCTCACATCTTTCATGCATTAACTTTTCATGTTCCTGAGAAAGATGGAGATCAGTTGAGAATCGAGATGGCAAAGCAACCATTGAAGAAAGACTCCGAAAAGTCCGCATGCATATTGTATAATGAGGAGAATAATGCATGCAGAATAAGATACTCCAGACCCATCTCATGCAGAACATTTCCTCTGCAGTACACTGGAAGCAAATTCATTCTATCGGACAAGACCTGTCCCGGAATCGGCAAAGGAGAGGTCACAAAAGAGTCTTTGAAAGAGGCACGAAACATTGCAGAACAGGAGTTCAAAGAGAGAATCAATACTCAGACTGCATTGCCTGGGGTCTATTCGGTATTTACTACACACATGCTGACACAGTCGATGAGGGCAATGGAGGGCCTGTCAGAGGAGGACAAGAAACGGCTGCAGGAGATCCTATCTAAGGGCAAGGGACAGCATGAGAAGACTGATAAAGAGAGTTCAGAATAAGAACACTCTAGAGCTCGATACGAACAAGGTCCTTGTCCATGAAAGTGATGAGTTCACAACCATCATCAGTAACGCATACAAGATCTTCAATCCTCACTCCAAACAGACCTTCAAGATATATCCCTGGCTCTATACTATGCGTCATTCCAGATCCAAGTTCCATTGGATTGCCTCTGACCAAATATGGAGGCTCATGCACCTCTATCCCTATTCCATGTCCCAATCGATGAGTGAATTGTTCTGCATATCCAGCCTTCTCTATAACAAGTCGGGCAATGCCATCAGCGCGGCCACATGTTAGGCCTGGTGCGATTGCTTCTATTGCGGTTTCTTGAGCTCTTAGTACAATTTCATAGACCTCAAGTTGGTCCTCACTAGGATCACCGACAACTCCCACTCGTGTCATATCAGTGTTATAGCCACCGAGGGAGCAACCACAGTCAAATAAGACAAGGTCACCCTGCTTCAGTGCCCTTTTTCCAGATGAAATATGAGGAAGTGCACTGTTCTCTCCAAATTGAACTGCAGCAAATGTTGGTGTTGCTCCCAGTTTTACTATTTCCCGCTGGATGACCTGCATCAGCTCAAGTTCGCTAATACCCACATGGGCCTCTTTGAATGCGATATCAAACACTTTGGCAATAATCTCACCAGCCCTCTTCATAAGCGATACTTCTTCAGGACTCTTACGCAATCGCATTGATTCAATCAGGGGTGTTATTGATGACACCTTCTTGAATTGGCCAAGTGACCTCTTCAATGACCAGTATATTCCAAGAGGGAGTGTATTATCCAGCATTATCGAGCTCTCACTCTTTTCATCAAACCCAAGATGATCCGCAAGTGCCCTGTATGGATCCTCATCCTCTTCCCATGGAATGAAGTCGTCAACCCAAGTTCTACTGGCAAGGTGTGAAATCTCAAAGGCAGGAGAGAGGATTGAAGGGTTTCCATTCCTAGGGATCACAAGAGCCATCACACGCTCCCTCATCTCAACACTCAGTCCAGTAAGATAGAGAAAAGTAGGTGAGGGGGTGATAATTGCAAAGTCTATGTTTTTCTCATTAATAAACTGATGGACTGTTTCCATTCGTCGTCTGAACACATTCTCGTCGAGCATAGCCCAGCTCTCACAACCGCACTCAATATTGTTCCACTTTTTAATAACAATAGCGGTTGAGAACTTTGTCGTGATAATCACAGTTAATAATACTATCAAATGTCGCTTATTGAGGAAAGCTGGACAATGACCATGGACGCCAATGACAACTCTTTTCAGAAACTTCCCAGAAGCGTCTATATTGTTGGTGCATTGTCGAAATTCGCGGAGGGCTTGTATCGACCATTTTTGCAGACATATATGATAGACATAGGTGCCACATATACCGAGCTTGGTGCATTCAGAAGTGTTGGCAATATTGCTCCGACAATCTTACAGCCCGCTTGGGGTGCGAAATCCGATCAGATAGGAAGACGACAGCCATTTGTAGCATTTGGAACATTCTCTGGGTTTTTGATGGTGTTCATGTTTCTGTGGGCACAGACACCCATTCATATGATAGTACTCTATGCGATTCAGTCAGTCCTTCTTAGTATACAGATTCCCACTTGGCAGTCTTTGATTGGTTCTCTGATGGGGGAAGAAAATCGTAGGGATGAACTGGGAAAGCTCGGAATAGTCACTAGTATAACCTCACTTGTTGCCACTATAATTACAGGGTTTATTGCTACGGTTGGCTATCTCATAATGCCACCAGTTGATCCAATCCGCGCAGAGTACTACACTCCATTCTATCTCACTGCAGTTATTGGGATTATCGCATCCATCATTTCATTTGCAATCAATGAGAAGAAGCCCAAGAAGATAAAGAAAAGGGAATTTCCACCACTGAGAAGGATTCTATCGAAACCGGGCGATTTTAGAAAACTCTGTGGAATAACCATATTCTTCTCTTTTGGTATGTCCATGGCATGGCCATTCTTTGCAGTGATTCAGAGAAGAGTTCTTGAGTTCTCATTACTAGAGATAGCAATCGTGTCTGCCTTGATGACCACTATATCTGCAATTTTCTCAATGCCATTTGGCAGATTGAGCGATAAGGTAGGGCGAAAACCCCTTATCATGTTTGGGCGGTTCTTGTTGTTCATAGTGGCATTGCTTTATGCATTAGCAGTCCCAAGTACTTGGTATTTTGTATATATTGCGAATATTATAGCTGGTATCTCCATCGCCTCTTCAATGAATGCCATTCAGGCCTACATTTATGATGTTGCTCCTGAAGAAGAGAGAGGATCATATCTTGCTGTGTTCAACACATTCACGGGAATTGTATTCTTGTTGGGTTCACTCATTAGTGGCATCATTGGAGATATGCTAGAGCCATTTGTCGGATGGCATCTTGCAGCTGCATTCATGCTACTTGCCAGTTCGGTCATTAGATTTGTGGGTTCATTCTTCTATTTATTCTTGGATGAGCCCCGAGAGTACAAATCAACTGTAAAGAGAGAACTTGCATCAATCATCAACCGAAGGCGATTTGGTGCAGATTCAATGTGAATGAGAAATTAATTGGCCAGTGATGACTTCGTGCATCCCATAATATTTAACGACCGGAACTATCAGACTTGACAGCGGATAGTTGAGGACTGCAATTTGAAAAAGACCACAAGCTTCGAAGAAAGCTGGAAAATTGAGATGCGTCGAGGCATCCTTCAATATGCGGTTCTTGCTATTGTTAAAAAGCATAAAGAGGGTGTACATGGATATAAAATCGCCAAAGATCTTGAAGAACGAACAAGAGGATTACTGAAAATAAAGGAGGGAACACTTTACCCAATACTTCATAGACTACAAAAGGAGAGACTTCTGGATGTTTCTAGAATGGAAAAATCTGAGGCAGGTCCCAAGAGAAAGGTCTATGTCTTGACATCCAAGGGAGACCGAGTTCTTAGAGCCCTTGCTGCAATCCTTCGCGAATACTTGACTAGATTGGAGGAATTATAAAGTGATTGACTCAGAAATTGAAGAAGTGATTGAGAGTTATCTAAAGAGCCTCAAAAGCAAACTGCCTGACAGCTTTGAGGCAGAAGACCTCATTGAGGATTTGAGAGCACATATAATCGAGTCATTCAATGATAAGAGGGAACAATTCCCTCAATATACCGACTCACAGATAATGCAGAGGGTCCTTGATGAACTCGGTGAGCCTGAAGACATTGCTCAGGAATATGGAATTGAACTGGGTGAAGAAGAGCCACTCGAGATGCGAAGGAGTAAGGGAATCCGAGTGCTGGCACGATTGTTCATTGCAATTATTGTCACTGTGATCTGTTCATGGATCGTGTCTGTAATGACTGAAGGTAGGGTGGATTTCTGGCTGTCATTAGTGGTTCTGATGGTATTTGCAATAGCTGAATGGTTTGTGAGGGCATGGCAGGCAGGGGAGAGTTCACCATTTGATATTCTCAGAAGCAAGGATTAATCATATATTGGATGAGCATCAGAGGAATATCTATGAAAATCAGCACAGTGTATTTTGAAGAAGCATCATCTGAGCATACCGATAGAGTGATTCAATGCGTGAGTGATTTTCTAAAGAACAACCCGCAGGTCAGAAAGATAGTTGTAGCAACAACAGGAGGAGAAACGGGTCTCAAAGTGGCCAAGGCATTTTCGGACAGAGAAGTCATTGTTGTAACTCATCAGATTGGTTTCATGGCTCCAGATTATGATGAACTTAGTCCCGAAAAGAGAGAAGAGATCATAAGCGCAGGCGGAAAAGTACTCACAGCTACTCATGCATTTGCTGGAGTCGGAAGGAGCATGAGAAAGATGTTTGATACATGGACTGTGCCTGAGATATTTTCAATTGCCTATCGTACATTCGGGCAGGGTACCAAAGTGTGTGCAGAGATTGCTCTTATGGCCGCTGATTCAGGTCTTGTTTCAGTCAATGAAGAGGTAGTTTGCATCGGTGGAACTGGAAGGGGAGCAGACACTGCTTGGCTGGTAAGACCAGCACATACTAGTAGTTTTCCAGAGTTGCGAATGAAGGGTTGCATATGCAAACCACTCGAGTTCTAATCGAATAACTCATCAAACTTTTCCAGGTATTTCTTCTGTTCTTTATTCAGCTTCTTGGGAATCTTAATCTTCACTCTGACCAGCTGATCACCCTGCCGACCATCATTGGTGTGAACCCCCTTTCCCCGCATTCTAAACAGTGTATTACCCTCAGTGCCCGGCTTGACATGAATCTCACTCTTGCCCCACATTGTTGGCACCTCAACTTTTCCGCCAAGCACTGCGACTGAAAATGGAATCTCCATCTCCATATAAACATGAAGACCTCTTCTAATGAAAAGATCGTGTGGTTTGACTCTGAATGTCACAAACATTCTTCCTGGTGGACCACCACGAGGGCCGAAGTGTCCCGATCCCCGTATGACTTGAGTGATTCCATCTTCAACGCCCGGAGGAATCTTTACTGTGGTATCTATGCGTTTCTTTACAAGTCCTGTACCACGGCATGCAGAACAGGGGGTGTCAACGATCTCACCCATTCCTCGACATGTTGGGCACGATCGGTTTCCAAATAGTCCAAAACCATATCGAGGATCAATCCCACGCCCTCTGCATGTAGGACATGTTCTTGGCGAAGATCCCGATTTGGCGCCTGTGCCATTACATTCCTCACATGGGACCATACGATTAAATACAATGTCCTTTTCGCACCCAAAGAATGCCTCATCAAAGGTGAGGGTAATCTCAAGCTGGAGGTCATCTCCAGTGCGACTTCTGCGTCTAGAACGTCCACCAAAGAAACCACTGAGTATCTCTTCGAGGTCTTCGAAGCCAGAGCCAAATGAAAAGCTCCAGCCTTCCATCCCAGCTCCGGGACCATCAGGAGTTCCGTAGCGATCATAATTGGCTCGTTTTTGGGGATCACTCAGAATTTCATAGGCCTCATTGATCTTCTTAAGCATCTCCTCTGCATGCTTATCACCCGGATTACGATCAGGGTGGTACTTCTTGGCTAATCGTCGATAGGCCCGTTTAATCTCCTCATCAGAGGCAGTTCTACTCACACCTAGTCGCTCATAAAGATCATCTTCGGCCAAGAACCACCACCCCCAACTCGACTAGTCAAGGTCATCAAAGTCTACATCGACAGCATCATCATCGGAGTCGTCTTTGTCGGACTTGCTGGAAGCAGATGTTGCACCATCAGGAGAGCCGCCAGCAAAGAACTGACTTGGGTCAATTCCCATCTGAGAGGGGTCAACTCCAGCAGCACCTGGCGCAGGTCCCTGAGTACCATAGACTTTCTCCGAAACCTTGAATATCGCTTGTTGAAGGTCGTCAGTGCCAGACTTTATCCGCTCATAGTCCTCGGAGTCGATTGCCTTCTGTAATGACTCTATCTTCTTCTCAACCTCTGTCTTGAGATCAGCAGTGACCTTATCACCGAAGTCCTTCAAGACCTTCTGTGCCTGGTATATCATATTGTCGGCATTTACTTTTGCTTCTATCTGAGCCTTCCTCTTCGCATCCTCTTCTGCATATTGCTCTGCCTCATGCACCATCCGCTCAATATCATCAGACGACAGGTTTGTCGTTGCAGTAATTGTGATTGACTGTTCATTGCCAGTCTTGAGATCCTTGGCAGTAACATTGACAATTCCATTGGCATCAATATCAAAGGTCACTTCAATCTGAGGAACACCTCGTGGTGCTGGAGGAATACCCTCAAGTCTAAACCGTCCAAGAGTCATGTTTTGAGATGCAAGAGGTCTCTCGCCCTGCACAACGTGAATGTCTACTGCAGGCTGACCATCAGCCGCTGTTGAGAATATCTTGCTCTTGCGAGTAGGTATGGTAGTATTGCGTTCGATGATGGGTGTGGCAATACCACCTTCCGTTTCAATACTAAGAGTCAATGGTGTCACATCAAGCAGTAGAATATCATGCTCTCCTGCAAGTACTCCTGCCTGTGCAGCAGCGCCCAGAGCAACAACCTCGTCTGGGTTAACGCTCTTTTCGCCTTCCTTACCAAAGATGGTCCTGATGACTTGTTGAATCATCGGCATTCGGGTTGCGCCACCAACAAGCAGGACTTTATCAATCTGTTCAGGTTCAAGCTTTGCATCAGATAGGGCTTGTCGGATAGGTCCAATAGTTGCTTGCACAAGGTCCTCAGTCATCTGTTCGAACTTTGAACGTGTGAGTGTGAGATTGATGTGCTTTGGACCAGTCTGATCAGCTGTGATGTATGGTAAATTAATGGTAGTCTGCATCACTGTTGACAACTCAATCTTTGCCTGCTCTGCAGCGTCCCTGATTCGTTGCATTGCAGAGAGATCTTTTGTAATATCAATTCCAGTTTCCTTCTTGAACTCTTCAACAACCCAATCGATGATGCGTTGGTCCCAGTCATCGCCACCAAGATGCGTGTTTCCGCTAGTTGAGAGTACTTGGTACACTTCTTCTCCAATGTCAAGGATTGAAACATCAAATGTCCCTCCGCCAAGGTCATAAACCAAGACCTTGAGTTCCTCGCCCTTCCCCAGGCCGTATGCGAGAGCGGAAGCAGTTGGCTCGTTGACTATTCTCATCACTTCAAGTCCTGCAATGGTTCCAGCATCCTTGGTGGCCTGACGTTGACTGTCATTGAAATAAGCGGGAACAGTTATCACAGCCTTTGTGATCTTCTCACCCAGATAGGCCTCAGCATCCTGCTTTAACTTTCTCAAAATCATTGCTGAGATCTCTTGCGGAGTATACTCCTTGTCACCAATCTTGACTTTGTAATCTTGCCCCATTTTCCTCTTGATTGAACGAACTGTGCGATCGGGCATGGACACAGCTTGACGCTTGGCAAGTTCACCTACAACAATCTCACCCTGAGGAGTTATGCCAACAACAGATGGTGTTAGTCGCTTTCCCTCAGCATTTGGGATTATGGTTGGTTTCCCACCTTCCATGTATGCAATGGCACTATTTGTCGTTCCGAGATCAATCCCCACAATTCTTGACATTTCTAATCACCTTCCTTTTCAGGGCTTTCTTCTTCATCTTGAGTTCTCTCTTCCTTAAGCTCGTGTCTATTTACAACCACTAGAGCAGGACGAAGCACTTTCTCTTTCAACATGTAACCACGTTGAAATTCTTTAATGACTATTCCATCAGGCTCATCAGGATTGTTGACTGTGGACACTGCGTGCTGATAATAGGGGTCGAATGGCTTTCCAAGTGAGTCGATAGGACGAACCTCTTCGCGAGAGAGCAGCTGTTCAATTTGAAGGAGAATTGCCTTAACTCCCTCTTTTGCAGATTTGGGGTCGCTCTCAAAGTCTGCCTCGACGGCTCGCTCAAGGTTGTCGGCAATCTCTAGAACCTTAAGTATTATATTCTCACTTGCATATTTAGCGACTTCTTGAAATCGGCCTTCCATTCGCTTTCTAAAATTGTCAAATTCAGCCTGTACTCGGAGAAGACGGTCTTCTAGCTCATCAGCACGTTTCTTCTCCTGTTCTAGAGCAAGTTCCTTCTCATCAATGGGAGTTATCTCAATGACATCATTCTCTACAGTCACATTCTGGTCTTCATTTCCCATTGACTCCGCCTCCTCTGTATTCTCCTCGTCCTGCATTATTCTATCACTCTGTAATTGGTTGATGAAAGTACCAACTAGCAAATACGCACAAAATGTCTGATCTCAAATTGGCTTGGAAATGCCCAAGTGATTCTAGATACAATCAGCAGGAGTTATACAAAAAAAGCTTTCGACCTGTTCATAAACTGACATAACCGAAAACGACTTTTGAGAATATGTTCAATCAAGACTCATTATGGCAGATGATGATTCAATAGATATCGCCCGAGATATGATAGTGAGGTCTTCTAAAATCTCAGCTCTCACTGGTGCTGGAATAAGTGTAGACTCAGGCATACCCGATTTCAGATCAGAAGGAGGCCTCTGGGAGAGATACGACCCGCATGAATATGCCACATATGATAGTTTCATCAGAGACCCATCCAAGTTCTGGACTATGGGAAGAGAGCTTGCAAAAGTCCTGCTAAAGGCCAAGCCTAACCCAGCTCATTTTGCACTTGCAACACTTGAAGAGCGGGGAAAGCTAATTGGAGTCATCACACAGAACATAGATAATCTTCATCAAGTGGCAGGAAACAAGAGAGTTATCGAGCTGCATGGAAACTATCAAAGAGCCTTCTGTATGAGTTGCAATAAGGAATTCTATGGTGATGAGATTCATAGACGAGTCGCTGAAGGCGAGATTCCTCCCATATGTGATAGCTGCGGCGGTGTCATTAAGTCCAGAACAATTCTCTTTGGCGAGCCGCTGCCCGAAAGCGCAATGAGTGAGGCAATTGAGATCTGTAGGTCAACTGACCTCATGCTTGTTATCGGAACAAGTCTGACCGTATATCCTGCTGCTTATCTTCCACAATTAGCAAAGAACTCGGGTGCCAAAGTGATTCTCATTAATTTGGATGGTACTAACAAGGATGGCGTGGCAGATGTTGTGCTTAAGGGTCATGCATCAAAGATACTGACAAGGTTAGTTTGATCTTGATATTTTAAAAGGCAAGCCAAGAATATGCAGCCAATATTGCAGGTGCCACTAACACTGCAAGAAATACAATTATTGCTCCAGGAATGTAGAGATCATGGTCCATCATCCAGAGTCCTAGATATGTATAAGCATAGGAGATCACACAAGCAGTAAATCCCATTACAATCACTGCAGGCAATGGAAGAGCAATAGCAAGAAATGCTCCGGGAGAGGTCCAGAGGAGACCATAAGTAAGAACAACAAAAGCGCCCCTGACTATTAGATAGTCCAGAATAGTTATGAAAAGACCAACTTGGGAGAATGTAAGACGTGCTGAAAGACTCATGATTGTTCATGCTTGAGATGTAGATTCTCCTAAAATATCCTTCCGCTACATCTAAAACGATTAGAGATGTGTAAGTGTTGTAATGAACGAAATAGCATGGAGAGTTTCTAGCATCGGACAGCTGTCTGTTCTACTTGAAGTCAGCTCACCCAAACCTGGAAATGTAAGTAGAAAGCGAAGATTCTCTGATACAGATTACAGGCATTTTCTGGCCAGTGCATCATTTCTAAATAGAGGGCTATACAGTGCTGCAAAGAGAGGGTATGATCTCTCAAATGATGCAATCCCACTCGAACAACTTGAATTAGGTCAATTGATAAAGCAGTGTGCTCTTGACGTTTTGAAAGGATTAAACAAACGCAATACATTGCTGGGAACAATTATTCTTTACATCCCGTTGGCAACAGCTGCAGGGGCTCTCCTTCATGAGAAAAGAGAGTTCACTGTAGATGGTTTTAGAAAGTGGCTGGCGTTCATATTAGAAAATACCACAAATGAAGATGCTATCGCTTTATACGAAGTGTTTCACACGATTGATGGGAGCAGAGGAGATCAAAACAAAGCAATTAGAAACTGGACAGAAATCCATTCAAGGTATGACATCGACAATCCTAATGTCTATGAGAACTTACGTGAGGATAAGATAACACTCTTTCAGCTCTTTAAGATTTCAGAGAATGTTGACACAATATCTCATGAATGGTCTGTTCATTACTCAACTGTTTTGGATGATGTCTTGCCGTATCTAAAAGAGAATTCTACAGGGCTTGATGACATTGAGGAGGCGGTTGTTAAGGCATTTATATGGCTGCTTGCAAATCAGATCGATGGCCTTATCGTAAAGAAGGCAGGACTAGAAATGGCCAGAAAAGTGACTGAGAAAGCGATGGAAGTAGTTGGGAGTAGATTCCAAAAGAAACAATTGGATGAACTCGATATATTGCTCTCATATAATGGGAATCAACTAAACCCAGGTTCAACAGCTGATCTGATATCTGCAGGCCTTTTTTGTAGGCTTCTTGAATTGGAGTTTCAATAATCAGCCAATAATGCCACTGTAGACTATAGCAGCCAAGACAAATAGTATTATGGCAGAAGGGATTAGCATGATTTTTCCTTCCATCCGTTTAACAGCACGGACTTCTCGATTTGGCCCAAGATGGAAACCAAGGATCAGAATTAGTCCCAATATGACAAGTGTCAATGCTAATCCTTCATGAGCCATTCTTTAACACACCAAAACTTGTTGAATACGAGTGACTATTAACTCTAATGATTGATGAGAGAGTTCTTTACAATGCATTGGCAAGAAGGTCGTTAGAATATTGAAATATTAAGAACACACTCTTACATCAAGAACTGTCTAAACACATGCTCATATTTCGCACGGAGTTCACGAGTCTTGTCGATGTCTGCAAGATAGAGCGGCTGTCGCATATCCCTAAGGTTAGGAATCTTTCGACACAGATTTTGATTCATTAATTTTTGAAGAGCAAATGAAACTGTGCGCGGTGCCAAGTTTACCTTTTGACTGATGTCCTTGGGGGTCATTGGACCATCCTTTGCCAGTCTGCTCAAAACAATAATTGCACTTCTTGGAAGGTCAATAGACAATTAATTCACCCCATCATGATGAAAAACTCTCATTCTCTGATTATAATTCTTTCCCATTCAATATAAGCAATCGGTTAAACGCAGCAGAAACGAGAGAAAATAGTGGCTAAACCTATTCTTAGAAACAATTCAGTTCCAGCAACTAATTATCAGAAAAGGAGAAATAATCGAAACATTATTTGTTGTAATGAGGTCATAGAATTGGACAGGGTGTTTGTCACTCGAATGATTCCCGAATCAGGAATAAAGATGATGAAAGGAGCACTTGATGTGCGAATCTGGGAGAATAAGATGCCACCATCTAAGAAAGAGATAATTGAGAGATCTAAAGGGTGTGTTGGCCTAGTAAGTCTTCTCTCAGACCCAATTGATGCAGAGCTGATGGGCTGCCTTGATGATTTGAAGGTCATATCGCAATATGCAGTTGGATATGACAATATTGATGTTCAAGCAGCAACTGAAAGAGGGATAATTGTGACCAACACGCCAGGCGTCCTTACGGAAACTACTGCCGACCTTACTTGGGCATTAATCATGGCAGCCTCTCGTAGAATTGGAGAGGCCGAGAGATTCGTAAGAAGGGGTGATTGGAAAGTTGCGTGGGGGCCCCAGATGCTTCTGGGAAATGACATCTTTGGTGCAACATTGGGAATAATTGGACTCGGGAGGATTGGAGAGGCAGTGGCCAGAAGGTCCGAGGGATTTGAAATGAGAGTGCTCTATACAACAAGAAGTAGCAACGAGAGGACTGAGAGAGTCGAAAAGGAGCTAAACGCCACACGAGTTGACTTGGACACCCTATTACAAGAATCGGATATTATTTCTATTCATGTTCCTTTGACCAATGAAACTAGGGGCTTTATTGGTAAGAGAGAGTTTGCTATGATGAAAAAGGGATCTATCTTTATCAATACTTCTCGCGGTGCAGTGGTTGATGAGAGGGCCCTAGTGGAGAGTCTAAAGTCAGGCCATCTCGGTGCGGCAGGACTTGATGTGTTTCAAAATGAGCCTATTCACATGGATAACCCATTATTGAAACTTGAGAATGTTGTGCTTGTCCCTCATATTGGAAGTGCCAGCTTTGCGACTAGATCAAAAATGTCAACAATGGTCGCAGAGAACGTAATCACTGCATTAAAAGGCGAAAGACCCCCAAATATAGTCAATCCAGAGGTGTTGAATAATGAGTAGAGAATGTCTTGATAGTCTGACTAGTAGGGTTTCAGTCAGAAAACTGTCTGGGACTATTGACGATGAGGGTATCAATAGACTCCTTGAAGTGGCTGTTGCTGCACCATCAGCTGGCAATATGCAACCATGGAGAATAGTTGTGGTAAAAGACAATGAGAAGAAGAAACAACTTGCAGAAGCTGCTCTTGGACAATCATTTGTGGCATCAGCACCGGTTGTTTTTGTGATTTGTGCAGTTCCAGATGAATCAGCTGCTCGTTATCATGACAGAGGACGATTTCTATATGTTCTCCAAGACACAGCAGCGCTAACTCTTCAATTATTGCTAGCAGCACATATGATGGGATATGGAGCCTGCTGGGTAGGTGCATTTGCTGAAGAAATGGTTGTTGATGTTCTTAATATTCCCAGCAATATGAGACCTATATCTATAATTCCAGTTGGACAGATTCAAGGAACACTGCCAGCAAAGAGACCCAGACGGGATCTTGTTGAAATTGTTGTATCAGAATCATTTGAAAAATGATAAAACATAGCTAATCATGGCATTATATTATTTTGACAAGTCCCAGAGTTTGACGATTGCTTGTCATGCTAGAACTTTCTGATCAGAATGGTTTTCGTAGAAATTATGCTTTCTAAATTTCACTTTTGCAGACAGATATGAGCGTGAAATAGCAAAGTCAAATTAAAGAAAAAAAAGAGAGTGTAGGGGACTTTCGTCCCCGCTAATTGTGCTAGGCCTATCGCTTCTTCACGAGGAAGAGGATCAACACGACAACGACACCAACACCAACACCAGCAATGAGTCCGAGAATCATCGGGTCTAATCCACCAGTCACGGGTGTTGTGGTGGTAGTCTCAGGTGGTGGAGTTGTGGTCGGTGTGGGCACAGGCACGGTACCAGCTGTGAAGGTATCGCTCTCGATGGAGTCAGACAGACCCATCCAGTATCCAGTTGCAACAGATGGATTAACAGTTGGATCATTGTCGTAGACTCTCACCATGAAGCGGTAAGTGTCCTTCTGGTAGAATCCGGTTGAGTCCCACGTGTAGGTTGTATCGGTCAGATTCTTGGAAAGTAGCTGGTATGTCAGACCGCCGTCGGATGACAGCAGTACTTCGTAGTAGAGATCATCGCCTGCGTTCTTGTCGGTTGCATTCCAAGTGAGAGTTACTGTTGCACCAGACACGCTGACATCAACGCCAGTCAGTTTGGGTGCAAAGAAGTTCTGGAATGTCAGAGCGGCCAGGTTCACTTCAAAACCAATGTTGGTCTCAGTGTCTGCGACAATCTGGACCTGGAAAGTACCGTTCTTCAAGAACTGGTATGTATCGTAGGTCACAGATGCGCCATCAGCGGACTCGTATACACCAACACGGGTGTCCACGATGAGCTCAAAGGAACCCTCTTCCAAGTCATAGTCGAAGATACCGAACATTACTGAACCAGAGCGGTCAGCAGTGAATGAACCATGTTCTGGCTTAGCACCAGTGGCCATCTGATCTCCGAGTAGGTTGTTGTTGTATGTCCATGTGGAGTTGTCAGTATCAGCCCACCAAGCCATGATGTCACAGTCGCCATTTGTGAAGTCAACAGTTACTGCGACATTGTCACCCTCCTTGATTCCATCAACTTTCATCCAGGCGAACTGGTCAAGTTGTACTGGAGCACCCGAGAATGGGTTGTAGTTGGAATCAGGTATGACTAGTGTGCCGACCTCATCGAAGAAGATTCCTGAGAGGAATCCAATCTGGATATCGGACACCTCAAACTCTGGCATGTTTGGTAGGTTGAACTCAGGATAGGTCGCGTTGATCACGACATGGTCTCCAACAAGGGTGTCGCCATCAGCAACAGCCTGGGCCTCAGTCACATCATTGGCTGTGTAGCTTAGAATCACATCCTGTGCAGTCAGTGACTCGTACCACATTACCTCTAATGTGTAGTTGACTGGCAGCCTGTCGGTGCCGTTCAGCCCTATTGGGTGCATGAACAGGTAGTAGTCGCCAATTCCATCAATCTCTGCAAGTACTGCGGTGGTTGTTGGGGTCTTAGCTGAACCCTCACCCAATATGAAGTTCGTGTTGTCTAGAACTGCAACATACATGTCGTTGCCTGTGTTGTCCCAGATCACACGGACACCAAGGTAGCTGGCATTCTCATGAGGCACATGGATTGCGTAGGTTCTGAAGTCCCAGTCATCTGGATCTGACTCCATGCAACCCCAGACTGCATTGTCATATGGACGCAACTCAGTGTTGGTGTTAGGCACAATTGTGTTGACCTCACCTTCAGCAGCTGAGATGTTGGCTTTGACCATTACTGACCATGGGACCATTAAGGACCCAATCATGACATAGCCAGTGTGGATACCATACTCAGTCGGAGCGGTGTAGGTAATGTTGACTGAATAACTAGCACCACCATCAGCAAATACGATGGGTGCAGGTGTTGTGTCCCAGAATGTGACTGTACAGGTGAATGGATTACCAGTGGTGTTCCACCAAGTGACACCTGTGTCAAATAGTGGGTCATGAATGACCAGAGTCAAATTACCCTCTAGTACTGCCTCAAAGTTAGCGGCAGTCACTCCGAATGGGATGATGTTGGTATTGCCATCATCAGAGGCTGATGTGATTCTTGTCAGCTCGTTGCCTTGACCACTTGTGGCGTTCCATAGGTTGGGCATTCCGTCACCATTGACATCTTCCCAATCGTAGAGGAACATCCATGGGTTGCCAGCATCGAGATCTGCAGGATCAAATGATACTGCTACAGTCATGTAGTTGTAGTTGGCCAATGCGGTGTCGAAAGCTGAACCAATTGCTGCACTGAGGTTGTAGTATCCATACATCTGCTCGTCCTTCATGACGGTGTCATTGTAGGAGAATGTCACATCGGTAAATGTGAAGGTGTCGCCTTCAATGAAGTAGTATGCTGACTGTGCACCAAGACCAGCATAGGCCTCGGGAGTGTCAAACATATTGCCTGCAGCAGTGTACACATTGTAGTGCACAGTGGCAGTATCACTAGGATAGACCTCTCCGAAGTAGATTCCACCATCGTAGATGTCAGACGCTAGAGGTGTAGCAGTGTTGTTAACAGTGTATCCCATGATTGAGCTGGGTAGAATACCCCAGTATGCCCAAGCATCGCCAAGTAGTTGCATGAAGTAGTTGTATGAATCAACTGTGGCTCCAACAAGACCTCCATTGACAACAAAGTCAATTGCATCATATGCATCGACTCTACCAAAGCCCTGCTCGGCGGGGTTGTAGCCAAGATCAGTTGCTGTGCTCTGAATGATTGTCTTCAGCATTGGTGCAGTCCAGGTAACGGAATTGTCATTGAGTGCCTCAACGAGTAGTGCAACAACACCAGCTGCAACTGGAGCTGCCTGGCTTGTACCAGCAAAGAGCGTGTAGTTGGCCTCATAAGCTGGATTCCACCATGGACCAGCACTCCAACCGCCTGCAAAGTATGAGTAGTACCATGGAATTGCGGCATAGCCTGCAAGGCCAGGTGCAACAACATCAGGCTTTGGATATCCATCGAAGGATGGACCTCTGCTGCTGAATGATGCAATGCTCTCATAGTCCATCTGATCAGGACCGTAGAGATACTCGAGCCAGTGGCTGCTTGTGGAAGCACCAACAGTCAAGACGCCTGCAGCTGAACCAGGTGGTCCAATTGTCATGTATCCAGCGCCTTCGTTGCCAGCAGAGAAGACATGAAGTACACCCTCATAGCTGGGATCAAGGATGCCAGGTGAAGACAGGACCTCCCAAGTCAGTGAGAGATAGTCAAACTGACTGGATGGCTCAGTCACCCAACCCCAAGAGTTGGAAACAAGATCAGCCTTGTGATTACCAGTGTAGTAGAACTCACCAGATGTTTCATTTAGATCGAAACCACAGACCCATAGGTAGGCACCATAGTCTGCAAGTCCAGACAGAGCGCGGACAGACATGATCTTAGCACCAGGTGCAATACCTTCCATGTTGAAGTAAGACTTGTTGTCCTCGTTGTACCACTGCATGCCTTGAGCTGCGATGTGGCTTGCTGTGGCAGTACCGTGATTTCCATCATCTGTCAGAAGACCGAAGGCCATACCATCGTCTCTGAAGCCGTGGAACATTGGGTCGTCATCAAACCAACCAGAACCATCATACAGCCAGGCAAGTGCACCAAGGCTGAAGTCGTCAACGCCGTCACCATTCATGTCAGCGGCAACGACAGGGTTGGTAAGATCAAAGACCTCATCATCGGTAAAGTCCCAGTCAAACTGTGCAACGATTGCATCACGAGTGGCATTGTCTGTCAGATCATATGCCTCGTAGTAGATTGCACCGTCCCACATGTCAGTGAATCCAGCTGCGTCCTCCCAGTTGATTATAAGCTTGTACTGCTTATCAGCTGTGGAGTTGTACACCAGACAGGGTGCGAACACCTTAGCGTATGGTGAGCTGTGCTGCTGGAACACCCAGTTGACTGTGTAGTTTCCATTCACATTGCTTGGGTCAGGTAGCTTCCAATCCCTGATAATGTAATCAAGGATGTCACCCATGTCGATACCCCAGTAGTAGGCATAGAGCCAGATGAAGCCGACTCTGCTGTAGTATGGGTGGGATGGATCACCATCACCGTAGAGGTATCGTGGGCTACCACCATTGTTTAGCAATGGATCCCAACCAGTGACGTTCAGGAATGTACCACTTGCGTTGGTGTAGGTCAGTAAGTTACCTGCTGCAACCCACTCAGTGATGTTATCAACTGGAGTAGTGTTTGCAATCTGTAGAAATGTTAGACCCTCACCTGTCGGATCGTATGAGTCTATACTATAGGCATCCTGAAGAACTGGGTTACCAAAGTCTGTACCAGTGTCGATCAGACCCACAGTGACGCCAGAACCATTCACATTGAATGTGCTGGATGCTGTGTCTGCGTCAACAACCTCTTTGATTATGTCCATATCGACAGCACGCGTACCGAGATTCAAGCTGTCGATCTCACGAGCCAAGTCGTCTTTGATTGGCACTCTTGACACATCTGCGTCAATGATGCCGACGCCCTTGAGCTCAGCGAGCTTGTTCAGTTGGTCGGGTGATGACACTGAAACTGCAAATGATTTCATTATGACAAGGTCAACAAACCAGTCGACATTCACGATCTCTTTGACGGCATCAACGTCCACATTGGGAGATGCCACAACGAGAGCGCGGATATCGCCATTCTGCTTTGTGACGACCATGTCGCTCAGGTCCCCTGTCTCCATCCATTCGGCCAAGAGCGGGTCTATTCTAGCGGTGAAGCCTGGCTGTGCCAGTTCTTCGTACCACTGTTCAACCTGTTCTTGAGCTTTTGGAGAGAGCACAGGAGCAGGAGCTTTTTCTGCTCTGGCCACAGGACCTACAGGGGCCATAAACATGGAAAATGTAAGAACGGCCACGAAGAGCAGAACTGCAATTTTTCTTGCTTTGCTCATTGTTACTCTTTCTCCTCACTTCTTTTGTAGAGAGTGTGCGGGCAAGCCGTATGTATATGGTCTTACCTCTCTTTTGCATACCATTCTCCAGCACCCGCCTAGAACACATATCCCCGGGGTCAAAGCGGGTACCTCTCCTCATAACACATTCTCTACTTTGAATGTGATTGTATCTCTTTGCGCGCACGCTATCATTTAAGGGTTACGACTATATTGATAATGGAATATCAGATATGCGCATCATAAAGGAGTAAAACATGGTTATACTTACCCTGTATCAAGAAAAAATGAGTTATATAGTTGAAATGGTCTAGTTTTGCCCCCATTATCGATAAGTCATTCCAAACATGATCTGAAATATCATCATCTGATTAATTAAAAAGTAAACTGTTTTTCGCAATACGAGAAAAGGGGGAGAATATTCCCCCTAACTTGTCTGACGAATAATTTTCTTAATTGTGTCAACTACGTCATGCATCAAAATGACTGCGCCGATTAGTTCCACACGAGGCTCTTCAATTGGCTTGTCTGGAGGGGGACTTGTGAGTTTGTCAATTGATTTCCCTAGAGCCTCCAGTAAGCCTGTAAGCACTTGCTGAGAGGCAGGATCAATATTGCTTGATGAGATCTGTTGTGTCAATTGGGCAAACTCGGTCACTACGCTATCAAGAACATCATTCGCAAACTGAGAACGCTTCTGATACTCCTCCATCTTGCTTTGAAGTTCCTCCACTTGCTTGCGCAGATTTGCAAGAACATCAGACTCGACTGTGGGAGCAGTTGAACTTGCTGCAAGTTCAGCCTCGAGTTCCTGAATCTTATCTTGCAGGTTACTGATTGTCTGGTCCTTAGCAGAAATAGTCTGGAGAAGTTCTGCTTCAATCTCAGAGGTGTCAACAGGAGCCGCCATAGTTGCTGTTATTCTGGCAATCTCAGCCTCTCGTTCCTGAATGCTCTCCTTTAGACTTGAAACCTCTTGATCAAGACTGGACAAAGCCTCCTCTTTCTGTGATAGAAACTCGTTCAGTTTCTTATTCTCAGCTTCCAATTCCTGCAGCGCCTTTCGTACTTGTTCATATTCTGACCGGACCTCTTTGAGTTCATTATTAAGGCGTTGAAAGTCAGGATCAGGAGGGGCAATCACCCGCATGGATAAAAGTGTAAACAGCACAGCAATAATCACAACATATGCAGTTCCAATTATCACAGAGCCAAATAGTGTGTCAGTCATCCATTGAAGACCTGCAATGAAATAGCCCCAAGAACCGAATGTCAATTCTTCGGGACCCCACCAATAAGACCCATATCCACCGTATATTACAAGTAGAATCGATGTCAAAAAGCAGACAATTCCAAAGAATAGTGTAATGTTTCTCTTGATACTCTCATGGTCCATATATCTTTGATAGAGTAGTAGAATCAGACCTATGAACAGCAAAGGAATTACATAAGGCAACACCGCAATGAGGTCACTGCCAGGGAATTGAAAGTCAATCAACAGGGTTATTTCTGGAAAGGGCTGGCCGGTCATCTATTTTCCTCCATGAATTTACAATGAAAATAGAATACTTTGCGAAATAAATACTCTTTTACAATAGATTCAGCAATACAAAATCAAAAGAAGGAGCCCAATATCGCTATCGGATACCGAGATTATTCTGACCAAAGACGGGCCTTTTCAATTTCATGCTCCGCCACTATTAACTCCAGCACCTTCATTAATCGACATGCCTCATCAATTGATAGAAGAAAGGCACCTTTGACATTGCTGTCTTCACCAAGAGATATCCGAATCTTACCATCATTCACCCATCCCTCTGGGCTTCGTCCAGGACTTTGAAATTGTACCTCCATCCAAGTCCTGCGCTTTGCTCCTGTTTGTCTATCTTCAAAGAAGTGTTTCAATTGCAACCTGCGTCTGTACTGACCTTCACCCATTTTTATCATCCTGTTATATTCTGGACCATTGTCCTATGGAAATATCCCATTATTTGAATATGACTTCATTGCTCGGCAATTATGAGTGGTTAATATGAAATTCAACGCGCCCACGCAAAATCTTATCTTCATTACATAGGTCTTTTCAGTGCACAAAAATGTCACTATCACTACTAAACAAAACACGATTAGCGGCCCTTCTGATAATGGGGCTTCTTATTGCTCCGAACCCTATATTACTCACAAGTGCTAGGAGTTCGTCAGCCCAAATAGCCCGGGTTTTCATTGATCCAAAGATTGAGGATTTTGTGACAGACAACCCTGACGGAAAGATTCCGATAATTATGAAGTTTCAGGATGGGATGAAATTTAATGACATCTCCAAGATAATAGAGGGAATGGATATTCCGGGTATAGAAGTGCGGCATGTTTTCCATCTGATACCAATGGTTTCAGCATATGTGCCCAGAAATGTCCTTGGTCAGCTGGAAAGTGTTACATCGTTGGTTGGAATCGCTCTGGATGACAAGAAGACTATTCTACCACTGACAGAACACAACGATTGGATCATATCTACACCAGAGGGATACATTCACTCAGATGAGTTGCTCGGGGCCACTGATCTATGGGATCAAGGATACAATGGGAGTGATGTAACAATTGCAATTATTGACACAGGTGCTATGGGAGATCATCCAGACCTCCAAAATAGAATAATAGGATTCAAGGATTTCATAAATAATTTAGATGATCTAGACCCATCAGATGGGATTGATGCATATGATGATAATGGTCATGGAACAGCTTGTGCATGGCTTGCCGCAGGGACTGGAAAAAACACAGGTTTCAACCACTCAGGAATGGCTCCTGGAGCAGACCTGTTGATAATTAAGGCGCTAGATGCAGAAGGGTCAGCTGACAACAGTATTTTATCTCAGGCCATCGAGTATGCTGCAGACTATGGTGTGGATGTAATTAGTATTAGTGTTGGGGGAGACTGGACCGATGGTCTTCTTTCACTTGATTCCACCATATTATCAGTGAAGAGCGCGATTGAATTAGGCGTCACTGTTGTTATTGCTGCTGGAAATAGCGGCCCTGCCACAAACACAATAAACTCCCCAGGCCTTGTTGAGGAGGCAATCACAGTTGGGGCATCCGTTGCAGATCAAGGTGTGGTGGACTTCAGCAGCAGGGGACCTGTTGAGTTCGTTTCTGAGCAACCCAAGGGAGTATTTGCAAAGCCAGATATTGTAGCACCGGGCTATCAAGTTCTCTCTGGACGCTGGTATTCGTCAGATCCTTTTGAGTACCCACCAGATGATGACTTTGGACCATATTACACCCTGTTTTCGGGCACATCAGCCTCTGCACCACAAGTAGCAGGTCTGGTCGCTCTACTGAAGGACAAATACAGTACTCTAACGCCGTTGCAGGCAAAGCTAGCCTTGATGAAAGGTGCTACTGATCTCAATGAAGACCCAATGGCCCAAGGTTGGGGTCTTGCAAATGTGTCAAGGGCAGCAGAATTGCTTGAGCTTGATCCCATTACAATCATGAGCCCAAGGCGATTTCCAGTGTTGCCTGATGGAACTAATGTCTTTGTCTATGGTGAAACACGCAAGCCGCAAAATGTGACTGTCATTTCTCAGATTGACAGAGGGCAACTGACAATCACGACTTCAGGCAATGCGAGTGCGTTCATTGAAGTTGATGATGAAGTGGGTGTTTCCAAAGGATATTCATACTTTAGCATTGGTCTAGCAATCCCAGAAGACCTCCCACTCAGTGCAATTGGAAATTATTTCGGAGTTCTTGAATTAAAGGAAGACTCAGCAGTAATTGCATCCATGGACTTGAAACTGAGAGTCACCACCTATGGTGGATCGCTCCTGGTTGATAGTTCTCACCATTCAAGCCTAGATCCAGACAGCCCCGATTCATATAGATACTTTGGTGAATATTTGAGAGAACAGGGAATAGTAATGGAAGAGCTGGGCAGTGTTGAGGCCCCTGCCACCATCACACTTGAAACTCTTCTGAAGCATGAAGCATTCATGATCATGGACACAGAGCTTACATATTCGGAAGAGGAGATTGAAGCTATTCATAGTTTCGTCAAGCAGGGAGGAACATTATTGATTCTTTCAGAGTTTTACAACTCGACAACTCAAGTTGCAAGCTTTGCCATTGACTCGTATAATCAGATTCTAGAGCCCTTTGGAATTCAGTGTGAGAGATATGAGATAGGCGTCGGTTCATCAGCATATGTTGGACGAGTGTATGGAGCGAACCACGGAGGAGCTGTGGAAAACCATTCTCTTACTGAGGGGGTCGAGGACCTTTACATTCTTTATGGCAGCACATTAAGTGTTGATCCTTCAGTGGCCGGTGCTCAAGGACTCTTATGGACTGATAGCGCTCGAACACATGCATTAATCGCCTATGCAGAATTTGGAGAGGGCAAAGTAATTGCCATTTCAGATGGGTCAACGCTATATGACACTACAATCTACGACGCTATCAAAGCAGGTGCTGACAATCTAAGACTCCTGGAAAATGTCGCCAATGAGATGACTACAAAAGCACCAAGAGTCTTGAATGTCATTGTAAATATCAACCGTAGTGATAATAGAGGGAATGTGACCGCTTACATCTTTGATGAGGACTTGGTTGATGTCAGTATTACGCTGCAATTGCCAAATGGCACTAAGATTGTGGGACCAGTCGATGAATCACTAGGATACAAATTCGCCATGAGTTTTGATATACCCAGTGCAGGGTTCTACATGTTGAATATCACATCTATTGACTCTGCAGGGCACACAAAGCAGGTTATAGAGAAATTTCTGATTCCAGTAAGACCCGTAGAGGACACTGTTTTAATGACTGTGCTCTTGGGACTTCTAGGTGTTATTGGAATAAGTCTTGGATATGTAGGACTCAAGAGGTTCATTGGGGGTAAGAAGAAGCATCGCGAATGGGAGCCCCAATGGATAGATGATGGTAGGGGACCACCACCATCTTCTAGTCCTCCAGAGATCGTATAGGACCAAGAGTTGATTCCAGTAATTCATGAAGCTGTGTGTATCGAGGTTTCAGAAGTGGTTCCTCGGAAACCTTCACACCCCTCTTAATTCCGCTATATATCTGATATCCAATCCTTGCACCCATTCGTGCGGCAACAACTTGTCCACCAACTAGTCTGCCATCCTTATCAGCTATAAGGGCAATCTTGGCGAACTCGGCAGGGTCCTCAAAATAATGAATACTGGTTTCTATTTCAAAATCATTGGCAAGGGTTGATGAGAGACCTATAGAGATGATATCGGTGGAAAAAATGCGATCATATTGATAACGAATGGCGAGATCATCATAGACTTTGTTTAGGCCAATAGCAAGAACAGCAGCTTGGCGCCCGCCACGAGCGGCCATGCTTGCCACCGGCATGAGAAATGTCTTGCCAGTTATTGAATCAGTTATCTCTGCACAATCACCCACTGCATATACATCTGGATTAGAGGTTTCCATTTTATGATTGACAAGAATTCCCCCATAGGGGCCAAGTTTAAGACCCATCTTCTCTGCAATTACAATGTTTGGTCGAACACCAGTCATGCAGATAACAGCATCGACGGGAATCTCCTTGTCTTGAATCGTCACACTCTCAACATGACCATTGCCATTGATTGATGTGATTGAAGAACCAATATGGACATTTATGGAAGATGGAATTCTCTTTAATACTTCATTCGAGAGTTCTTCTTCCAGCAGGGTTCTTAGAATTCGTGAACGTATCACAATGTGGACCTGCTTTCCCAAGCGATGAAATTGCTCAGCCATCTCAAGTCCACTGAACCCAGCACCAATGACAACTATTGAGTTGATTGAGTCAAGTCTATTGCCAATCATTCTTGCATCAAAGATGTTTTTGATTGTCAATACTCCTTCAAGGTCAGCACCGTCAACTGGTGGCACAATAGGTACGCCGCCAGTTGCAATGATTAGCTTGTCAAAGTTGATATTGAGAGATGTTCCATCCTTCTTTTTTGTGATCAATGTCTTTGAAGACATATCGCAGTCAATGACTCTAGTTCCTGTCATCACATTAATGCCCTTTTTCTTGAGAGAATCAAGAGACCAATCATCAATATCAAGAACTTCTGTTTCGGGGGTTCTAATCGCCAATGAAATGCCTGGTCTCCTGTGTGCGTTTGACTCTTCTTCAGTAATGATTGTGACCTCAGTGTCGCGTGCGAATGTCTTTGCAGTCACTGCTGCTGCCACTCCGCCAGGACCATAGCCAATGATTGCAAGCTTCATCATTTGGACCTCCGCTTTGCTAGAGACTGGATTATCTTTACAGATATAATTAAAGTAAACGCTCCAGCAATAATGAGAACCAGATTTGAATAATCTTCCACGATTACAAGCACTTCAAATTGGCTCTCAATTGTTGTATCGAACTGTGTGCTGACTATTGCATATACCTCATAAGTTCCAGCACTTAGAGAGGATGGTGAAACATCGATATTGTACACGCCTTCGGAACCTGATAGCGTAAAGTTGAGCCATAGACCATAGGAAGCCTTCAGCCCCAGTTTTACAGACTCAACAAATGAATAGCCTTCAATGATTATCTTGCCAGTGATGCTCTCGCTGATCAATGGACCAACTCGAATTTGGTTGCTGTCCAAGTAAGCACTGGTGATTTTAATCTCAAGAGCAGCGCCTAGTGAGAGCAAGAGAGGAGGCAGAGAGTACGATTCATTGAGAGACTTCACAGAGAAGATCAGACTTGACACGCCATCCAGAGGAAGACCTAAATCTTCAATGTAATTGGGAATATTTACAGTGATCACCGACTGCCCAGAAACTGATGATGAATACACGGTGGTGAAGTCTCCAGCCACAAAATCCCAATTGATCGAGAAGTCTGACGGGGGATTATCGCGATCATACATTCGAAGTGTCGCAGTCAGGTTCCCATCATCGATTGTGAGATTGAGCCCAGTCACAAGGGGACGCCACTGATATTTCAAAGTGAATTTTTCTGTACTATCGATATCAGCCAATGAAGTGTTATGAGTGGCAACCGATGCGGAGCCCAGCAATGAGTTTGGCCGCTTTAGACTCAAGAATAATGCAGAGTCGCCCACCCAAGTACTGGCAACGAGTGATGATGGAATAAACTGTGATCCCGACCATTCATATACCATCGCGCCACTCTGGGTGATGTTGACCAAATAGTCGACCCCAGCATTTCCCGTACTTTCTGAATTATCATTGTCCCAGTAAAATGACAGGACAGTCCCATCACTTAGGTCTGGAGCCCCCCTAAGCTCTACACCAATATTCACTGTATCGGTTTCCATGTATGCATAGACCGAGATGATGTCATGATTCTCTTTGATTGATGGGTCTTCAGAGTCTGTGATTAATGGCGAGATTCCGGCCCAATCATTAAGATTGATTTCGGCATCAATGCTTTGATTTAGAGCATGTTGAACAGACCAGAGGGTATTCACAAGGCCATAGCCAAATTTGAAATTGGCCTCAGAATAGTGTTTGTTGGCACCACCAGCACCCTGAATCAGCGCAGTATAGTCGACCCATGCATCTGCTGCGCCTGATGCCTGTTTGATCAACGCTAGGGCTCCAGCAACATGTGGAGCAGCCATGCTGGTTCCAGAGCGGGTTGTCCACAGGTTGCTAAGACTGTTTAATGCAGCTCTAATTGAAACGCCAGGAGCAATGACTTGTGGCTTCTCCACGCCATCAATCCTGGGACCAAGGCTTGATGATGGGCTTGCGTCATGAGTAGACTCGTCATACGATGTAACCGTCACCCCAAGATCTGCTGTGCCAGGTGAGCTTATCGTATATTGGGAGGTCACCTGACTTAGAAAACGAAGTCCCGAGCCAGCCCAAGCCCCATCCCAAGCGTATGCATGAACTGTGACTGCACTTCCACTCGGATTGTAAAGAGAGAGCCGCCAGTTGCCAGATGACCAGTTGTAGTCACTTGCGGATATCTGAATAATGACCCTGTTAATGCCTCTCTGACTCTCATCAAAGAAGACGTAAGCATTGATCTCGGAGGTCGAGATTGACCATGCCTTATTCTTGTTCTGCTTGAAAGACCCAAGATCAAGCTCATCATCCGAGGGGCTCGTGAGAAGGATATGCTCATCGTCATCATTGCTATGCCAGAGTATGTTCACGAATGAGTACTGAGGAGGATTGTTAACACTCAATGTTGCTGTACCTGTAGTTCCGGAATTGACAATGAACATCGCATGCTTTGGCCTGCCACCCAGATTGCCTGCAGCCAGTGTTGACAGGACTCCCTTTATCCTGAATGCCTCTGAAATGGCAAGGTCTTCAATATCAGTGCCATCGAGAAATCCAAGATAACTTGAGAATGACATGTTGATGACATCAGCATCATTGCTCACAGCAAAATGAATGGCATCCAAGATCGAAGCAGAATCAAGGGGGCTCTTTACAATCAACAAGTCCGCTCCTGGAGCAACTCCCACCATCGATGTGTATCCCGGTTGACCCCCAGCAATGGTTGATGCCACATGAGTGCCATGCCCGTGAGGGTCTGAGTCAAATGCCGCATCTGTCAGATTGACACCACGGACATATACATTACCAGTATACTGATCATATAGATAAGCAACTTTTGATTCGCCAAGAATCACTGCATCCTCATCTGGAAGAGTAATAATCCCATCATGATTGGAGTCTACGCCCCCAAGCCATCTCTCTCCAGCGGTGAAGTCAAATCTGTCATTATTGTTTATATCAATATACAGATAATCCGTTGCAATGCTTATTGAAGAAACATCACTGCCCTCGATGCAGTTGATTGGACCCTCATCAGCATCAGCAATGGAGTCATTGTCAATGTCAAGATAGTAGTCTGACCCACTCTGAATGACATTGAGGGGGCTCGTTGAGGGTCTCCAGAATGAGGGATGTAACCATGAGATGCCTGTATCAATAACTGCGACTAGAGTGCCGGTCCCATCGATGCTTTTACCATCAACTTGAAGGTTTTCCCACACATCAGGGGCTTTTATTGCAGGAACTGAGGTAGTGAGTGAGGGATAGAACTGCTTTGAGCCAGAGCTTGCACGAACAAGACCTAACAACTCAAGTGCCTGAATTGTTGAAGCACTTGGTATTTTGGCACTATACACCCTTCCGATATGAATGATGGATGACCCCCGTCTTGCAAAACTCACACCATAAAGTTCAGCATCACGAATTTCATTGCTGGATAGTTCATGATCAAACTCTAGAAGAGCCTTTACAAGTTGGCCATCAGCAAGTGCTTGCTTCTTAGTACTGGTCAGTTCAAGAAGGAGCGAGCTCTCAATCTGCACCCTTGAGTTGGAAAGAGTAATGTCTCCTGTATTCATAATGATCATGCGATTAGACATGGTTGGTGTAAACAATAAAGGTATGAGTAGAATAAGGGCTAACGCAATTTGACGGGCAGTGTTCATCAATGAAACCTCCAACATTCTTTATTTCACGATAATATCGATATCATCAAAGACAATATCGGGACCAATTAATCCCATTAAAAATGACTGCTCTCTTGCAACCTCCCTGACATTCTTCAATAGGTTGAATATATTGCCCGCAACCATAAGACCAGGGATTGAGCCCATCATTTCGCCATTTTGAATCAGAATTGCAGGGTTGCCAACAACACTGAAGTCACCAGATTCTGGATTAGAACTATGGGCACCCTGAACATTTCGGACGTAGTACCCAAACTCGATCTCAGAGAGGATGTTGGAAATTGAGCGCTTCCCATACTCGACAACAATGGTGGTTGGAGATATCTCAACAAGCCCCTGACGCTTGTTCCGCCTTGCGTTTCCAGTGCTCTTGACACCCATCTTATTTGCCCAGTATGTATCCCATAGAAAGGATCGTAGTATACCATTCTCAATTAATGGTGTCTTCTGTCGTGGCACACCCTCATCATCAGCCTTGCTTGTAAAGAGTCCCTTTGGGTGCGTCCCATCATCATAGATGTTGATCACATCAGAGGCTATCGACTCGCCAATTCTATCACCAATTCGAGACTTGCCTCTTGCAACATTATCACCACGAAGCGATTGGATGAGAGTAAAATTCATCAACTGGCTGTAAGCATGAGGGCTCATAACAACAGTGTACTTTCCACTCTTTCCTTCCACTTGGCTTTTGCAGAATTTCAAGAGTGATGCCGCTTCATCTATTATGCCCTCCAAGTTCAGATTCAAATCACGTCGTATATCATATGACATTACCATAGGTGTCATTCCTGATCGAGTCTGTGCAACAGCCCCAAGAAAGGCATAAGCTATGGTTTCACGTTCCGAAACGCTTACTCCATTGCTATTGCAATAAGCTGAATGATAACTAGTTGCACCGCTGCCACCAAATGCGGGTATTAGGCCTTCCAAAGCCTGAATTGAGTTTGTGATGAGTTCATTGGTTGTCTTGACAATTTCAGAAGGATCACTCGATTCTACGGATTCATTCCATAGTTCTGGGATATCACGGTAGGTGGCAGGATGGGGGATGTCAGTCCAGTCGGGGTCCTCGGTAGTGACCTTGGCAGCGGCCATGGCCATCTTTATCGCATCCTCAGCAGCTTCTTTAGTTGGACTAGTGAGAAATGCAGAACCCATCTTACTGCCAACATATAATCGAATGCTGATTTCATCAACCATTTTTCTATTGACCCCGCTCACTTGCGCGAGCTCTATTTGTGCATCGAGTTCTGAAATAGACGTGGCTTGGGCTTCAATCGCTGTAGCGCCAAATTCCTTGCCCTTCTTGACGATATAATCGCACAGATCTAGTAGTAGATTCTCATCGGTCATGAATTAGTCCTCCTAATGCTTGCCTCCAAATGTTATTCCGCCCTTGCTGAATCTCACATGAGGGCCACCAGATGCAACAAACGCGTTCTGGCCTTTTCCACACCTTCCCAATTCCCATGGAAAGTCTTCTTTCGATATTGCGTCTATCTTAAACAACGAGTCAGTAGCAATCCCAGATATTGATAGATCAGTGACAGGCCTTGCAATCTCACCATTAACAATCTCATAGGCCTCTTGTATGCCCACCTGAAAGCTTGCATTCATTTGGGCTTGACCACCACGAAAGTCAGCACAGTAGTATCCGAAGTCGATTCCTTCGAAGATCTCTTCTGGAGTGTGATCACCTTTTTCAAAGAATGTGTTTCTCATTCGGATTATAGGAACATATAGATAACTTTCAGCCCTTGCATTTCCAGTGGGTCTAAGACCCATCTTTGCTGCATACTCCCGGTTTGTCATTAGTTCAGTCAGAACAGAGTCTTTGATTATCTCGACCCTGCTTGTTGGAACACCCTCATCATCATATGGTGCAGTGCCTAAGTTTCCTGCAATTGTACCATCATCAGTCATATTGACACCCTCAGCAGCAACTACTTCGCCAAGCTTTCCATTGAATGCGCTGTTTACAGTGAGATCAGCTTCAGCAAGATGACCCAGTGCTTCATGTGCTAAAACACCAATTACTCTTGGACCTAAGACACAAGGGAATGAACCAGCTTTTGCAGGAACACCCTCTAATTGCAGACGGACACGTTCAGCTACCTGCTT
The DNA here is from genome assembly GCA_024276825.1 of archaeon. GTDB lineage: Archaea > Asgardarchaeota > Thorarchaeia > Thorarchaeales > Thorarchaeaceae > JAJRWI01. The sequence goes on from JAJRWI010000069.1 coordinate 103,189, forward strand.
TCCTATCTCTTCTGGAGTTGCGATCTTCTCAAGAAACTCCCAACCCTGATGAGTGGAGGCGTCTTCATATCGAGCTGCACTCAACCGCGTTCCATCTTTTCCGGTCACCCAGGGATAGACCCAGACAAGCATAATGCGGGATTGAATACGCGTGCCCTCAGAAGTCATCAAATACTTGTGGCCAGAGGCGGTCATAATCTTAACAGTCACTGCAGTGATTCGAACATCATAGGACTTGATGAACTTGGTAGTTTCTGTCAAATAACCCATTTTTTCCTCGATTGGAACATAGCGGGGATCTCTAGCAATGGGCAGGTCTACAACATCTTCAACAGGCGCAACGTCCGTCAATTGGATAGGTTCTCTTCTGCTAACTGCTGCAGCACGAGCCATACTAGTCGCATTTTTAACAGCTTCATCTAATGATGACAGATCACTTGTTGTGACAAATCCCCAAGCACCATCGGCCAAGACCCGAACAGCAACACCCTGCTCAACTCGTTGGGTAAGCGCATTTACACGAAAGTCATCCATCTGTATATATTCGTTAAATCCAGATTCGCCTCTGAGTTCAACATATTGCGCGCCTAGGCTTTGTCCGACTTCAATAGCTTTCTCCAAAATTTCCAACATTGTATTTGACCTCAGATTGTAGGGCTGTTATCAGACCTTGCTAGTCATGCTAATAAACTTCATCTACAAGGCGATTCCCAATTATTTTCATTCAGAACCCCAATCTTTGTAGTATTGCATCAATTGGTTAATATACGAAAAGTATCCTATTATAATCGGTTTTCAAAAAAGTGGCCAGAGTGTTATAGTTGAGCAATTTAAAAATACCTCCAGAGTTTGCCCATCTCGCTGATAGAAAGAGTATTCCATGGCAAAAGATAATTCAGAGAACCAAGAAGAAAGCAACTAAGGGGAAGTATTTCAAGGCATTTACTGACATTGTTATTGACATAGCATCAAAAGAATGCATGAAGAAGAACCCTGACTCTTCAATAATCACCTTGGGCATGGAGGCATGTCTCAATAGAAGCAGGTTTGCAGAAGCGTTATTCATATCATCAGGCGTGAATTACATAGAAGTGCTCAGTATGCGTGCCATCGCGCTCTCTGTGATCTCCGATGCAAAGGGACTCGGAGAGGTCTATGGGATAATGGAAAAGAGCATTAATAGTGAGTCATCTCCTAGTGATCAGGTCAGACTGAGTACTGTGAAGGTCATGCTGGCTGCAGCTGAACGCGATACCAGTGTGATCTTCTGCTTCATGGAATTTGACAATCTTCTCGACACATATCCGGAGCAGGTGGAGAAACCACTTACTGAAACAATGTTTACTCTATATGTGGTGGGGAACCTCCTTAATATTGTCGGGCAGATGCATAGAGCTGAGAGGATTGCAGATGCCCTGATGAATATGGCCAAGGCAAAGAAGCATCGATTATTCATGGCTCTTGCAGAGAACCTCAAGGGCACAACCTGTGGATTGCTTGGCAAGTTTGCACAAGCGGAGGAGCACTTCAGAAAACTTCAGGAACTAAGTGAGGAGCTATCGTTCAAGCTTGGACTTGCTGTTGCCATGAATAATCTTGGAAAGATGAAGTTGAATTATATTGAACTGGAAGCCGCCTTCAACTATTTCCTGAAGGCATATGACCTAATGGACATGGACGCTCATAAACTATACTGCTTGACGAACTTGGGAGAGATCTCCGCTTTATTGGGGCATCCAGAGAGCGCATTGGAATATCTCAATCAGGCAATTCAGCTCGACTCAAAGGTCGGGATCGGACTTGTAGAAACTTATGCATTAAAGGCCATGATCCATTCAAGAGTAGGCGATCAGACCACCGCATGGGGAATTCTGAGGGTTGCGATACAGATTGCCGAGTCTTCCGAAAAGCCCAAAGATCAGGTCGCAGTCTTTCATGCGCAGGGCATTCTCAAAGCTGAAGAGGGAGATATCAATTTAGCTAATGAGATGATGACAAAGGCATTGAGTATCGCAAATGAGAAGGAGCTTTTCGAATGGTTGGTCAGGGTAGAATTGGACATAGTACGAATCAACATTGAGAAGTATATTACTACATCTAATAAGAAGCAACTTCAGATTGCAGAGTACCATCTTTCAGATTTGATACAGATTGCTCAAGAACAGGAGTTTCAAGCGCTTTATGCTGAATGCTTGGTCCTTAGAAGTGAGATTCGTCTATGTCGAGCAAGACTGCTTGAAGCTAAGGGCGACCTTGAGAGAGCGGCAGGTCTAGCGCGACTTCTTGGCAATCAAGGAATGATTAGAGAAATCACACAAAGACTGGAAACACTAGAGATGGCTGGAGAGGAGGCTATCAGCCTTGAACCAGATATTGTTGCAAGGATTCTGGACCGAGCATCTGCATTCAAGCCAGCAATTTATCCAAGAGAAGTTCCACTGCCAAGTATTCATGCAATTATCGCAATAAATCGAAATTCCGGATTGCCAGAATATGTTTACTATTTCGATGAAGCAATCAGCGTGGACAGTTCGATCCTTAGTGGGTTCATCTCAGCAATCACATCATTCTCAAGTGAAATGCTTGGAGAGTCAGGATTCTTGCGGTCAATCAGCCATGAAGGATTCACATTGATGCTTGAACATACAGACATCAGGATAGTTATTCTTGTTGCCAATCGCGAGACCTTTGATGTGAGATTCAAGTTGCATAGGTTCACCAAGGAGTTTGAAGCCATGTTTCCTTCAAGTGAAGAAATCATTGAACCAGCAGAGTATTCAGAGGCAGAGAATCTTGTTAAAGGAATCTTTCTCAAGGTAGAAGAACCTGCAGAACTTTCTTTCTGAATGCCATCTACAACAATCTTAAGTTATGATATGGTCAGTGCTATGTGAGATCAAATGCAAGTAGACATGACTTTCTGGTTCATCTGGATAGGAATCTCAATGATCATCATGATTGGCAGAGCAGGCATCGCTGCATATCGGACCAAGAAAAAGAGAAATGAGTTAAGAGAGGCTGAGAAGAAATATACCCCCCTCACTAGAAACATCTAAGTTGTTTCAGAAACAGGCTGTTCATTGGACATTAGTGAGTCATACATCGGTAGAAGAATGTCTCTGGTTGGAGCTATGTTCATGACAACATCAAGAACTTCATTATTTCTCATTAGAATGCATCCCAAAAATTCGTATTCGAACTTGTCAAGTCGGATATTCACTCCGCGTCTCGGGATCTGAGTCAATAGAAGGATTATCTTGAAGTTTCCCCTCGGCAACTGGTTCAGAATTCCGCGTTTCATATCAGGCTCTAGTTCTTCCTCGAGCTGACGTGTTACAACGCCACGTTCAATGAAGTTATAGCGAATTCTTTCAAAGTCCCCTGATGCGCTCTTTTTTGGTCGAATGAATGAAATCGAATAACCAAGACGCTTTAGAGAATTGTAGCCTATTGTTGTCCTATAAAGTGGAGGACAGACAGGCTCCAGTTCTACTTTACGTAATTCAACAATCTCCCCGTTTTGGCGTACTTTCAGGTTCATTCGATCACATCCATCCTACTGGTCCCTGCATATATTATGGATATATTAGGGATAAAGGATATGGGAAAAGAATCCGCGAATTTAGGGATTAATTAATTGCTCCTTCTTTTCTTAGCAGTCTGGCTTTCATTTCAAGACCAAGTCCATATCCGCCCAATCCATCCGATGCAATGACTCTGTGGCAGGGAATTAAAGGGGCAAATCTGTTTTTAGCCATAACATTACCTGCAAATCTGGCAGCCCTAGGCAAGCCAGCCGCATTTGCCAGCTCGCCATAAGTGATCGTCTTGCCTGCAGGAACATTGAGAAGTGTCTTTAGTATTTTCACTTCCTTCTCGGTCAAGTCAGAGAAGTCAAACATCAGTGATCTTTCATTTATGGTCTTGCCATCCATTGCATCGAAGATCAAATCGCATATTTTCAGATGTTCAGGGTTGTCCGAAATTGGCAGTTCAGAGGCGTTCACTGCTCTCAGGGCTTCTTTTTCACTGCCACGCGGCAATGATGAATGATAGATTCCCCCTGATGTGAACACGACTGCTACATATTGCTGACCTCTTCGTTGAACTGCCACAACTCTTTCAGACATGATCTTCACCTGAATTGACCAAAGATCTATTTTATTGATTTCCAGTGCTTCTTCAGTACAAATCCAAGAATAGAGCTTAGTTCGGGATCACTCTTCTTGGTTCCTATGTGAGACCAGCCGCCATCTGCATTCTGAGACTCGATAATGATCTTGATACCATTTCTGATGACTTCAGCTTCGCGCTTGTTCTTTGGTTCGTCAATGGCTAACAAGTCAACCATATCACATGTCGAGCCAGATTCAACTGCACTCTGCAGGTGGTGAAACAGAGCTGCACGTCCATCCCTGTACACCTTGTCATTCTCATCAACACCAACTGCCTGAAGCGCTGCAATGATGTTTCCGGTGGCAAGAGGGTCTGAAATATCTTGGCCTTCATAGTTTGGCCAATGACCATCCTCATGCTGTTTGTATACAAGGAAGTCTCGGGCCCGGCGAAGACGCTCAATATCATTAAATCCTGCAAGACATAAAGCCTCCAACGCCTTGCCGGTCAGCCAAGTCAGACTGACACCAACAGGGAACCACTCACGGTCTTCGCCCCATTTGTCTGCAATAAACGGGTCTAGATTCAGAGCCTCTGCAAAACCGCCATCGCCCTTTTGACGTGATACAAGGAATTCAATCATCTTGTCGATTAATTCTTTGTGAGAATCCTTGAACTTTGAAATTAGGGTGAGGACTTCAGCTGTGTCCTTTACGCAACTGGGATTACCTGGCACCATATCGAAAGGAATGCCACCATCTGGATTCAACAAGTCTTCAATCTCTGATAGAATGCTGTTAATCTCGTCCTTTGACTTCACATAGCTAGCTGCTATGAGACGCAATTTGTCAGAGACTTTTCCATTATTCATTATGAATTTCTTTAGATCGTAATGTAAATTTACATCTGGCATTAGTAGACAACACCTCCGGAATCACGAGTCAAAAGTCCTATCGTGGATGGATATAAAATTCAGCAATTACTTCAACCCTTCCAAGTAATATGCAATGATATACTCACAGCTAGACTTAAAGATTGCTCGAATAACCATCAATCTTCAGATTCAAAATGCTCTAGAATGGCCTTACGCCGTTCTCGCTTCTCATCCTCGCTTAACTCTTCCCTACGGACATCGACATCCTCTATGATAACAATCTTTTCACGAGGTGAGTGTTGAACCTTCTGTTCAACCTTGTACTTTGTAGAACCGAGCTTGCGCTCATGTCCACATTCACGACAGACAAGAACAGGTTTTTTCCCTTGCTGCTTTTTGGGCAACATCAAGGCGCCGCATTTCTCACAGAATTCCACTGTATGAAACCCCCATGAAGGTCTTCGTGCACGTGTATCATCTTAATTTAAGGTTGACGTTTGTGAACAAATACTAGTATTTTACACTCATAAACGAAACTATGATGTCATTTTTGCTATTCACAAAAGAATAATAATATCATCAATATCGGGCAGCACAGGCTCGCATGACAGCTTGCAAACAAGACTGGGCTGTCTTGGTGGGTAAAAAAGCAAAAGAAAGCCTTGGGAAGGTTAAAACAATGGTTAGGGTAGTGCCATTCAAAGCATATAGGTATGACCCAAATAAGGTCGGGGATATTGCGAAAGTCGTTGCCCCACCTTATGATATCATAAAGGGTGAGAAGATTGACTGGTTTCAGTCATTGTCTGAGTATAATATTGCATGGATAATTAAGAACAAACCTCAGGATTGTGATACAGAAACCAACAATCAGTACACAAGGGCAAAAGAGTATCTTGACAAATGGATAGAGGATGGCGTTCTTAAACAGGATGACAGAGATGCATTCTATGTCTATGGTCAAGACTTTGAGATCGAAGGCAGGAAGTATTTCAGATTTGGATTCATTGGGCTGATCAAACTTGAAGAGTTTGCCAAGGAAGCACCCAAGGATGGCAAGTTTGCAGGAGTACTCCAGCATGAGGAAACATTGCCCAAAGATATTGAAGATAGGCTGAACCTTTCAAGAGCCACAATGGCACAGTTTGGGCTCATTTTCGTAATTTATCCTGATCATGAGCGAACAGTTGATTCGATTCTTGAAAAGCACATGAAGAATGACCCTATAATTGACATCACAGACAATGAAGGGGTCAGACATCGTATCTGGATGATTAACAATGGACAGGACACAAAAAGAATCTCAGATCTCATGGAGGACAAGTACGTCATCATTGCTGATGGACATCATAGATACAAGACTGCCTTGGCATTGTCCAAGGAGAACCCAGACCTTGAAACCGCAAAATACAGAATGATGACTTTCGTAAATATATCAAATCCTGGACTTGTCATCCTTCCAACTCACAGGTTGGTCCAAAATCTCGAGGACTTCTCGCGAGAGAGGTTGTTGAATGAAGTCAAGATGTATTTCAAAGTTCATGAGTTTGATAACAAGGAAGCAATGTTCAACTTGATGAGAGAGGACTTTGAGGTGGGCAAGCATAGTTTCGGTCTGTTCATGAATGATGGCAAATTCTATGCTCTGACACTCAAGGACCCCAACATCATGAACTCTGTTCTTCCTGACAAGTCCGAAGCCCATAGACGACTTGATGTGGCAATCTTACATTCATTGATCCTTGACAAGGTTCTTGGGATTGACAAGGAAAAGTTGGCTCAGGGAACTATCAAAGGAGGAGGCTATGTTAGCTACATCAAGGGAATAGGTGATGCAGTTGACGAGTCAATAAGAGCAGTCAAGAATGGGGCTCAAGCAGTCTTTTTCATGAACCCAACACGTATTTCTGAGGTAGAGGAGGTCTCGAGAAGCTTCGAGGTCATGCCTCAAAAGAGCACTTTCTTCCAACCCAAGGTCTGGACAGGTTTTACGATAAACAAACTCAAGTGAGGCGAAATTAATGACAAAGAGAGTGTACAACTTCTATCCCGGTCCTGCAACCCTGCCTTTGCCCGCATTAAAGAGGGCACAGGAGGAGTTTCTAGACTTTCAGGGAACAGGAATGTCTGTGATTGAGATATCACACAGGTCGAAGGAATATGACGAATTGCACAACGCAGCCACTGAGCTGGTGAGAGAACTCTTGGGAGTGCCTGATGATTATAAGGTCCTTTGGCTTCAGGGGGGCGCATCAACACAGTTCTTTATGGTACCCGCAAACCTTCAAGTCCCTGGAAAACCAATGGAATATGTGGACACGGGGACTTGGTCGACAAAGGCAATCAAGGAGGCAAAGGTCTATGGGGAGGTCAATGTTGTAGCATCTTCTGCAGATGACAAGTTTAGGCACATCCCAAAGGACATCACATTCAGTGATAATGCCGCCTATGCTCACATCACAAGCAACAACACAATCTATGGCACTGAATATCATGAATGGCCAGATGTGCCTGATGATGTTCCATTAGTATGTGATATGTCATCAGACTTGATGGCCCGCAAGATTGACGTCAAGAGGTTTGGGGTGATTTATGCTGGAGCTCAGAAGAATCTTGGCCCTGCAGGCGTCACACTAGTTGTCATTCGTGAGGATCTGGTTAATAGGGCACCCGAGAGCCTGCCCACTCTGCTCAAATGGAGAACAGAGGTAGCTAGGAATTCACTATTCCACACGCCTCCCGTGTTTTCCATATACATGAGTAAACTGGCACTTGATTATTGGAATGAGTTTGGAGGCGTAGCGGCCATAGAGAGAGTGAATCGCGAGAAGGCAAAAATCCTCTATGATATCATTGACAAATCAAATGGCTTTTACAAGGGACATGCAAGGAAGGACTCCAGGTCATTGATGAATGTCACATTTAGACTTGAAACTGAAGAATTAGAGGCCAAGTGTGTTGAAGAGGGCAGAAAACGAAACCTCATTGGACTCAAGGGACACAGGTCTGTTGGCGGCATGAGGGCCTCTATCTACAATGCTATGACCCTAGAAGGTGTAAAGGCTTTGGCTGAATTCATGATGGAGTTCATGGAAGAGAATCAGTAAGAAGCACAGGGAGAGGTCTTTAGACTTTTCTCCCCCTTTTTCTTCATGACTTGTTCTTGATGAATTTTTTAACAGCAGATTCCATTCGTTTCCTCAGTTCAGGGATATGCTCTGGACTAAGGGGGTTGTTGTAATTTCGGCTCATTATTGTACCATTTACATTCACGCCGAGATTGCGAATGCCATGTTCTTCGAAGAAAGTTTTGAGTGTAGATGATATCGGAATGAGTACCCCGCGGGGAAGCTTGCTGGAGAGGAGATCAGGGCAGCATTTGCAATCCAATAGGATTATGGTATGACTATCATCGATCAGCACCTCAATAATGATGTCTTTGTTCTTGCCAATGATTAGTGGAAACTTTGCCAGATGTGTCATTTTTGACATTCTTGCTAGGGACTCACACACATTAAAACAATATCATGATGAATCTAAGTCATACTATTTCTGACGTTTATTTAGGGCACATGATAATACCACAAGCAACGAAAAGAGTGCAAGAACTATGGCTATGAATAGATAGTCAGGCTCACTGATAGTGGTTTGGGTTGCGGTAGTAGTTGTGGTCGTTGTATCTGAGGTAGTAGTGGTCGTTGTAGTAGTTGTTGTGGTGTCAGTGGTGGTTGTAGTTGTGGCAGTAGTCGTCGTTGTAGTGGTTGTACCCGCTTCATGTACAAAATATGCGTAATCCGAACTTTGGTTCCAGTTTCCTAAAGTGTCATTTGCAAGTATTCGATAGGTGACGGTTGTGTTGACTGGCAATTCAGGAATCATGCCGACATAAATCGAGCCATTCCATGACATAGTTAGATTGAACCACATAGTGCCATTACTATATGAAAGAATAACTGTATCCACACCGCTTGAGTCAGTCACCAGAACTCCAATAATGACTGTGTCATTTGTGGTGACATAACTTGGTGTCTGATCAGGTTCTTCTATGTAAGGGCCTTCTGTGTCAGGTGCAGGAGGAAACTGTGAAAAGACTGCAGCTGAAACATTGAGTTTTCCATATCCCCAGATTGCATTCGGAATCGTGCCAGTATAGGCATCTGTTCTCGCGGTGCTTGTAATTATACTAGCAACATTAGAACCTGCGGTTGAATTCACCTGAAGGATTAATGCGGCACATCCTGCAACATGAGGACCAGAAGCACTTGTACCACTGAACAGGCGGAGCCCTCCGAATCGTGCATCAAAGGGTAGACTTCCGTAGGCATTGAACCAGTTCGACCATTGAGACTCGTTTGAATAGTCAGAGATGATATCATAACCACCAGGTGCGGCCACACCCTGTTTTTGAATCTCATCGATCCGCGGGCCTCTTGATGAGAAGCTAGCAATGTCGCCAATTGTTCCGCCACCAACTAGATTCCTCGTTCGATAACTTGCAACGCTCAATGCCTTGTCAGCAGTCGATGGCCAAGTGATCTCATAGTTATTTGACTGATCAGTCATCCATATAGCTCCACCCGTCCAACTTGAAGAACTATCGGAAATATAGCTATGGAATGTCATATTTGAGGGAGTTGTGACGTTGAGCTTGTCATACGGCGGTGGATTTGGAGTGACAACAGGAAGGGGAATTGGGCCAAGAGTATCTGTGGCATAGATATGGATTGCAAGCATCTGAGTAGACCTTGAAGATGTACTAATGAATGACTCGATCCACACATTGCGACCACCCCATACAATTGGGGCCTCAACATACCAGTTATAGTAACCATTACCAGGATGAAGATATCTGATGTTTGTCTGCGGACCACCCCATGAAACAAGATTCATGATGATGCTAAAGTTGCATGTCGAAAAGTCAGTGATGTTCCTTGAAAGAACTGTAATATAGACATCTTCAATCTCAGGGGTGTACGATGGAATGTCAAAATCGACCAGATATGGTGTATTTTGGGTTGCCCCGAAGAGAGCATGTTTGTCTTTCCCTCCAAGGTTTCCACTTGGCGCAATCACGGGGATTCCATCTGAAACAATAGTGTCAATCAGGCCTTCGGTTGTCGAGCTACCATCAAGGTAGTGATATGTCCATGAGCCAACTTCAATGAGAATGACATCAGCCCCATGATTATACGCCCATGTGAGACCTTCTTCAATTGTCAGCCAGTCATTACTGATGCCAAGGACTTTAATCATCATCAATTCAGCAGAGGGAGCTACACCAACATATTTTCTGAAGCCGAGCTGACCACCGAGAAGAATTCCTGACACGGCAGTACCATGGCCATCTGTGTCCTTATGCGATGAGATTGTAAGGTTGACATCACGAACCCATGATTGAATGTTTCTCTGGGCGGTGCCATCAGCCTCTATAATGTATCGCGTCTTTGGAGTCTTTAGCAATACTACTTTTTCGCCAGGGTCAAGTTGATCATTATTGTTGGTGTCATTTACAACAAAGAATGGCTCACCAATCTGAGGTATTCCATCCTGAGTCTTGTTATCAATCCAAGCCCATTCGGTAGTGACATTGAATGTTCCATCACCATCTAAATCAATGAAATAGAGGACTTCACTGGCTTGAATTGACAAGTCACCATTTAGGTCGACACCATCAGAACCATTTGATGGAACAGCATCAGGGAATACATCAATCCAGTCATATTCGCCACCATCTGCAAACCAAAAGTCAGGATGCTTCCAATCAATACCCGAATCAAGATCCGCGATTAAAATGCCCTCTCCTGTGATGTTTCTGTCTAGGCTGTCCAAGGCGGCCCACACATCATCAGCTTGAATCTCCGGAATCGATACATCTCTTGTGGAATACAAGTAATCATTGCGGGTCTGAACATCAATTGATAGTATCCAGTCCTCTTTTGAGAGAGCTGTAAGTGCCCGTGCTGGGCCTTCAACAAGGTAATAGTTTTTAACATGGCTCATATCTGGGGTTCCAAGGCTAAAATCTATTCCAAGTTCTTTCAATCTTGTTATGTGATAGTCCGATAGTGTGGTTCTTGTTTCTATTACAACAGGAATTGTGTCCCCATAAGATTTTGATAGGAAACTAAAATCTGGGCCAAACGAAGATTCAGTGTCAGATGAAGTGATTGGTATGCTTTCAGGAGCCAAAAAGACGAAAGAGGGAATAATCAATAAAACAAGTAACAGCGTGCTTATGGAATATTTATTCATTGATCTTCCTCCAAATGGTATAATGGAAGCTAGGCAGATTCTTTTAGAGTATGAGCACATTCGAATATTAATATTGTTTAACCAGTTTTTTTAGGAACTGTTCTCATCAGCGGTTGCGCCAAATTGGTCGAAGTCTTTGGAATCCTTGAGGAATTCAGAGGATTTTATGCCATATGACTTGAGATCATTGACTGTTGGGAAGAAATCATGAAACTCGTCATCCCGACAAATTCGTTGGCCCTCATAAAGTGAAGAGCCACCACTAACAAGATATGAAACACATACACAGATTACTAAAGGGATGACAATATCAAAGGTATGACTCATCTCAAGTAGGAGTATTGTTGTTGCAACAGGTGTGTTCGTATTTGCTGCTAAAACAGCGCCCATTCCTAGAACAACGAATGCTGCAGCTAGCTCTGGATAGAACAGGTCCCCAAAAATTCGACCCAACATGGCACCCACAAATAATGATGATGCAAGAACGCCCCCTGAAACCTTACCGCCCACAACAAATGAAGAGGCAAAAAGCTTTCCTAGTAATAGAACAACAAGAATGTACAAAGGCAGTTGGGCGACTGCAACATAATCTATCACATCAGGTCCAACATCAAAGCCAAGACCCGCAATCGAAAGGCCAGGATATAGTACAAGACCCGTGACGAAAATCAAGATGCATGCAATGGTGGATCCAGCAATAGGGTCCATCCAGTCCTTTAATCTGAGAACAAAGTATCTTCTTGCAAAGGTGAATACAGCTGCAAAGAACACAGAAACAATTCCACAAAGGAAGCCGAATATTAGGAGCAGGGGAATTGCATGAAGAGTAATATCAAATGTAACGTGAAAGGTGAAATGAGGACTAACGCCCATAAATAGAATGAAGACAAGGTATGAGGTGATTGAGGATATCACGATTGGAACAAAATAGCCAAGGCGGGCATCACGTCTATAGGGTGCCTCAGCGGCGAACAGCGCACCTCCAAGAGGGGCCTTGTAAATGCCAGCAGTTGCAGCAGCTGAACCCATCATTAGAAACACACGAAGAAATGAGGGTGAGCGGTGCCCCATTCGTCTTGCAACAGAGTTTCCGACAGCGGCACCAATCAGTACTGCTGGGCCCTCACGCCCGACTGGATTTCCAGTTCCGATAGAAACCGCTGTTGCTATCATCTTGGTCATGGTTGTTGAATTCTTAATGTCTTCTGGTTTGTGTGTTAATTCGATAGCCTTTGAAATGCCGCTGCCCGCAATCTCTGTGCGCCCGATATATATCAAGGATGCCGAGAACAGACCACCAATCAATGGAGCAATAAAGATTGGAATATGAGAGAACAGAAGAATTGATGCATTAATCATCAACTGAAAAATGACCATCATAAGACCGCAGATGATACCAATAATGATAGCGGCTGGAATGTACAGCCGATAGAATTTGGAGAAATGACTGAAGTAAAATGTGTCTTTGAAAGAGGTCCAATTAAAGATGTTTTGTTTATGCTCCTTCTCAGTCATCGGGATCACTCAAAACCTACGCTCATGACTGGTATCAATTGACTTATCACTATTATGAGTGTTATTTATGGCGGAACCGCGTTAATCGATGATGATGAGAGTAGTGATTCAATAGCAAAGAGCCTTTTAATCGAGGAGATTCAAGAGAAGCTAGACGAGGTCTCCCCATGTCTGGAAAGAGTTGGAAGGTTGATTGTCAGACTGCAGCCATGCATTGAAGAAGTGAATGAGTCAGCCAGGGTGATACGTGAGGCCTTTGATTTTTACTATGACATTGCGAAACTCATGACAAAGTTTACCACAGATTGTGAAATCAAAGGAGTAGGAACTACATGGGGGATGTGAAGTTTTGCGCTTGTCATCTCAGCAACTTCAAATGACACAGTGGCAGCTCATGCTGAGCAGTTGCTACCACCGACAGCAACGAGAACTCGCTTTGTCCTACAGAATATGCAACTGGACCCACAATATAGTATATCTCCTAGAGAGTTTGGGATTTCATCCATATTGAAACATATGCGTTAACTCACAAATATATTGCCGTAGGATATTAAAGGGAGTCCATTTTTCATGGTGGCGAGTTGTTCTAGACAATCATAATAGAAGTGATTTCAATGAGCCGCGCTGATATCTATTCATATCACAAGAAGGGAAAGTATCCTAGAAATAATGCAGCAGTTATGGCTGTATTGGGAGTCATTGCGCTTTTCTTTGTTTGGGGAATGTACTCTCTGTGGAGTCTCTGGAGCTCATATGGAGCTCAAATAATGGCCCTCATTCAAAGTCTCGGACTCCCAAGCCTACTGACTCAAAATGCCACCACAATTCTTGCAGTTGTGGGGAGTATCATAATGTTAAGCTTGGTTCTTGCAATTGCTGCTGCTAGACTGGCTAAGCGATTAGGGGAAACTCTGATCTATATAGGGGCAATAGGACTCAACATCATCACTTTTAGTTTTGCCCTGCTGCCAGTGTTCTTGGGTGCCATGAGTGTTTCCGATCTTTTGCAAAACTGGGTGATATTGTTGCCAGCCTTGTTCACACTGTTCATCACAATTCTGCTCTTTACTGTGTTCCGTGGAAGAGTAAAGACTGCTGGCAAGATAATCAAACTCACTGGTCAAGTGTGCCTAGATGAGAAGGGTGTTTTCATCCCGCCCATGTTGAGTATGATCTTCACTCTCGTTTCAGCACTCATGATGGGAGCAATAATCTTTCAGTTTGTATCAATTAATGTCTTGCTTGGCACTGAAACCTTAACTATTGGGAATGGCTGGCCAATCGGTGTTGGTTTCATTTTATACATCTTCTTGACCATTTTCTTTTACAACTTCGCGTATGCCACATCATCAGCAATAACATACATTTACATGCGAGGACGCGACCCCACGCTGGGTGATGGGATAAAATGTGCCTTGAGTGTGATTGGAGGTCTTATTGTGATATCGATATTGAGTGTGATTATCTCAAGCATCAGAGCCATCATTCGAGTTGTCACACGAAAATCAGGACC
>JAJRWI010000070.1 GCA_024276825.1 archaeon
AGTGAGAATGCTGAAAGCATGAACAGACCACCAATGCCGATAACACCACCGATATTGCTCAGTGGGATGTTCTTACTTGGCTGTGCAACTTCACCTGCAACAGGCATAATTAGGTAGGGCCACATAATGCCCACAGCAGTTGTCAGCGCAGCGCCGACAGCAGTCCAACTGAATGTCTGATATGCAGCAAATCCTTGGGATGGATAATTAACTAAAGCAATGGCATCTGCAGTTGTTTGAATTGAAGAATAGGTTCCCGAGCCAAATACACTATCCCAGATAGTTGCATCTACTGGGGTTGCCAATAGTACTAGATCTGCAATGACTACGGCAATGATATTTACGAGTCCAAAGATAACCACAAACCAGCCCAGTTGCTTGACGCTGACATAGCTAAAGATGAAACCAACAAAGGTCATAACCAATGCAATTATTATAAGTCCAACCTGGCTGTTCAGCCAATTAGCAACATTGAGGAGATTAGAATCTCCAGTAACTGCTGCCATGACTGCGACACCACCAGCGAAGACTTGTGTTGCAAAGAAGCTTGCTGAACCTCTAAAAACTGGGTTTGTGATTACTGTTCTCCATCCTTCCATTACTCCGAAAATAGGGCTCAAACCACGTCCAACGAAGTGGTATGATGCTCCTGACCTAGGCATCGCAAGCATGAGACACATCGTACCAATGCCTTCGAACAGTATAGCAAAAGTGCCAACTGCAAACGTGGCGGTTAGATGTGCTCCAGCGAACCATGTGGATACTTGCGGAACAATATAATGGAAATAGGGTCCAATTGTAAGTGCAATTGGTAGAATTAATGCGAATGCTGACCCTACTTCCTTAACTAGGCCTGAGCTTTCCCTAACGAATAAGAGTTGCTCTTCGCCCATTTTTGGGATTCTCCGTCTTTCTTTTCACGGCACGTCTTTCCGTGATAGCAATAATGAATGCAATACAACTATTAAAACTTTAAGTTTAACATTGACTTTCTTAAATTTGCCTTTAATTGCCCAGCCCAAGCGCAAAAAATGTTATTTTTGGCCAAAAATAATGAGAACCTAGAATTATTGGGTATAATTTGACAAGTTCCTCAGCCCTTATCCTGAAAAATGACTAATGGATCATCTTGTTTTATACAATTTGTTAAACATATTGATTTTTAAAACTCGTTCCATTGTTGATTTAGACTATCAAAGAAATCATGATCGATAAGGAACACCTCTACTTTTCTAGTCCGGATTCCAGTTCTACTCTCAAACAAAATGTTAAGTATGATATCACGATCCATAATATGCACTGGTGGAATGGATATCTTTGTGACTCCATCAGGCGCAAAGCCCAAAGCCTCTCTCTTGGCATCCTCAGTCACAAACCCATTGGATATTAGAACACCTTGATTAGCTCCAATTCGTGGCATAATACCCCGAATCTCAAGGATTGTGTCAACATCGATAGGTTCGTCAAGTTCACACTTCTTTGCATATACTACCACAGGAGAATGCCCACCGTCATCTCTCCAACTAGTGACCATAATTATTGTGTTATTATATCTCCTATCAATGACAAGGTCCTCGACCCTTGCCCGGGTGTTTAGAAGTATGACCTTAACCAAGTTCTCAAAGGCGTTAAGGTCTAAATCAGCAATGACCTGATTCAACATCAGTCTAGTGACCCTATTGAATTCGTTTGCTCTCTCTCTGACCTCTTTAATAGACTCTTCATCAACCGCGCCCTCACATAGATCATTGTATCGATAAAGGCCTGGACCAACACGAACAAAATATGGGGGCCTGTCGTTTATCTTTGCTTGCTTTTGCTCAATTGACAGAGACGCGGAAACCGATGCGGGGTCTCTGTCCAATGCACGTGCGATGTCACGGTAGTGCACCGGGGTTTCACGTGCATGTTCAGCTAGCCATTGCTTGATGGTAAGTCTCTCGTTTCCTGAGTCTAAGGCCTTCATTTAACAACACACCTGCATTTAGACACTTCATTTTCAAAATATTTATTCATATATGCTTTTTCAATCGTATATTGTGGTTTAATAATCATATGGAAGATTAAATCTGGGTATAAAAGACTTTGTCAGCTCATTAAATAGAATTAATATTGATAAAGCTCCAGATAGTATTGGGTGAAATCATTAAATGACACAAGTATATGTCAAGTTGTTGAATCGTGGATTAAAAGCTTCTGAACATGAGAAGTTTCTATTTGAGATGAACTCCACACCCACGATACAGGGACTCATTGAGGATCTAGTCGTTTCTAACAGAGAGCAATTTCAAGTATACTTGGAAAATGAGGACGATTTAACCCTTAGAAGAGATGCAATCGTCATTGTTAATGGTAAGAATATGGTGGCACGAGAAGGCCTTCAGACCAGACTTTCAGATGGAGACATTGTTGTATTCATGATTGCGGCTGTTGGAGGATAATGGCTTCTTATATCAATCATCCGCAAAATAGTCCGGCTCAAGTATCTCTTCGTCTTCAATCCCGGCTGCAACCGCCAGCACCTCAGCAATATCAAGCACTCTTACCATCAGGTCTTCCTCATATACTGCATGAGTTAAATTCAGTTCGCAAGCGGGACAGACTGTAGTTATTGCCTTTGCTCCCGTGCTTATGGCCTCCTTAATTCTCTCCACTGAAACTTTCAGTGAATAATCTGGATATGCCAGTTTTACTCCTCCGCCACCACCACAACAGAAGGAGTTCTCTTGGTTTCTTTCCATTTCTACTAGCTTTAGACCAGAAATCCCCCTTAAGACATTTCTTGGCTGTTCATATATTCCCCTATATCTTCCAATCTCACATGGATCGTGGTAGGTCATTGTCATGTCAACAGAGTGCTTAAGATTTAATTTCTTCTCAAGAACAATCCTTTCCAGCACCTCCGAAGAATGCCTGACCTTAATGGGCAATTCTTCAATTCCAAGAATCTTGGGATACTCTTCAATGAAAGCCCTGTAGCAACTTGGGCAGGGTGTGATTATCTCTTTCACGCGATGCTCCTCAAATAATTGCATTATTCTCTCCACCCAGTTTCTGGCTTTATTCATATATCCCGAAATCCATAAGGGAGTGCCACAACAGACTTGGTCTTCTTCTAAAAAGTCTAGATCATAGCCTGCTGACTGGAGGACTTTCACTAGAATTCTTGTCTTTTCTTTGAACCGATGACTAGCCAAGCAGCCAGGATAAAATAAAATACCGCTTTCCTTCTTAAACTCAAGGCCAACAGACCATTTATTGTGAACTGCAGGTGTGTCCGAGAAGATATTTCCCGAACTCTCCATAGAGTCCACCATTTGTTCAGAGGTCTCGGGTATCCTTACACCCTGCTCAACGAAGTCCTGACGCATTGCTTTTGTAATTGCAATTATATCAATGTTAGCGGCCTTTTTACATTCTTCCTTACACCTAGCACATAGAAAGCAACCATAGATCCTTTCAGCCAGTTCGTCAGTGTATTTTAGTGTCCCTTCCAAAATGCCTCTGGCTATGGCCATTCTTCCCCGGGCAGTGGAAGATTCCCAGAATTGTGTGAAAACCTCTGGACAACGCTCGTTAAACTCCTGACCCTTGCAGAAATTGCATCGTCCGCAGGCATAGATCATGTCAGTGTATTTTTCGATTTGCATTTCAAAGGTCCTCCTCAGGAATGAAAATTCCTCTCTGCAAGATGTTTTTCGGGTCCAACATTTTCTTTATAGATTTCAAAAGGCAATAATATCCTGTATTGTGTTTTGCAACAATATTTCTGAGCCCATCTCTGCCTCCAATACCATAGGGCACTACTGGACCATTCAGCACAATCTCATTGATCTCATCTGCAATCTCAATTATCTGCTCCCACTCAGATGGCTCTTGATAATTAGTCACCATGAATGCAAGCCAATCTCGTGGCAATATTTGCCCACCTAGGCCAACAGTCTTCATTCCACGTTTCTCAATAATCTCTTCCAGCCAAACTTTATAGAGAAATGGAATGTCATCAATTCTTAATGATCCTGAACCGAAAAAGTGCCAAACGCCCGTTGCAAAGATGTCTGTGAGACCTGTTAGGACTCGGTCATAATAGTCGTTGGCAGGAGTGGGATCCTCCAGTTTCCCGCCCAATTCAGAAATCTTCTCAATGATTCGCTTCTTACGGAACTCCAATATCTCGTCCTCATATCCAAATAGGTCCATCATCAAAATGAAAACATCTGGAGCAGTGGGATCAACCCAAAAATACGAGCCCTGAAGATATTCATCACCTACATGACGATTTATGAAATGTCCAAATTCAATCACTTTATCCAACGAATCCACAATTGCAACCATACGGATCTTCTTGCTACTAACAGGCCGTATCCTCAAAGTGAGTTCTGTGCAAACCCCTAGAATCCCTTCTGAACCAATAAACAGTCCAGCTAAATCGGGGCCAAGGCATTGCCGTTTGAATTTTCCAGCACTGGGCCATGCAGCAGACCCAGTTTCAACAATATCTCCATTTGGCAGCACAATTTCAAGGGTTATTATATCCTGATTGCCATGAAGGCCAAACTTGGCAGTGGAATGGGGTCCGCCCCCTGCCTTCATAACCGACCCACCAATGGTCATTGCAGGACCCCCTGCTTCACTACAAAGATATGTTAATCCGTGCTTTTGCAGTTCACGATCAAGCTTTGACCAAGTGCAGTTTGGCTGGACTGTGGCAGTTAGGTCCCGCTTATTGATTTCGATTATCTTGTTCATTAGTGAGAGATCCAATAGTACTCCTGGCTCTTGACAGAGATAAGCATCCCAATGCGATGTCCCGCCACCTCTTACATAAACCGGGAATTCATGTTGATTTGCGGCTTTCAGTATCTCCTGAATTTCCTCTTTGTTTGTAGGCATCACAACGAAACGGGGGAACTTTTGCTTAGCAGGACTGAGATCCCGCGAATATGGAATGAGGTCAAAATCTTTCGATGTGACTCTATCAGCGCCAACAATTTCAACAAGAACCTGCTCGATTCTTTCGCTCAATACTATCATCATCCCACATTGAATATTGTATCTAAATTCTTAACTTCAACTTAAACCCATCGCTGTCATTTAAAGCTTAATAATTTTTAGAAAATCGATTATGACTACGCAGAGTCACAATGACCAACGATAGATGCAATAGGCATCTCCACGCATCATACAAGAAGGAAGCGTCATGTGTACATCCAATTTGACCGCCTGGCCTATTCCTTCATCTATCTTGCATGTCCAATCGCATATGTCTGTGCCTGCATTCATTTTCCGGAAAGTTTCAAGCCAAGGGCAGTGAGTGACCTTGATTTCAAGTAAGTTCTTTTCAGATCTAATTAATTCAAGTTCGAAGCCAAAGTAGGGATGAGCGGACTTAAAGAATTCAAAAATTGAACTCAAATCGCCCTCCTTGAGAGCACCATTCTTAATGGCAGATTTTCCAAGAAGTAGGCCATGCTTCCTGTTTGCCTCTCCAATTACAGCAAGTCCTTCATTACCATAGCGGTTTCTTACTGCTTCAATATAGACAACATGAGAAGCAGCAAGGGTTTCCATGTTAGTCCTTCTGATGTCATCACCAGTCGGTTCGTTCAAGGTATCACCTCTATGCAAGTATGCAATTTCACTTAAAATAATATAGTTTTTCGAGCTTAACAAAACTTTAAGAATACCATATCATGTTATAATGTATAAAGCCGCAAGGTTCTGAAGGTGCATGCTTTGATTTCAGCAAGAAGCCATGATGTTCCAGCGAGCGAGATTAGACTGATTTTCAACAAGATAATCAATGACCCAGAAATTCTTAATCTGACAGTGGGGGTGCCGGATTTTGATACCCCCCAATACATCAAAAATGGTGCTAAAAGGGCCATTGATGAGGGCTATACCAAATATACTCACAATGCAGGAATGATTGAGGTAAGAGAAGCGATAGCTGAAAAGTTGAAACGCGAAAACGGAATTATTGCTGATCCAGAAACCGAAATCATCTGCACTTCTGGGGGGATGGGAGGACTTGTATTAACCAATATGATACTTGTCAACCCAGGTGATGAGGTAATATACCCTGATCCCGGATTTGTCAGTCATTACGCCCATATCAAACTTGCTGGCGGAATACCAGTCCCAATACCTCTTCGTCCCGAAAACCAATTTGGAGTTTCTTCAGAAGACCTCGAATCACTAATAACTCCAAGGACAAAGCTTTGGTCTTAAACTCTCCAAATAATCCAACGGGTGGAGTCACTTCAAATGACGAATTGAAGCAGATTCTTGAACTTGCAATAGAGAATGATTTCTATATATTATCCGATGAAGCATATGAGCACTTCAGATATGGTAATAAAGCGCCACTATTCATAGGATCATTACCTGAAGCCAAAGAGCGTGTGATATCACTATTCTCATTCTCAAAGACATATGCCATGACCGGTTGGCGCATTGGATTCTGCACAGGGCCCTCAGAGATAATCGGAGCAATGACCAAATTGCAAGAGCATCTTTCTGCTCATCCTTCATCAATATCACAGAAGGCCGCTGAAACCGCTTTGAAGGGGCCACAAGATGATCTAAAACACATGATCAAAGTATTTCGCAAACGTAGAAACTTCATAGTTAAAGGGCTTGAAGCAATCGAAGGAATCAATGTTGTTGTTCCAAACGGGGCATTTTATGTATTTCCTGATATTTCAGCTTATGGTCTGAAGTCTTATGAGCTTGTAATGAAGCTAATCAAGGAAACTAAAGTTGCTACTGTGCATGGCACCGCATTCGGCAAGAATGGCGAAGGATTCATTCGCATTTGTTATGCCGTTTCTGAAACAATCATCGAGGAGGCATTAAGCAGACTGGAAAAGTTTCTACCCACTATGATGAACTAAATGGGGAGTCATTATGACTGAAAGAACATCTCTGATGAAAGAACATGTCCTGAATTCGCCGCCTACAATATCAGCAGAGAGAGCGAAGCTGTTCACAGAATACATCAAGAATCATCTAGATGAGCCTACAATTATTAGGCTTGCAAAGGCTTTCGCCCATGTTCTTGAAAACATCACCATTAAAATTGAACCCAACGAGCTAATTGTTGGAAACATGGGACCCACGCCTAGGTCATGTCAGGTATTTCCCGAGTACAGTTGGACCTGGATTGAAAAGGAACTTGATCGATTTGATAAACGTGGAACCGAGCCCTTTCAAATATCAGATACAGACAAGGAGACCTTGCGAGATGTCTTTAGGTTCTGGAAGGGCAGAAGCACTGCGGAGATTGCAAACGAAAAGATCCCCAAAGAGTCGTTGAGAGCATCACAGGCTGGACTATTTACAATTGGAGCCCCGGGTACTGGAATTGGGCATGTTATTGTTGACTATCGAAGTGTATTGACTGAGGGAATTGATGGCATTATTGAAAGAAATCGCAAGTATCTTCAGAATGCTAGTGATAATAAGAAAAGAGAGTTTCATAAGGCCATAGAAATCAGTCTGGAGGCAGTAAAAAAATATGCCAAACGCTTTAGTGATTTGGCTTTTAGGATGCATGAAGAAGAGCAGGACATAACTAGAAAGACTGAATTGCTAAAAAT
>JAJRWI010000071.1 GCA_024276825.1 archaeon
CACCAGGTCCGAAAAGCTACTTCGAGAACTATTATGGGGGAGTACAGCCCCTAATAATAGATATTACGGAAACTTTTGACATAGTTCATGCGCAGACAAACAGGGAGCAGTTCTCAATCAAGAAGGTTGAAGGCGTTTGGTCGGGCGTTGAGATATCATGGGTCAGCAACATTCAGAAATACTTCAAGGGACTAACAAATTCAATCCAGTATTTGACAGTTCCAAACAGCCCCTTGATCAAAATGGTCTGGAAAGTCAAGAATGAAACAACATCTCCCCTGAACCTGTTGATGTCATATTTTGTTGATGTGGCATTCAATGGTGAAATGCATGATTTGACCACAATAACTTGGTCCGACAGTGAGAGAGTGTCCGTAAGAATCGGTCAGATCCCCTATTTCATAATTCCTACTTCTAAATACATTTGGACAAGGAGGAATAATTCAAATGAGAGTGTCGCATTCATCAAGGGCAATAGGTCAGCACTGCTTGCTTCACTTCAAATCAGTGATTTTCTTGCAATGATGCTACTTGACTATCAGCCATTACTTCTTCCGGGCGATGAACATGAAATGACCTTTTACTTACTGATGGATTCAAAAAGTGAGGATGAAGTGATGAAAATAGCCAATGCTTTGAATGAGGACTGGACATATGATTAAGTACGAAGGATCAATCTGGAGACCCCCAAGTGAGGCTCGCAGCCTAATTCTCCAAGCAACGGTTGGGTGTTCCCATAACGCCTGTACATTCTGTGTTTCATACAAGGACAGAAAGTATAGGATACGTGGTGCTTCGGGAATTAAAGAGGATCTTCAGAGGCTTCCCAAGAACTACAAGGCAGGAGTAAGACGTGTTTTTCTGGCAGATGGGAATGCTCTCTCAATGCCTACAGATGAGCTTCTGAATGTCTTGCGTATTCTGAATCAGGAACTGCCCGGCCTTGAGCGAGTTGGTGTTTATGGATATGCTAAGGATGTGCGTGAAAAGGGCATTGGCGACCTCAAGGACCTTCATCAGGCAGGTCTCGGAATTGTTTATCTTGGCCTTGAAACCGGTGATGATGAGCTACTACGATGGTCAAGGAAAGGAGTTACTACCAAAGAGAATATCTCCGCATCGCTCAAGATTAGAAAGGCTGGAATACCCCTGTCATTGACAATCATATTAGGACTTGGAGGCATTGAACATTCGGAAAGGCATGCAAGGGCAACTGCTGATGCATTAAATGCCATTGATCCAGAATATGTTGGGGCATTAACACTCATGATTGCAAAGGGCACCCCATTGCATGAGCTTGTTCAGCAGGGCAAGTTCAGGCCAATGAATGCCATGGAGATTCTTATAGAATTGAGGACATTGATAAATGGGCTTCAACTCACAAATTGCATCTTTAGGACCAATCATGCATCAAACTACTTGCCGCTGGGTGGCACTCTAAGCAAGGATAAGCAGGCCATTTTGGACATTCTCGATGAGGTGATCAGATCAGGTGATAAAACCAGTCTTCGACCAGAGTATTATCGCGGTCTTTGAGTACCAGATAGCATAATATATTAATTATGATGATTGTTTGATGAGTCCACCCCATCCTGAATGTGGGGACGCGGCAACTGCGGCAATTGGCAAATTTGGAGTAAACGTTAGGACTTAGAAATCTCAGGAAAGTATCTGTCCATAAATAGTGAAATCCAGGTGAAGAAGTCCGTAAAAAGTGTCTTCAGTTCGAGAAGGTCAAGCCTGTCCCTAAGAATCATATCAATTACAGCTTTTCGCAGGAATGGATAGTAGTGCGGCAATGGCAATACGTTCAATGGGAAGTGCTTATGCTGAGTCATGAAGATGTTCACCCTTTCGACCCATCTTGCATTGATAGCATCCTCGGAATATGTAGACGGGTCCTCAATCATTATGGAGTCCAGTTCTGCCATGATTGGTGAGAAGATCTCCCTCTGGACCTGATCGAAGGAATATCCCTCATTCCTATAGGAGGAATCAGTTGCATATTTTGAGTAGAGAGTTGCAAGGTCATCGGAGCCAGCTACTGTATAGAGACCTCTTCTTCGACTAAACACCTTTGAAACTTCCGAGGTTAGTGTACGGGCCTTTTCCAATATAGAGAACACATGAATGAAATGCTTCTTGTCCCAATCATCCATATTGAATACTTCTTTATACTTGCCAATTGTCGTACGATATTCCTTCGGCAGTCTTAATTCATGAGGACTTGTCATGCTCCATATGTTTAGAAACGTGAAGGGGGCAAACTCAATTCTAGTATTATCATCCGGTCGATAACTTGGAAAGCAATAGTTGCCATCAACAATAATAATGTCGGGCTGAAACATGGGTGTTCCCTTTTGTTCAGAAAATGCAACAACCGAATCAGTAATCATGGAAACAACTTGTGAAGGGGTGAGTGGTTGAAAGGATCGTGAGCGTACGAGGTGGATCTTGTCGCTTAGTGGAAGATAATAAGCAGTTCCGACTGAGTCCATTGTAAAGGCATTCTCAAAGGCAGAGTTGGACTCGTAGTTCAAATGCTGCATTGCATTGAAAAAGTCCTGATTGACATGGTTGATATCAATCACCAGCACCCTCTTCGAAGGGGATTGGGACAGAGCCCAGAGAGCAATGTTCACGGCAACAGGTGTCTTTCCGCTACCGCCCTTATTGCTTGTCACAATGAATGTGATTGGTTTGTTCATTCGATCACCTCTAACCTCCTAACCACCCAAAAATGAAGTCCAATATCACGCCCCATCCTAGATTCAACACCACATCAGTAATGACTTGCATAATCACCACGCCAATGAATGCAAACATGACCTTCTTGATGATCTTGTTCGGGGTTGACATTCGTTTGAGGTCACTGATGGCTTCATCTATGAGTTTGATCTGCGTTTCTAATTCAGGAATCGCAATTTCAAGCTTTGCTACAGAGTAAGGCAGTGACTTTGCTTTCAGAGCATCTTTAAGAATGGCGACATTATTGCTCCACATGACCAGATACTTTCTCAATGTCTGGGACACTCTTGCTCTGTTCTCTTCAATCATGTACTCATACTTTCTCGTTTCATACACCACAACTTTGATGACACTGATCAGAACTATCATCGTACCAAAGCTGGTCGCACTGGAGAGAAAGAATCCAGCACTTAGAATTATATTGTTTGGAAAGAACTCCTGAAGTATCGAGAACCCCTGATATCCGCTGATTCTATATAGTGCCACAAAGAAGAGCAGCTTTATTGTCAAATAGAGCCGTGATACACTCATTCTATACCAAGATACTGTGGGCTCGCCACCAGCACTGAAGGATTTTCGGATGAATACTGAGAAGATTATTCCTGCAGTATTTAATATGAAGAAGAATGACATGAGCACGAGACCTAGACCCAGAGCCAAGCGGATCCATCCTGTTACTTGGAGAACACCGAGGGCCACAGCCTCAATTGCATGTTGCATTGCTATGAAATCAAATGAATATAGTGCATCAAAAATAGCAGCAGTCAATTCTTCATGGGTTAATAAATATCCCAAAAAGAACACGCTGTATGAGAGAACAGAAACAATCGAGCCAATGTGAGCAGCAAGAAAGAATTTTTCGAGTCGGTCATCAGTGGGGGTTCGATGGTTTGGGCCGCTCATTAATATATCTCCCTGAAGGGCGATTTGGTTCTCTATTATGCGCTATTATTTAGTATATAGTAATTTGGTGTGTAGATTGTACATTTTGTCAGACCATTCACTTTAATTTCGGGATTAATGCTCAATTTTCAGGTGCGTTGCAATTGCGAAGACTTGGCTACTACCTTCTATTGATGGTAGGTATGCTTTTCTGGGGTGGTAGTTGGGTCTCGGGAGACATCATAGTCACTCTGTCGACTCCAATGATTATTGGTTTCTTCAGGTTTCTTACTGCCAGCATGTTCTTTCTGCCTGTGCTACTTGTCAAAAACGGGCTCTCAAGGTCAGTATCCTTTGAGAAGGTGAAATATTCCATCTTTCTCGGAATGACAGGAATATTTGGATATGGCATGTTCTTTCTTGTTGGAATGGGCTTTACCACTTCAGCTCAGGGTGCAATAATCGCAGGTATGAATCCGATCACCGTCAGTCTTATCGCTCACATTGTTCATGGTGAGAGATTGAAAAAGCGCTGGCAGTATAGCGGATTCATCCTCAGCTTTGCAGGAGTTGTGTTGGTTGTTGGTGTGCAGGTCTTAATTGAATTCAGAATGGACTATCTGCTTGGTAATCTATTGATCCTGTGTGCTATGGGAACATGGGGCATTTACTCGTCCATTGGAAAAGCTGCCATGAAGACAATGTCCTCGCTTGAAGCGACTGCAGGAGGCGTATTCACAGGCACATTGTTCTTTGGAATGGGGGCGCTTATTGAAGGCCTTAATGGCGCAACACTCTCATTTGATCCACTCTTCTGGTTCAATATATTCTATCTGGGCTTCGCAGTGACATTCTTGGGATTCATGTTCTATTTCATCGGCGTGAACAATCTTAATGCATCAAATGCAGCTGCGTTCATTAACTTCGTTCCAGTCTTTGGTGTCGCACTCTCAATTATAATCCTTCATGAAGTGATTCACTGGACATTCCTTGTGGGACTTATGCTGATTATTGGAGGGGTTTCCATAGTGAATGCATTCCCAAGCAGGGATACATCTAAAGAGAAGAGTAATGAACTAGAGTAGAATGGCTCATACTTGGACTCTGAACTCTTCTTTTATCCTCTTGCTAACCTTCATCTTGTGAACTCGTACGACAGCTCGTATCTTGCCTATGCTGTTCACCACCTCATTTATCTCATCATCAGTAGCGCAGCAGAGGTGCACAAGAAGATCGAACTCCCCGTAAATCTGATGCACACATTTTACCCCTATGAGGTTTGCAATCTTCATACCCACAGCCTCAATGTCAGCATTTGGTTGAAGGTACACCATGAGCCAGATATGATCCTTGAAACCTATTTTCTCACATGCCACAATCGCAGAGTAGCCCTGAATCACACCAATCTTCTCAAGCCTTCCCACACGTTTACTCACTGTGGCAACACTAATGCCCAACTTCTTAGCTATTTCATTAAATGAGGCTCTTCCATCATTCTGCAATTCCCACACTATTTTTAGATCAATCTCATCAAGATAGTCTATCTTCTTCAATATCTCTTCAATCTCTTCTTTGGACCTAAGGAATGGAAATTTCGTCTTCTGACTCAATTGTCAACACGTCCGATGAATACTTGTTTATTTTGTCCATTATAAATGAATGATTGTTTACTTTTTATTGCGAATCGCAAATGTTTATATACCCACCTATTGAATCGCAAAGTTGCTCCAATCAGAGTTTGACGGAGCAAGGTGAAATCAATGTCGAAGAAGATTACACTCATTATAGCAACACCACCCTATGATAAGATAGGTGCCTTTACAGGTGCACGAATTGCTCTTACAGCCGCCATGGAAGACATAAACACTACGGTTATCCTCATGGAGGACGGAGTGTATGCGGCTCTCGAGGGGCAAGAGTCCACACAGTTCTTCAAGACAGTCCAACTGCTTGAGGACTTCAAGGATGCTGGCGGAAGAATCCTTGTCTGTGGACTCTGTTTGAAGGAGAGAGGCATACCTCAAGATAAAGTAATTGATGGTATTGAAGTCATCGATATTCACAAGCTTGTCAGCACAATGGCTGAGAGCGATCAGACAGTATTCTTTGGTGCATAGGAGAGGGGTCTTCAAATGTCAAGTAGCTCTTTTCCCAACCCTGTTAGGGTATTGCGTAGAGGAGAGCGCGATGAGGAAATCATCAAAGCACTCAAGAATGAGGGTTTTGATATCAATGCCTGTATGCAATGTGGGACTTGCACTGCTTCTTGTCTGTCAGGGAGATGGACCGCTCTCACTGTGAGAAAAGTGATGAGAAAAGCCGCTCTTGGAGACTCCAGTGTTCTGGAGAGTTCAGACATCTGGATGTGCACCACCTGCTATAACTGCTATGACAGGTGTCCTCGAGACCTAAAGGTCACAGATGCCATAATCGTGCTCAGAAATCTTGCATCTGCTCGCGGGTTCATCCATAAGAACCATCGCAAGGTGGTGCAGATTCTTGCAAAGACAGGGCATGCTGTGCCAATAAACGACAAGATACAGCAGGTCAGGAAAGAGCTGGGACTCCCAAAGATTCCGCCGACCCTTGCCAAATACCCTGAAGAGCGAGAGCTACTTGCCAAGACTCTATTCCAGCTCGCACCAGAGGAGGGGGATGAGCAATGAATACCGGATACTCATTCTTTCTTGGGTGCATAATGCCCAATAGATATCCAGCTATTGAGTCAGCAACACGATTCGTCCTAGAAAGGCTTGGAATCAATGTTCAGGAGATGGAGCGTGCAGGTTGCTGTCCGGCTCCTGGAGTATTCAGATCATTCAATAAACCCGATTGGATGGTAGCGGCTGCAAGGAATATAGCCATTGCAGAAGCCAATGGTTCTCCCCTCCTCACTGTCTGCAACGGGTGCTTTGGAACATTATTTGATGTGAACCATGCTTTGAAGCATGATGAGGAACTAAGAAAGAAGGTTAATGAGAAACTTGAGAAACTGGGATACCATGTCAAAGCAGATGGAGAAGTCAGGCATATCGCACAGGTACTCGGCTTTGACATAGGGCCCTCAGGAATTCAGCAATATCTGAAGAGGAAGGTGAAACTAAAGGCTGCAATCCATTATGGATGTCATTTTCTGCGTCCTTTTCATCTAAAGCAGATCGACGATCCTGAAGACCCCAGAATATTAGAGGACTATTTTGAAGCTCTTGGCGTTGAGAGTCTTAACTATCGTGGAAGACTACTCTGTTGCGGAGCAGGGGGTGGAGTCAAGGGAGCTCATGCTGAAGAGTCTATGAAAATGCTTCTGGAAAAGATGGAGGGAATTGCTGAAAGTGGGGCGGAAGCAATCCTAGACATATGTCCATTCTGCCACCTGCAGTTTGATGGCGGACAAAAGATTCTGAATGAAAAATACGGGACTGACTTCCATATCCCTGTGATCCATATCTCACAGTTAACTGCTTTCTGCATGGGGGAGAACGAGATTGGAATGAAATACCAAGTCATCGCACCTGAGTTCAGGCTGGAGGTGAGAAACCCTGACTGACAAAGAGAACGAAAGGCCTCGAATCGGAGTGTTCGTCTGCCACTGTGGTGAGAACATAGCTGGCAAATTGGACGTGGAGGAAGTGGCAGAGTTTGCTGCAGGACTTCCGAATGTGGAGTTCTCCACCGATAATCTATTCATGTGTTCGAAACAGGGTGTGGAACTTCTTAAGGAAGCGGTTAGAAGGCATAAACTGAATCGAACTGTGGTAGCATCTTGTTCTGTTGAACAGCACTGGCCCACCTTTGCAAGAGCTGTCGAGGAAATGGGACTCAACCCACACATGCATGAGCAGGTCAACATTCGAGAGTGGGTGTCATGGGTTACGAATGATTGGGACAACGCCACTGAGAAAGCGAAAAGTGCGGTGGCAGCAGGAGTAAAAATGGCTGCTTTAAAAGAGCCCATAGAAACCCAAAAGCTCGATGTTGTGAAGAAGGTCATGGTTATTGGTGCAGGTGTTGCAGGTCTCAGGGCAGCAATGGACCTTGCAGAACTGGGCATACCTGTTGTCCTAGTTGAGAAGGAGCCATCAATTGGTGGCCACATGACCATGTTGAACAAGACCTTTCCAACTGACGAGTGTCCCATGTGTACATTGAGCCCTCTCCTAAATGGCGTTGCGAATCATCCTGACATAGAGATTCTGACATTGAGTGAGGTTTCAAAAGTGGAAGGGTCTGTTGGCAACTTTGTTGTGGAGGTTACCACCAAACCACGTTATGTGCATGACAACTGCACCTCTTGTGGTCGTTGCTCAGAGGTGTGTCCTGTTGAGTTTCCCAATGAGTGGGACATGGGCTTTGGCATGAGAAAGGCAATCTATAAGCCATATCCTCAGGCAATACCTTCAACCTTCACAAGGGACAAGAAGCATTGCATAGAATGCGGGCTCTGCGAGATAGTATGTCCCGTGCAGGCAGTCGACTTCTCAATGAAGAAGGAAAAAAGGGAGTTCAATGTGGGAGCTATTGTAGTTGCCACAGGATACGAACAATATGACCCTGTGGAGATCACAGCTTATCATTATGATCACCCCAACATCATTACTCAATTAGAACTAGAGAGGATGCTTGCTCCTACAACTCTAACAAAGGGGAAGATCCTCCGACCTTCCGATGGAAAAGTGCCGGAGTCGGTTGTAATCATTCAATGTGTAGGTTCTCGAAATGACCAAGTGGGCAATGCCTACTGTACTGGTGTTTGCTGCATGTACGCCCTGAAGAATGCAGGGATAATTAAGGAGCATCTTCCCAACACGGATGTTTACATATGTTACATTGACATAAGAGCACCAGGCCTTTACTATGAGGAGTACTACAAGAAGGCACAGGAAAAGGGGATAATATTCATCAGAGGACGTCCATCAAATATCGAGCCTGATCCATATGAAGAAAAGCTTACAGTGTTTGTTGAGGATACATTCACAGGAGAACCCGTCGAGATTGAAGCGGACATGGTGATTCTGTCTGCAGGAATGATTGCACCCAAAGGCTTTGGAAAGCTCGGAGGAAAGCTGGGACTTTTAAGGGCCAAAGAGGGATTCGCAAAGGAGTACCACATCAAGATGGGTCCAATGAGATCCAGTAGGGAGGGCGTCTTGCTTGCAGGCACAATTCAGGGGCCAAGGGATATAACAAAGACTGTTGCACATGCAGGAGCTGCAGCATCAGCAGCGGCACAGATACTTGTTAAGGGTTTTCTGGAGAAGCGTCTTGATACTGCAATCGTTGACAAAGACCTTTGCATCAAATGCCTTGCATGTTCGACTGTTTGCAATCCTGGTGCGATTGATGTTGATGTGGATGGATATGCCTTTGTCAATGACACAGCGTGCAAGAGTTGTGGCACTTGTGCAGGTGCTTGTCCGACAGGGGCAATCCAGATCAGAAACTTCAGAGATGCACAATTGAAAGAAGAAGTCATAGGACTTCTCGAATACAACAGACTGGTGGGTGCTGCACAATGATAATTGCATTTGCTTGCGAAAACTGCGCACAGGGCTCTGCAAACACAGCAGGCGTGCTGAGAATGAAATATGATCATCGCATCAAAATTGTAAGAGTGCCATGTGCTGGGAGAGTCGGTCCCAGACAGATAATAGAGGCTCTGAATAATGGTGCAGACTCTGTAGCGATCATTGGTTGTTGCTTTGGTGCCTGTCATTACAATGATGGCAACCTGATCACTCTTCGAAGGGTCAAGGCAATGAAGAGGATGTTCGAGGAGCTTGGCTTTGATCCTGACATGGTGAATATGTACACTGCAAGAGCTGCTGAAGGCGACACTATTGTTGGTGATTTTGAAGATATGAGTGCCAAGACAGATGCTATGTTGAGTAAGGAGGTTTCAAATGAATGAGTAAAATGAAGGTCCTTGTCAGGCAACTCAATGGCTGCAACCGGTGTGCTTGGCATCTACTGGCACTCGAGAGTTTTGATAGCATTTCACTTATCGGACACAGTCTGTTAGGAAATAATGATAACAATGAGAGAGTAGATGCAGTGATCCTCACTGGATTTGCAACCCGCAAAGACAGGGAGATGCTAGAAGGTTTCAGAGATAGGGCCGATCTAATTGCTTTATTCGGTACTTGTCCCTATACGGGTGGCATTTTTGGGCTTGCAAATCAACGTGGAGCATCAGTTCTCCCTGTTGAAGACCTTATTAAAGTAGACATGAATATCGCAGGGTGTCCACCAGGCGTTGGCACTTTAATCGAAACACTCACGAAAGGCACTTCAACATTAATGAGCCCTCTCTGTTCGACCTGTAACCGAGAGTTTCAAAAGCAGTATCTCAAAGAGATTATCCATACTCCCTCATGGGATGATTCCACCACCTGTTTCAACAATCAAGGCCTTCCTTGTAGTGGTGTGGTTTCTGCTGAATGTGCTCAACGTTGCATAGACTTCAACACACCCTGTAGAGGATGTGTACCTAATGTCAATGATTCTGGACCTGGAGCTTTGGGATACTTCACCTCTCTGGCAGGACAGATGGATGTTGATACAAAGGCTACTGAATGGACTACTGATATGCTTGGGGACAAGCCCGATGAGATCACGAAAGGAATTCCTGATGTTGTTGGCACATTCTTTAGATATACATTAGCTCACGATTTTAAGAGAGCAGGGAGATTACCAACAACAGGTGGCCTTTGTTCAGACATAATGACGGGACGTTTGATTCAGGAGGCCCCTCAGATTGCTGCAACAATATATGGTTCTCGGGGAATCTCGGTGGCATTGACTCTGATTGAGGCATATGAAAATGCAATTGGAGTGGAGCCATCGGAAAAGACAAGAGAGATACGCAGTGAATTGAGAAAGATTCAGGCAACATGGACTAAATTGGAGAGAAAGCCCGATAGTAAGCGCTTTGCAGAAATTGTCAAGGCGCTCAAGACCTTTGCAGGAAATGAGGTGCTCTCCAATGTTTACTTTTCAGGATTCAAGGTTCCACTAAAGGATGTCGAATACACATTCGATGCATATTCCATCAGAGAGATTGATTGGAAGGCCGCATCAGGATATGCTGAAGATGAAAACTGTAAGGTCAGCATAACTGTAGATGATAGAGGGATAATTAGGGAGTGGTCTTGTGAGCTTCGATGAACTAAATGCACATGTGATAGATGCAGGACTATGCGAGGGTTGTGGGCTCTGTGTGGGTGCCTGCAAAGCAATAACCATAGAAGAAGGAGTTCCGCAACTTACAGGGAGATGTGTCCTGAAATCAGGTGCAAATGAGTGCGGACTCTGCTTCGAATTATGTCCACAGGCACATCCTGAAACCATTCAGGAAGATGTGATTGATAGTGTCATTACTGCTGTCTCGGTGAGGACCAAGGATAAGACAATTGCAGAAAAAACATCAAATGGTGGATTCGTAACCACTCTTTTCAAATATCTTCTTGAAAAAAGCAAGGTAAATGCAATTGTCGCAACAACGGGCGAGAAATACGCACCCCAAGGAACTGTTATCGATGACCTAAAGGAGCTTGATGAAACCATTGGCACCAGGTATTCTGAGTCTGGCGTAATGATAAGTCTCTTTGATGCAATTCGCAAACACAGGAGTAGAGTTGCAGTGGTTGGACTCCCTTGCGAACTTCGTGGTGTGTCCAGACTGGAACAGCGTATTAGTACAAATGTCATCAAGATTGGACTGTTTTGCACAAACAATCAGAGGGTTGATAAGAACGGAAAAAAGGTCAAGATGAGCTCATGTGAGCACTGTACCGATTTCATAGCGACTCATGCTGACATTTCTGCTGGATTTGCAGGCAGTCAAAAAGGATTCACCTCGGTCATTGCTCTGACTAACAAGGGCAATGAACTCTTGAATGAGTTGTTAAATGCTGAACTCTTTGAAACCGCAGAGGTCAGTTTTGACAAGATCAAAGCCGCACAAGCACGCAAGTTGAAGCGTGAAGCAGCTGAGATCACGCCCTCCCTGAGGGAGCGTGTTTTTGAGGAACTGAAACAATCAGGTCCTCTTGAAATAAAGACCTTGGCAGCGAGGCTCAACGCCCCATCTGATAAGGTCTTATATCATGTGCTTGTCCTTCAAGATCTTGGCAATGTGATACCTGTTGAGGACAAGCAGGACCCATATTCAATATCATGGCAAGCAATCATGTAAAAGGAGTGAAAGAAAATGGATTATGATGAAGAACTCGATGTACGTGGACAAGTATGTCCTTATCCAGCACTTAGAACCAAAAAGGCTCTCATGAAGATGGCACCTGGTAAGGTCTTGAGAGTACTCATTGATCATCCACCTGCTGTTGACTCTGTTCAGCGGGAGATTGCAAAGACCAAGAATGAGTTTCTTGGTGTTGAGGAAGAGGATGATGATGAGTGGGCGTTATACTTCAGGTGCGTGAAGTAGGCGAGAGACCTTGGCAAAACTTGCATTTGTGGTTCAGACGGAGCCCTACAAGTTCGAGGCAATTGATACTATGTTGAATATGATTGATGCAGCTAAGAGGGCAGGACACGAGATACTCGGAGTGTTCTTTTTTGGCTCTGGTGTCTATTCATTGCAGAAGCACATAGATCCTGGAGTCACCGTACGAAACCTCATTGAGAAGATCAAAGAAAAAGTCGCTTCTGAAGGGGTCACCCTCATTGGCTGCACTACATGGATGTCAATGGATGGGATCTGCAATGAGAATAGAATGGAAGGTGTCAAGGTTGAAGGTCTCGGTGCACTGACCGAGATTGCTGTTAAAGCAGACAAGCTGATTGTCTTTGGTCCTGGAGTGTGATGGCAATGAAATCAATTCTAATATGTTGCGATAAATCACCTCATGGAACCAATATAACAGCGGAAGCTCTCAGGATTGCCTCGGGATTTCTGGGCCTTGGACCAACAATTGACTGCAAGATTGTATTTGATGAGGATGCAGTGTATTTCCTTGTCAAGAACACTAATACTGGTGGTCTTAAAGTAGATCCGCTCACTGAACCCCTAGAACTCCTCGATTTGGTGGATGCAGAGATCTTTGTGATTGAGAGAGCATTGAAAGAACGCGGTCTTACCAGAGAAGACTTGATCGACTACTCAAATCTGAACATCATTACAACAGCAGAGTTAGCTCGCATTGTCATGGGGGTTTCTACAGCATTTCACATGTGATGCAGGAGGTACTACAATGAAACTTGACCTGCTCTATCTATTTGGGTTTAGTCCGAGAATAACTGATAGACTCAACAAACTTCAGGGGTTCATATCTCATCAAATAAAGGCTGGAAAGACCGTGGGCATTGCATTTCTCCATGATGGTGTTGTCGGAGCTGGTCCAGGTGGCAGTTGTCCTGACTCGGTCATTGGCATACTCAAGAATGGAGTTAGGATCTTTGCCTTGGGACCTGACCTCGATGCAAGGGGTTTCAAAGACAAACAGTTGGAGAAAGGAATTCAGAGAATCAATTATGATGAGCTGATGCAACTCATTGTTGATTCAACTACTCTATGTTCATGGATGTGAAAGAATGACTTATAGGGAATATCAAGGATTCTATACAAGTTAGATAATTAGGGTGGACAAAATGACTGAGAAAATCTATGTTATCAGTTGCAGCCAAGATCTGGCTGGAATGGGGATTGATAGAATGCGAAAGTCTGTTGAGGGACTTGAAGAGGCAGAAATCGCATTAGACTGGAGCAGGGTGCGTATTGTTCCTGTTATAGCCGCAGAAAAGACTGCATTTCAAGAGAATGAAACACACATTGTTCAGATCAAACCAATCAAGATCCCTGCTTATGCCATTGTCTTCCAATCATTTTATGGAGTCAATGGAATGGGACACCTGTTTTGCATTGGAGCTCTAACTTTCAAGAGATATGATGAGGAGAGGGAGGCTCATGTTGCAATGTTTCAGTCGAGAATAAGAGCCTCAGTACTACCAGGTGACCTCCTTGGTCAAGTCCTGATAGTACCAGCGAAACGCACATGACATCATGCTGTTATGACTTTGTCATATTGTTCCATAATCAGATCGACCATTCCTGAATAGTCGACCAACTCAGCGGGAATGACCAATCGGTCAGAAATCCCGCGCTCCTCAATATGATCTTTTAATGCATAGACCTTTACTGCGAGGTCTTTCAATTCTGCTGAGTGTGGACAACCCTTATCTAGAAGGTATGTCCCATCCTGAACTAATAGCAGCGCTATTTCTTGATTCGCCTTTTTTAGAGACTCGGTTATCTCTCTAAGGGTTTCACATTCATGAGATAGCCAGATTAGATACTTCATTTCATATCCTCCTAAAATGTAATTACGACCTCATTTTCAATAAAGGCCTTAGCAATTCCATTTTCATCTAGAATTTCTACACCTTCAAAGATCTCGTCGTCAGAGATACCTCGTTCCTCCAGAGACCTCTTGCTAACTGTTATCCGTCCATCAAAACTCTCGTATGTGGATTTGAACATCATAATGGGCTTTGCGTCCATGTTCTTCAGTAGAGCATACACGCCATCACCCATGAACAACATCTGCGGCTCATGGTCCATTCCAATCATGCCAACTGCTGCACGCCAACCCTCAAAGTTGATAATCTTTCCAAACGGTCTGCTTCGAATAAGAACCAATACTTTTCGCTCTGTAAACTCCATTATCATCACCTATAATGAGAATGTTATGAATCTGTCAACCTCACCAATAATCTCTGCAAACTCTGTGAGTCCCGAAACCTCTACAACATCGACGAAGTCAGAACCAGTTTGATCAAAGCCGCGAGCAGCGGTGCATAGGCCACAGGCTTGGAATTCAGCACCGAGATCAGCCAGTTCTTGTAAACGTTGGTTCATTGGCACATCAGGGTCTGGTTCCTGATCCAGCTTTGCATTGTTGACTCCATCTACAAACAGAAAGATCTTGACTCCATACCCCTTCTCGAGAGCAGTCCTTGCCAATTCGTATAAGGTATGGCTGTTTTGGTATGTATATGGAGATGATAGTAAAAGAAATCCTAATATTTTCTTCTCCATGATTGTTTCACCGTAGATATTTCAGCAAAACAAGGGGATTAAAAATTTGTCCAAATGGATAATTCAAGTGTACACAATCGAACACTAATTGGAATTAAAGTCTATCTTCTGAAACTTCCCCGAGGTCATGCTTGTACGACCTTGAGCATATCATGTTATGATGTTTATGCTAGCTGATCTTTTCCATCTGAACATTGAGTATTGCATCACAATATTGACACATAATACTTGTAGGCCCAGCCCATTTGAGATTGTTTCCATCTATTGCAGCTCCGCAGTTGTCGCATTTTTGTGGAATACGTGGGATTAGCAATGTGGGACTTGTGCTGATTGATGATGATCTCCTGTCAGTCTTCTTTCTTTTCTTTGCTTTTTTTATTATCCTTGTTCCGCAGCCCATTATCTTCGCCTGATTGTTGATTTTCGCACCAGACTTGGTGTCAATGTAGAATAGGTACAAAACAATACCTATAAATATATCGATGTAGATATATTTTTTAAGATAGAACGGGTGAGATACGCAAGACTCTGTCATAGTGCATTCATAATCGTTCATCGGGTGTGTGGTAAAATGGAGCACAAGCACGATCACAAAGCAATGGGCCATGAGGACAAGAAGATAAGTCATCATGAGATGATGGCACTGGACTTCAAAAAGAGGTTCATAATATCGATGATTCTCACGCCCCCAGTGGTACTTCTCTCACCGCTGGTGAGAACTTTACTAGGACTTGATTTTCTATCATTCCCTGGAGACCTATTTGTACTCTTTGGGATTTCCACTATGGTATATATCTATGGCGGCTATCCATTTCTCAAAGGCCTTGTTAAAGAAGTAAGAAAACGAAATCTTGGAATGATGACATTAATCGGTGTAGCCATCTCGATTGCATATTTCTACAGTGCAGCGGTTGTATTTGGACTTGAAGGCTCGATGTTTTTCTGGGAGCTAGTGACACTAATTGATATTATGCTGGTCGGTCATTGGATTGAAATGCGATCTGTAATGGGTGCATCACGTGCACTAGAAGCACTTGTTAAACTACTACCAACAACAGCGCATCTACTGATTGATGATGATGGTACTACAAAGGAAGTTCCCACTTCAGAACTGAAAAAGGGTGACCTTGTTCTAATCAAGCCTGGTGAGAGAATCCCTTCTGATGGTGTTATTGTCAGAGGACAGACAAGTATGGATGAGTCAATGATAACAGGCGAGTCAAAGCCCGTTGAGAAGGGTCCAGGTGACAT
This sequence comes from archaeon, assembly GCA_024276825.1. Classification (GTDB taxonomy): domain Archaea; phylum Asgardarchaeota; class Thorarchaeia; order Thorarchaeales; family Thorarchaeaceae; genus JAJRWI01. Next base: position 15,935 of record JAJRWI010000071.1, read on the forward strand.
AGTAATTGGCGGGGCCATCAATGGCGATGGTAGTACAGTTGTGAAGATTACCAAGACTGGCAGCGAAACCTATCTTGCTCAAGTGATTGATCTAGTAAAAGAGGCTCAAGAGAGTCGGTCAAGAACACAGGATCTTGCTAATCGTGCTGCGTTCATATTGACTATCATTGCACTTGTTGCAGGCTCTCTCACACTGAGCATATGGCTGACTGTAGGTCAAAACCTGCAGTTTGGAATTGAGCGCGCTGTCACTGTCATGGTCATCACCTGTCCTCATGCATTAGGTCTTGCAGTTCCTCTGGTTGTTTCAGTATCAACATCGATATCGGCTCAGAATGGCTTGCTTGTGCGTGATAGAGCAGCCTTTGAACGTGCCCGCAACCTGCAGGCTATTGTGTTTGATAAGACAGGCACACTCACAGAGGGAAAATTCTCGGTTGTAGATGTTGTCACTTTTGGAAGCCTTAATGAAACCGATGTGCTAAGCTTTGCTGCGTCCATTGAAACCAATTCGGAACATCCGATTGCACAAGGAATTGTTCGTGGTGCTAAGGAGCGTAATGTCAAGATAAAGCAGGTGTCGAAGTTTAAGGCAATTCCAGGGAAAGGAGCATCAGGAGAGGTTGAAGGAAGACGAGTGTTGGTCGTTAGTCCAGGATATCTCAAGGAGCATGGAATGTTGCCCTCTAGCGAGAAGCTTGATGAATTGTCCCAGAAGGGACACACAGTTGTTTACGTTCTTATTGACGATAAGCTTGTAGGAGCCTTGGCTCTTGCTGATGTAATTAGATCAGAGTCTAAAGTCGCAATTTCAAGGCTTAAAGAGATGGGAATAAAATGCATGATGTTGACGGGTGATAATCGGCATGTTGCTCAATGGGTCGCTGAAGAACTTGACCTTGATGACTATTTTGCTGAAGTTCTCCCCCATGAAAAATCAGAAAAGATCAAGGAGATACAAGCACGCGGCCTAATAGTTGCAATGGTTGGAGATGGAGTGAATGATGCCCCAGCTCTCGCTCAAGCTGATATCGGAATCGCGATCGGTGCTGGGACTGATGTGGCCATTGAAACTGCGGATATCATTTTGGTCAAGAATGATCCCAACGATGCAGTGGCAATACTTGGCCTTTCCAAGGCAACATATACTAAGATGGTTCAAAACTTGCTATGGGCCACAGGATATAATGCAGCTGCAATACCTCTTGCAGCGGGAGTATTGTATTCATTCGGAATACTACTTAGTCCTGCAATGGGAGCAGTGCTTATGTCTCTGAGTACGGTCATTGTAGCAATAAATGCGCGACTTCTCAAGTTCAAGGAGTAGTACGAAACATCATGAGTGAAGGAATTGAATAATGGCAATTCATGAATATAGCAATAAATCGATAATAGTTGTTGCATGTGGACTAATCATGTTTGGATTGATGACAACTGGTTCAGTACAGGCCCTGACTCTCGATAATCCTAGCTATGTCCTTGATCCGATTAACATAACAGCATATCTTAACAGTGATGGAACAACCTCAATCAGTCTTAGGGCCAGGGTCATCAATATTGGCAGTGAACCCATCAGTTCAATCGATATCCGCATAGACTCACTTGATATAACTCTAGTCAAGTCGACCATTAATGGACAGACTATGGACTCATCCTTGTCGGTGATGGACAAACACACAATGATCACAATCTATAATCAAAAGGAGTTGGCAGTAAACGATTCAGTATGGATTAGCGCTGAACTTGTTTCAAACGACCTTCAGTTTAGTTTTGAGAACATTGTGGACATTGATTATCAATCAGCGAGCCTTGTATTTTACATGAAGCCTCATACATTCATCTCAAACTTTACATTCACAGCCATTCTGCCCAGCCATGCCATACTCATGCAGGAGTCTGTCATACCGCTATTTCCTAGATCCAATAACAACTTCACTGATGGAACAAATATGGGCTTCAGCTGGTTTGTTCAAGAACTTTATCCGGGACAGGAACGTGTCTTTATTGTAAGATATCAAATGTTCATTCCAGAACAAGCAACTGTTCAGAGTGATATTCTGACTTCTTCCTTTTTTATGATGATTGGGGCAATAATTGGAATTGCTATTGCTATGTCAGGACCCCGCGTGCTTTCAAAAATCAGACAACAGGGGTCAATGAATTATGTAGGCCTCACAACGGAAGAGGGGGCCATTCTAAGGGTCATCGAGCAACACGACGGAAAGTTCACCCAAAAGGAACTATATCGACAGTTGAATATTTCCGAGTCGAAACTTAGCTTGATATTAAGCGGTCTCGAAGAGCGTGAGATAATCAAAAGAGTTCGAAAAGGCCGTCAAAATACAATCTATGTGGTAAAATAAGATGAATCAAATTATTAGATTATTGGAATATTATGTCATATACAAATACCCCTCAAAACAGAGTAAAATGGAAATATTGGAGATTGAATGGATTGAGTGAAAATTCAACAGAACAGAGCATGAGTGACATTCTATCGGACTTTTCGCAATTCTATATCCTGTTATTGCTTAGTGAGGGCCCAATTCATGGATATGGATTAATCAAGGAGTTCAAGAAGAGAACAGGCAAGACTCTAAGCGCAGGCACAATCTATCCTTTTCTGCAAAAGCTTGAAGAACAAGGTCTTGTTAAGCGATCAGAAAAGGCTGTTGGCAAAAAGCCGAAGATTATATATTCGCTAACTGCAAAGGGCAAGAAATTCACCGATGCGCTATTCAAAAGATTTGCAGCAATAACGGCTTCAGCAATAGAACCAAGTCTGCAAACCTGTTCCAGTTGTGGTGTACGAATTTACGAGGGAGGATACATTGAAGAGATAGATGGTCGAAAAATGGCCTTCTGTTGCGTTCATTGCGCAGCTGCATTCAAGGAGCATCAAGGTCACTCTCATCATTCATAGGGCCATTTTTAAAAAAAAAAAAAAAGATGAAGAGGCAGTGAGAAAAGCACTGCCTCAAACAAAGGACTAGCGTCTTTTGATCACTACTGCTGCAATGCCAATTATTGCAATTACTGCAACACTTGTTAATATCACAAAAGAGCCGGACATGTTCACAATTGGGCCAGCACCTTCAACTAATCCAATTGAAGGATCATGAACTAGGCTTCCATTATTGAAGTTGGGATATGCGAGAAAAACGGATAATCCCATGCCAGTAGGATTGTATGAAGCAGTCACATTGACCATCTCAGTTTCACCGCCAACATGATTTATGATGGCCTTGTTCATCCATCTGTAATAGCCCTGCTCATTGCCGGTTGTGGTATCCACAAATTCAATCTCCTGCATATGGGATTCCATGATGTCTTCAAAGCGAGACTCATTCCCATAATTGGAGGTCCAGTCCATCTGTGATATCCCAGTCACATTCCGAGTGCGTTCATGAGTTCTATACATGTGAGTCTGTTGAAGCATGTGGTTCATTGCCATATTCTCACGAAGCATTGTCTGAATGGCTACACGAGTGTTGTTATTGGTAAATGGGAAATTCCCAATCTCGATGTCAACCTTGAGTTCAGACCCGCCCTCTATAGTGTAGAGAGCATTTGTGCCATCAGAAGCAGTAATGTTTCCAACATAATCGTTGGTATATATGTGTGCCCAGAATTGCAAAGTTACATTCTCAAAACGATCGATATCATCTGAACTATTGCAGTATATTGGGGCCATCATATCCATGCCATGCATCTCGTGCTCTTCGCCCTCATCATCGACATGAATTCCACTCTTGGTATACTTTAACCAGATCTCGGTCACATCACCATTGTCATTTAGTATCTCACCAGTCTGAATTGTCCACTCATATGCACCTAAAGGAGCAGCGTAGAGCAACTCATTATACTGAAAGGCACCATCATCATTCGTGTCATTAAACTCGGTTATCATTGTATAGGCCATCATGAATCGGGCCATACTGCCATTAATATCGTTGTTGTACCAGAAATGGAACACCGGCATTTCCTTGACTGCCATTACTGTGATAACATCGGAGTTTATCCAAATGGCCTCATCATCCATCATGTAATCAGTCATATGATCCCCACCGGGCATTCCTGGAAATGGAGTGATGGGCATTCCCATGTGATCATTATCACCATCGCCATGGGCACTTACTGGAAATGCTAGAACTCCAAGTGCAAGAACTGAAAGCACTAACAGTGCAAACATTGATTTTTGTTTCATGGTCTTTTCACCAAGTCAGAAGATTTGGAGTTGGTATATAATGACTCTGAATCAAAATCAAAAAGGGTGGTTTGTAAAAGGAGTATCAATGCCCAATTGCTTGAAAAACGATTTATAAACCCTTTTCATTCTTTTAATGGCAGTCATTTGAATAGCAGTTTAACGAGTGATATTGGGAATTAACCAGTGATTACAAATATCTGATGGGTAATTAATTACGTACATTATCAACAGGTTCAAATTCATATATATGAGATATTGATTCTGCGATATGCGAAAATGAACAATAGATTATGATTCAATATGAAACCAATTGATTCATATTTTATCTATTAATATGCTCTAATGATAAGGGAGTGAGAAAAGGTGTGCGACATAGTTCTTGAATATAAATTGAGAAATGGCAAGAAAGGTAAGGTTGAATTTGATACTGAAGATACTATACTGGACCTAGAGCATAAGAATATAGTGGAGATTGATCTTAAGCCGCTCGAGGGATGCGGAAATCTAGAGGAGTTGAATCTCAATGCGAACTTCATTGAGTTTATTGACCTTACTCCATTGATTAAGTGTGAGAATCTTAAGATACTGCGACTCAATAAGAATGCATTGAAGACGATTGATATCAAGCCACTAAGTGAGCTTCGCTATTTGCAGATACTAGAGATCGGATCAAATGAGTTAGAAAACATCGATCTCACTCCATTGAAAAAATGCTCGAAGCTTGAAAGGCTTAGAATCTTTAACAATCATCTTAGAGAGATTGATCTCGCTCCGTTAAAGAATTGCATAGGACTTGAATATTTAGAGCTAGAGAGTAATATGCTCACAGATATTGACCTTAGGCCGCTTTCTAAATGCACTGCGCTTGTTCAATTGAATCTGATGTATAACAAGTTAAAGACAATTGACCTCACTCCAATAAAAAATGCTACAGACCTGAAGTTTATCTATCTTCAGCATAACGAGCTTGAGAGCATTGACTTAAGTCCACTTAGTAAATGCATCCAGTTAAGAATTCTTCAGTTGGGAGGAAACAAGATTGAGAACATTGATCTAAGTCCTCTCTCGAAATGCATCGAGCTACGAAGGATAGGACTGGCGGTTAATCGTTTGCGTTCAGTCGACCTATATCCCCTATCAAATGCCATACATATCTTTAGCATTGATTTGGCAAGGAACCGATTGAATGAAATTGATCTGACCCCTCTGGCAGGATGGACCGCACTTGAGGAATTGTTCCTTTATAGTGAACATCCAAATGAGGAGAATGAGTTTCAAGTTCTTGATATTAGTCCACTGTTTAATTGTGAGTCTCTTGAAGACATTACTATTCCACCTGAAACGCAGCTTGTAGCAAAAGCTTCCTTGAGGAATAGAAAGGAAGTTCCCGATATCATTATGGAGTTTATAGAGGAAGATAGAATAGAATGGATTGAATAGCATGTTCATATTATTCATAATCAAATGCAATTCAAAGGAGATTTGAAAATGGTAGTCGAATTAGATGACGCAACAAAGGAACAAGTCTTGGAATTATTTGGACAGCTTGAGCATGATGTAAAAATTCACCTGTTTATTGAAGAACACGACTGTCTATATTGTGGAGATACGCGAGATCTCGTGGAGCAAGTAGCTGAGCTCTCGGATAAAATAGAGGTCGTTATTTATAAGGAAGCACTTGGCACAGATGTCGCGCGAGACCTTGGAGTCAAGTATCATCCAGCTACTATTATCCATGGTGAGAAGCCATACAAAGTGCGATTCTATGGAATTCCAGCAGGACACGAGTTCTCAGCATTAGTAGGATCAATCATTGATGTTTCCACTGGAAAACCTGCACTTGAGGGCGGCATTATTGAGGACATTAAAAGTATTGATAAGCCTGTGCACCTGCAAGTGTTCACAACGCCCACATGTCCATATTGTCCCGCCATGGTCAGACTGGCACATCAAGCAGCCATATTGAACCCACTGATTGAAGCAGACATGATTGAAGCATTGGAATTTCAAGAACTGTCCAAGAAGTATCAGGTCTTTGGTGTGCCAAAGACAGTAATCAATGAAACAGTTTCTGTGGAGGGCCTGATCCCTCCAGAGCTCTTTGTGGAGAAACTCTTTGAAGCAGTGGATTAGAAATATTAATGCCTAGGAATTCATCCTAGGCTCTCGATTTTATTAAAACGCCTCCTCTTGACGACATGACATGATGAACTCATGCTCATTGACATAGAGATAGGCCTGATATGCTGCATGAACGCCCTCTGCAACACCTGTGATTGCCTGTTTGAAGATACTGTCAACAACATCGCCAGCGGCAAAAACACCTTCAACATTTGTCTTGCTTGTTCTGTCAATCATTATCTCGCCTTTCTCATTTGTCTTCACACCCAATTTCTTTGCAAGCTCAGAATGGGGTATCCCACCAATTGCTACAAAGACACCGTCAAGAGAGAGCAGATTGGATCCATTATGGGGATTGTCTAGGCGTACGCCAGTCACTCGATCATCCCCTATGATCTCAGTAATGTTAGTCTTGGTGATGACTTCTATTTTTGGCTCCTTCTCAATTCTCCTTGCATTCACTGGTTCAGGCCGAATCTTTTCGCGTCTATAAATGATGTATACCTTTTTGCAGTATTTAGCGAGAAGCAAGGCCTCCTTTGCAGCACTGTCACTGCCACCAATGACAGCAACAACTTTGCCTTTGAACAAGGGGGCATTACAAAGAGCACAATAACTGACACCTCGATTCTTGAATTTGTCATGGCCTGGAACTTCAAGTTCCCGTTCTTTCATCCCAGTCGCGAAGATTAGCGACCTAGCAAAAAATGTCTTGTCTTCGGTAATGACATAGAAGAAATTGTCTTCAGTACGAAAGACATCCATAACAATTCCCTGTTCAATATAGGTTGGATAGTCAAGGGCATGTGCCTTGATTTTTTCAGCAAGTTCTTTCCCGGTTAATTGAATGAAGCCTGGATAATTCGCCACATCATCAGTGAGAGTTATGGTCCCACCATCAATCTCTCCAATCACTGCAACTGATAAGTCAAGACGAGCAGCATACATTGCAGAGGCATAACCTGTCACCCCACTACCTATAACAGCCACATCATACATTTTCTAACCCCCTATTAATCTGCTAATTCTTCGTTCCACTCGTTTCCCAAAACCAACAAATACCGAATTATCAAGTTCAATTACCGGTATTGCCTTCTGACGCGTCTTCTCCTGGATCTCCTCAAAATATTTGGGATCATCTAATACGCAAATCTCATTGAAACTTATTCCCTTTGAAGATAGGAATTCTTTCAATCTTTTGGAATGGGGACACTGAGGTGCTGTATAAATTGTGATCTTCGCCATCTCATCACGCTCCATGCAAATTATTAATGTCAGCTTATCTTATAAGTTGATTTTGACCAGAAAAAATCAAAATCCCAATCCATTTAAAAGTGAATTAACACTTGTAATTATGGCCAAGGAGGACAAACTAAGATTTGAGGACTGATTGATGGAAATTGAGGACAGAAAAAACGTAAAATCGTATTCTCTTGAATTCTCGCAGGAGGATACATTTCGAGTCCTAGCAGAGGCATCAGTCCAGTCCTCGACGGTACAAGACCTTTGCAATCGCTTTTTACAGGGCCTTTTGAAGGTATTAAATTTTGAATACGGAATTATTAGGCTTAAGAATGAACATGCTAATGCTTTGGATTTAATCATGCAATATGGTTTCAACGAGAAGTCAATTCCGAAGTCCATAGAGATTGGCAGGTTTGAAGAAACTGGTTTCTATGAGTCACATGTAGCAATGAGCATGAAGCCTCTGTTCATTCCTGAACCCGATATTGATCCAATTTTATACAAGTATCCAAAAATGTTGGTATCTCATGATGTGCACTCGGTGACTACTTGGCCCATGATATGCTCAGATGAAGTAATAGGAACAGTTTGTGTGGCCACAAAACGGCGCGTGGAGTATCCAGATTCAGCAAAGCAGTTCTTCAGTACAATAATATCACTATTCAGTACTGCATTAAAAAACAAAATGGTGGAAATTAAGAGCAAGCACAGGGAGGCTCTTCAAAGAGAGATACTTACCTCGTTTCATGGCACTTTAATCATATTAACTGACAACAAATTGAATATAATTGATAGTTGGTTCGATAAGAAACTGCTTCATTCCTATGATATTAGTACCAATCGGTTGAAAGACTTGAACGTAATGGACCTGTGGAACCCGAACAGAAAGAAACCACTTGCTTGGTTTGTTCGCAAAGTCATTCATTCGAAAAGACCAATGCGAAATGAGTTCAAAGGGCTATTTCCAAAAGGCTTCTTCTGGTTTGATGTGACTATTTCCCCAGTGTCGGGCGCTGGTGCTACACCAGAATATGTTGTGATATTTATTCAGGACATCACTCATTTAAAGTCAATTGAGGAGAAGTTGAGGAGTTCATATAAAGACTTGGAGCTCTATACATCCCTGCTTAAACATGATATGCTGAATGATCTTCAGGTGCTACTCTCTCTCTTTGAGTCAATCGAAATGTTGCATCCAAAGGACCTACGAGTTGTTGAGCTGGTTAAAGACTCAAGGAGTTCAATCGATAAAATGCAAAAGATGCTAGAAATTATAGATGTCAAGCGTCTGGACACCAAGATTAACCTGATTCAAATCATTCGAAGTGCAATCAATGAGTTCAAAAGAACCTTTGTCAAGATCAATTTAACAGTGGATGAAGAGGTCAGGGAGCATGAGATTACAGTGGGCAGACTTTTCCAGTTCGTCATTAGTAATATCATAAGAAATGCAGCGAAATATGCAGGCAGCGAACCAACAATTGACATTCATGTATATATTCAGAAAGACTCCGTTGTGGTTGATCTAATAGACGATGGACCCGGAATCCCAAAACACATTAGAAATCGACTATTTAACAAGGGTGTTTCAACCAGGGGAACAGGCCTTGGACTCTATTTGTGTCGCAAAGTCATTGAAGGGTATAAAGGCACACTGACTCTTATTCCAGAGAAAGAGCTGGCTAGGGGAGCAGGGTTCAGAATAGTCTTGCCTTTGGAAAAGCGTTAGTATGACTTCTTTAAGCGTATTTTTCCAACATATTCTTGAATTTGTAGTCCAATTGTTCAATTCCAACTCCAGTCTTTGCAGAGATCATGGCATAATCAGTGCCGAATCTTTCACAAAAGGCATCAATCTCAGACTGAATGAGTGAGAAATCTCCAGCAATCAAATCGATCTTATTCGCAACGAGAATGAATCTATCACCATCTTGGGGAAACTCAAAGCCCGCATGTTCCTCAACCAGTGGTACCCAATAGTTATAGAGACTGTCCATACTTGCAAGATATGAAACATCAAAGAAGAAAAGTCCAATCTTGGAACCACGGATCATATCTTTTAGAATGTCAATAAATCTTCGCTGTCCGCCAAAATCCCATAATGATAAAACAGCTTTAGATCCGTTGGACAAAGAAATCGTCTTCGTGTCAAAACTAGCGCCCACTGTGGTCTTTAATAATGATGGATCCGGAAAAGTGCCTTTAGTCCAACGAGTCACAAACGAGGTCTTGCCAACCTCTGAATCCCCCAGGACTATTGTTTTGATTATTGCCATTACTGATTCTCGCCTCTCCTTCTAGATCACCTTGCTATTCTTGTCTTTGGACTGCTGACTAGCATTCCGATGCCTCCAGAAATCATGAGGACTGCAAGAATGTCCAATGGTAATAAATCAGCAAACATTGTCACTAATCCCAGAAACAATGCTGAAAGCATGAATATCACAAATCGTGCCCCTGCACGTGTTGAGCCCAGTCTATGAAGCTTGAAACTTAATCGTGAGAATTGAATAAGGGCAATTAGAATTAGAATCATTAAAAATGGATACAATAGATTCAGCGAGTAAGGGGAAGTTCGTTCCAGTCTTACAAACGGATGTCCCAGGGTCAACAATGTAAAGCCCACAGCAATGATTATCTCACGTGATATAGTTCTTACCCTATAGGATGAAGTTGCAGAAATTGCTGCCATTAGGAATGCACTCACTGCAAGAATTCCAAAGAACCAATCTATGAACAAAATATTCTCATCCCAAACGCCGGCACTGCTCTTGTATATTGCAAAGTTTGATGCGTGAGTTACGACTAGCAGTCCGATTGAGAACAGTGTAATGGAAATATATATTGGAGTAACAGCTTTGGTTTCAGTGTATTGCTCAATGAAAAAGTCGAGAGGGAATACTGTACTTATTCCCGCAAAAGAGGCTAACATTGAAAACACAAGAATCTCAAACTCTCCACTTGCAAAAGCGGCCACAGAGGAGGCTATGCCAAAGTTGAGAGAGAAAAAGAGAATCGATAGAGTAATAATATATCGCCATGGTCGAAGCAGCGATGCCAAAATTGCGGCAATCACGACAAATGATGCAATATCTAATAGATAATATTCTGGATTTGTTGTCATAATGCCAGAACTTCCAATCAAGTAGGCAAGAAAGAATAAAATCAGCACTGATAATAGAGATGCTGTGAAGGGATTTGGAGATTCCTTCACAAGGTAAATAGCAAGAGCCAAGGAGAGAATGGAAAACAATGCCATACTTATTATGAATGGTATTCTGGTTATTGGCAAAATATAGGTGTATATCAATGAATCAAGTAATCCAACAATTGCAATCATAATGATGATATTTTTTGCCTGCTTCATTTTCTTTTCTGTCTTTACTATTAATGATAATTCAGAGAGCAGAAGTAATGTTAGGACTAACATGGAGGCATTCACAATCAGCCTTTTGTCAATATATGCAACAATGGGTATGGCAATCAAGGGGATTGCGGCCAGACTAAAGTAAATCAGGGAGAACTTTGTTGGGGCATTTAGTTGATCGTAGATATCCCGCAATCGTTTTGAGAATATCGCAAGTCCAATAGCAGCAAATAGGCCTGCTGTCAAACCGCTAATCATTAGTGCTAGTTCAAAGTCCATCTAACATCACTCCCCATTATCTCCAGAGGTCACCAATTTCCTTGCCTCTTTGCTTAACAATACTTTCCAGTTTTGAGGACAGCGCTTCGCCAGAGATTTCTATATCATCTAGAACAGCTTTTAATGCTTCGCCAGTTTCATTCTCGTTATCGCCCTCGCATATAATAAGAAATGGCTCTTTCTGACAGTAGCCAATGACACCCTGTTCGGATTTCATGAATCTGGGCTTATCTGGTTTGGATCTCCCCATTTCAAGGGCTGCTGAAACGAGTTGGATGATTCCAGTTAGCATGGCAATTCGCTCTTGGTCGAATCCCTCAATCGGATAAATCACAGTAGGTGCCATATCATCTAGTTGAACTTTAACAACCATTCGAATTGCCATATCTAACCCCCTCCAAAAGTGCTCCGAAGCCAGTCAATTTCACTGACTTTTGATTTTTCATTGCCATTGATGTCAATTGGAACCATTACATCACGAATACCAAGTTCTTCGTTTCTAAAGTAGAGCGTCACCAGCAATTCGTGCCCATTCTCACATTTTGCAATGAGTGTGGGTGAGCGACCTTCATTCTTGATCTGCTTCTTTATGCTTTCGACTTCGTCATTACTTAGAGTGATTTTAGCGGGCGAAGAACACTTGGGACATGAAAATGCAAGTTCCATAGTACCAACTCGGTCTGGAACAATCGAATAATAGTTCTCTATTTTAGGCTTGTGTGTTTAGACGGGTCTAATTGAACCAAGATAATTTCTTGCAAAATGCCTCTAAAATCTGCAATTTAGCGGTTGTACATAAATGCGTAGAGCTTGAACAAAGTTGATCACTCATCAAATAAAGAACTAATTAAAGGTCTGCAATCATGTGAGTTTATCAGATGTCTTGTAAGACTCACTTATGAGAAGTGCTCAGTGTCATTTTCTGGGCAACAAGACTCAAACATTCAAGACGGTCCAATTAGAAATGAACGGCATCATTCGCACTCTTGAAAGGCATACACTTCTCAATTCTAGGATGTTCTCATCCGCAAATAGAGTCGCTTCTTACATGCTAAGGGTCCTGCGTGAAGAATCTCCATGCCAACGGGTTCATCTATGATTCCTTCAAGCATACCACAGAGATATCCATTTGTGAGGTAGCAGATTGGTCCACCTTGCTCCAGGCCATGTTCTGCAACAGCAGTTCTAATTGGACATTCTCTGATTATCACATCATATGAGGGCTGTCCATATTCATCTATGTAGGAATAAGTATCAGTGTCTTTGTGAATGCGTAGCTCAATAGACCAGACATCTTCATAGGCTTTATTCAGTTCATGGATTGCCTGAAGTAAATTGTTTGTCTTGGGCATGTCTTCAGCAAGGATACGGCCTTCTTCAACGCCAATATTGAAAATGATTCCTTTTGCTGAAGGACCCAGCAAATGCTCGATTCCCTTGTTAATAGTAGTTAGTAGAGCTAGATATTGCTCCATCTTTCGCTTTTCTCGGTCTGTTGAATGAAGCATAGTCTTTGAGAACAAATCAACAATATAATCAATTCTATTGTGCCAAATTCAGTAAAAAGCACTACTTTGAATAAAATAGCGCTGGTTGAGGCTATTAATTTCGTTAGAAGCACATTGTATTTTAGGGGCATATACGTGAATTGTTATTATCAATCTGCGCGAGTGTGGCTTAGAAAATGGCGAAAAAGATCTATGATACAATAATAATTGGCGGGGGACCCGCAGGCTGCTCTGCGGCACTTCACCTTGCATATCAGAAAAGAGATGTGCTTGTTCTTGATCGTGGAACATCGCCAATGCATTTTCACACGAACACAATTATGAACTTCGCTGGAGGATCAATGTATAATGAGGGACGAGCACTTCTTCGTCAGTTGAGTACAAACGCCAAAGCTGCAGGTGCCAAATTTCGAGCAGCCAATGTGACCAAGGTATTAGGCTCTTATCCTGAATTCATAATTCAAACCGAACCCAGTTATCGCACAAAAGACAAGTCAGTATATCGAGCAAGGACAATAATCTTTGCAACAGGAACTGCAAGAAAGCATCCGAGGGTTAATGGTAAATGGCGGTTATGGCTTCCAGTTGCCAATGTTGGCAATGGGGCATTTTATTGCCCTGATTGTGAGGCACCACTCTGCCGTGGGAAGAGCGTATTGGTTATCAACACGGGTACCGTAGGCAGTGCTCTTCACATTGCTAATGCAGTCAGCAGGTTCACCAAGAAGATACACATTCTAATGACCGAAGACGCCTACATCCCTATTGAAGAACAAGATCTTTCAAGACTTGACAATTCACCATTTTCATGGACGAGGGGAAAAATTAAGTCAATCTATTTTGGATTGCCAGGCAAAGTACAATCCGTTGAGCTCGAGTCTGGTAAGCGACTGAGAGCCAATGTGTTCTTTGTAGCATTTGTTGCAGAGCCTCGCTCAGAACTCGCTCAAATGATTGGCGTAGAGGTCGATGAACGCGGAAATATTATCACAGACAAGCGTGGAAAGACCAATGTTGAGGGTGTCTGGGCGGCCGGTGATGTGAGACCAATTACTCAACAGATTGCAATGGCTATTGGAACTGGAAACTATGCAGCATTGATGATCAACCAATTTCTTGGCAACAAGTATGAGGAGAAGGGTGAATTCGATCACCCTGAGATGCGAGAGATTCCATTCATGGAATAATACATTGCCACACATCAATTATGGATAAGATCGCCTAATCAAGACAGGTCTTTCCAGATTTTAACCGTTCTTGTAAATTGGACATTCTTGGACATCTCAGTCCCGTCCGCCCAGGAACGGCACTGGGCACATTTCAGACTTTGATCTCTGATGAGACTATTTAGACCCCTCTCAATCTTGCTGTATATCATTAGATGTTCTTTTGATTGGTGTCCAACTCTGTCCTAGCTCTATGCATCTACGCGCAACCCACAAGCATTTTGATATGGACAAAGATTGGCTATATAGCGATGATAACAGCTTTGGTTGGCTTTTTTGTGGCTCTTGAGAGGATACTCCCATACGAGACGCGCAATGTTTTTGTCTATCTTTGTATTTTATCAATAATTGTCACCATTTTCATTCCATTCGAATTGATGACTTATATAGCACTTTTTGCAAGTGGCCTTACTTTTGTTATTCTATTGCTGTTTTTCATGCATTACTTTCGAATTACATCTAGCGAGATAAAGTCAGCAATGCGTTTAATTCTTGTGGGATTCGTTATTGGTTTTATTGCGTACATTGGAAGAAGTGATCTCATCTATTCCTCACTTGGGCCTGAATTCTAAACAATTGCCGCTTTACTCCTAGTTGTTGGACTACTCATCCTCGGAACTGCTGCATTCGGTGGACCTGCACTTGACGAACTTGACTGGGACAATCAGTTGTTAGAGCTCTATGTTATTCATAACAATGGTTTATTGCTTTATTATCACGCATTTGTGCATACTGTTAATTTGGATGAGCATCTAACAGCTGCAGGAATTGCGGGCATTCAGTCTCTCCTTCAAGAAATTATTCAATCACCTAGTGGACTAAGCTCATTGTCTATTGGCGAGATCAATATTATGTTCGCTCATGGTGAATGCTTCACTGGAGTGTTAATCACAAAACGGGCCTATCGTGTACTTTTGGCTAAAATTAAGGACTTTGTTGAACTATTTCAAATTGTGCTCGGTCCCGACATTTAAGATGTAGTTGCATCTGTAAAAGAACTCACAGGCACTGAAGAACTAGTAGATTTAATTTTCACAACTGAATAATTCCAAGTCTACTTAATGGGTGAATTAATTTTTGCTGAACACGAATCAGTTTTATTTGTATCACAAGATATACTTTGCAAGGTACTATTCATAAAAAAGAGGTCAGTGAACAATAAATGACAATTGCTTCAACTATCATGTTTTTGGCATCACTTGCGGAATTAATTGCATTCATAATTTCATTTAAGGGTTATATACAAAAACGATACCCTCATTTCAAATACATGTCTGTTATCTGGCTCTCCTTATTCATGAGTAACTTTGTTTTAGGCATAGCCTATGTGACTATGGACTCTTCATTATATCGTATTGGGATGATACTCTCTGCTCCAATAGGTTTTGCAATGATGGGACTTGTTGACACTATATCTCAAGAAAAGATTAGATACGAGAGCCTATTCATCAACTCTGTGATATTGACATCGTTTTTCATATTCATCTTAGAAGCAGGCTCAGTTGTGCAAAACACCACAATACTTGGTGAAACAACACTCGCTCTCAGTGGAAATGCCATGATTGCTACAAGTATTGTATTTCTCTATGCAGGTCTCCTTTGGGTCTTTTTTATGGCCAAGATTCACATTCATGCTCCAAAGAGTATCAAGAAAATCTCTAAGATCAATCTAATGGGTGCAATAATTGCAGCACCTGGATCTATCGTTGCATTTAGCACTGGATTCATCTGGATCTTTCCTGGTACCGACTTCTTACTAATTGGAATAGGTGGAATTGCATGTGCTTATTCATTCCACAAACAGCCTAAGCTTGGATATGTTCTGCCATTCAAGACCTATCGCTTGATCTGTGTAAACTCTATCAGCGGCACATCATTCTATAAATACGACTGGGACTCACGTGGCATTGTGGATGAAGCTCTGTTATCGGGAGCATTGCAAGGTATCAGCCTAATCTTAAAAGAGAGTATTCAGAAGGGCGAAATTCAAGAAATCAGATTTGATGAGGGTATTCTCATGTTTCATAGAATTCCTGAAAACAATATACTGTTTGCCCTCCTCGTGTCAAAACCCAGTTCGATACTTAAAGAAAGCCTTGAGCATTTTGGAACTACATTTGTCAAACAATATCACAAAGTCATCGAAAGTGACCTTGTTGATCTTAACGAATTCGCTGATGCTGATTTCATTGTCGAAGCGACATTTCCGTATGTTCCTCAATACAGCTCCTGACTCGATACATTATGAATATGTATCCTTTGAAATATAGCTATACTCCAAACTACCATTATAGTGGTCCAATTATTCATTAATATGAAAGCTGGATTAATGAGTGTCAATATGAATCAAATGCATTTGATATGGAGTGATATTAATGAGTGTCCACCGTGATGATAAAAGAGCCTTCGGTGAACACTTGACACCAATTCAAATATTTAAGAAATACATTCTGCCAAATATCAAAAGTCATTTGAAAAATTACGTCTGGGTCGATCTTTTTGCTGGTGAGGGAAACCTGATCCTGCCCATTCTTGAATTAATCCCAATGAAACAACGAGCATCATTCTTTGAAAGGCATATGTTTCTATTTGACACCCAGAAAAAACAGGTTGAACTAGCAATATCCAATGCAGTAAATCTTGGAGTTCCTACGGATGTGGCCAATAATAACATACAACAAAGAGACACACTACGTGATTACCCTGATTTTTTGTTAAGCCTCGATAAGCCAATTTTCCATATAACTAATCCCCCCTACCTATACATAGGATACATAGTGAAACATAAAAGAACTCAGAAATACTTGGATTATTTTACTGGCTGTAATAAGGGATATCAAGATCTGTATCAACTTGCATTAATGAATGACCTCAGACATAATATTTGCAACATGATATACGTGATCCCCTCAAATTTTCTGTTTGGTTCTTCAGTATCCAATAAAATTCGTATGGACTTTCTCAAGCACTATTTGATTCAGAAAGCTGTAATCTTTGAACAACGTATTTTTGAACATACAGGTACAAATGTGATTATCTGTTTTTTTAAAAGGAAACAACAGCCAAGGCATGAGAGTTTAAGATTTGAAGGAGTAAAGATTAACAATGGCACAATGAAGAAGATCTATACTCTTAATCCAAATAGCCATTATCGTACAGGTGACGAGTTTAATCAATTCATAAGAACGTTTCAAACAGAGAAACCACTGAGAGTCAAGTTTTATCTGACTACCGAAGAAATTGAAGCGAATAGGGGTGACCACGAGGTTGAGGTGATTGATGCCAATGCTTTCAATGGTAATCAATACATGAAAATGACAATTCGAGTAAACAAGGAATTATGTGAGAAGATCAAAGCCAACCCACTCTTCATCAGGACAGTAGATACAGGTAGCGTACAAGGGAGGGTTGGGCTATATTGTGTTCAGGATGTATTTGGTGTTGATGGAATTTTAGTGACCAAAGCCAAATATAGAACTCATCCAATACAAGTGTTCATAGAACCAGACTTGAAGATTGATGATCTTGTCCTGCTGAGAGATTACTTCAACCTGTTATTAGAGCACTTTCGACAAGAAACTGATAGTGAATTCATGACCACTTACAAATACTCAAACAGTAAATACACGAGGAAATTCTTTGGTCTCACACAAACAAGGAAATTGATTGAAACTTTTCCTATACTTAGCATCACCGATGATGAGCAGAACCACCTTGTTCGTTTGATTCAAAAAAGAAATACTGATGAACTAATCCAGTTTGTTATGGCAATAAATGAAATAGGAAAACTGGACAATTGGATCTAAGAAACACGCTATCTGTTATCACAAACATAAGAAACGCTGAAGCAGTGTCGGAATCAACAGATCTTATTCATGTCATTCAAACGAATAAGAATCAAATCAATTGCTTTGAACCGCATAGTATTAAACCTTCATTTAGAAAGTAATTCAGATTACCATGAGGCCCCCAAATTATGCACTACTTTTCATGATAATACTTGCATGCATCATTCCATCAATTGCTAAAGGTAATGACTTCCATCCGAATCAGTATGGTCTAGCACAAGATACTCTGAGACCAACAATAGAATATTGGAACATTAGTGTTTCTGTCTATCAAGGATTGGATTTTGAGGTTTCAGCATATATCTGGGATTCAGAGTCTGGGGTTGAGAATGCCACACTTCATATTCGAAATTCTACTTCATTCGAATGGATATATGAAATGATATTCAATGGGTCTCATTACGTGACAGCAGTTCCTGCCCTACAACCTGGTGATGTTTATCGGCTACAAATTCTTGCCTTTGATAAGGCTGGTAATTCAGCAACCTCATATGTGCGAACAATTGACCTTTCACAAACAACTACATCCATTCCTGAATGGGCCACCTTTCCGATTGTAGTTTCATCAAGTCTGACCTTCATGCTTGTGATAATAATTATTGCATGGATCATCAAAAAAAGGCAATCAGAGGCTGACTAATTTTTGCTTTGAACCAAAGGATTGTTGTAGAATGGCGCAATTTCTGGATGATTCATCCATTATAATTAAAATACTTGCGAAAATGAAAATGATGGAGATGCATGGATGTTCAAGTATGCTCTGAAGCGAGTTATTCGTGGATACAAGCTCTTTCTTGCTCTGACTATTGGTGTTCTGGTTGCAACAACATTTGTTTCTAGTCTTGTTGCTTCCGCTGACATTCAAACTATGAGTATAATGAATGAGGCTCTTGATAGGTTCACCTATGATGCTCGCATTCAGGCAAACAATGTCACATGGAACAATCAAGAGTGGGATGATCTTCAGGCAATAATGGAAAATCTGACTGAAGTTGATAACCTTGACCGCTACTCTTCAGTGCCTTATATGGTCAATTCTACAAAATTTAATGTGTATGGGATTGAGCGGGACAGCGCAGTGTGGGACTCTTTCAGCTTATTGAATGGGAGTAGCAGTCTCAATGCGAATGAGACTTATGTGATTGCAAGCTCAGTCAATGCCTCTCTATTCTCCATTAATGACATTATCGAAGTGCCAATCGTATTGAAGACGACGACACCACCCTTTTATTCGACAACCTATGTCAATCTCACAATTGCGGGATTTGTTGAAATTTCCGAATCTACGGCATACCTTTTGAATCCCCCACGATTTCTTGACTTTGGATTTATTCAGATAGAGATAGGGAACTGGAAAGACTACAATCTTCTGGTCACTGATTGGGACCTGACATTTCGTCCCTTAATCGAGTATTATTCTAACCTAGACAATGTCACTGGCATGCAGATGTCAATGGGATATCTTTGCCAGTTGAATAGAGACCTTCTGGTCAACCCTTATGATGTGGGTGGCACTGCAACAAATATTGCAGACGCTCTCTCAAAGATTGAGGATAGAACTTCTCTATACAACACTAAAATCACAAATCTAGTCGGTCCAACTCTATCACTCTTGACATTGACATCAGGTGTCTTGATTCTTGCCTATGTTGCTCTCTCTGTTCCAATAATATTCATGAGCTGGTACTCGTCCACAATGCTTAGTGAGGTCACTTACAACTTACGAAGACGCGAGTTTGGCCTTCTACAGACCAAGGGCTTTGGGCCAGGGGTCATTAAACGTATGTTGACGTTTGAGGGTGTGATTGTTGGAGTAATTGCTGGTGTGTCGGGACTACTCATTGGGACATATTTGGCCCATCTGATCGCTGGAGTATCAGCTGAAGTGCCTATGATGCTACTATCAACCAATTGGGGAAATGCAATTGCTGTTATCATATTTGGTGTGATACTATCAGTCTGGTCAGTGCGAGGTCCAGCAGACAGGGCCTCAAAATTAGAGCCTCTTGAATGTCTGAAGCAGTATATTCTCGTTGAAGAACAGAGAGAATATCGAAAACTTCTGCCACGAATTGCTCTTGTCCTTGGAACATACAAGCTGATTGTATGGCTGCTCGGCATAAATATGAATCTACTGATGGTATCAGCTTTGCGGACAAGTTTCATTCTGTTTATCGCAATGATGATTTGGAGCCCAATTGATGGATTCCTAAACTTTGCAGGCCCAATCTTGTTTCTGTACGGCATAACAAAAATTACAATTCGTGGATCTGAGAGTTTTCAGGCAGCGATCATGCGTGCAGGACGCAGATTCTTCGGAGCCTTTGGAGTTCTTGCAACAAGAAATGTCAAACGCAATCCATCACGTAATGCGGCACTGGTCTTTGTATTGTCGCTTATTGTTTCTTACGGCGTTTTCAGCGTTGGCGGTCTCTTCAGCGATCAAGATAGAATTGTGAGAACCTTCTACTATGAGGTTGGGTCCGATGTTAGTGCTGTATTCTCAGCAGGTACAAACATGACAAGTGTCATCACAACCATTAATGGTATTGATGGGGTTAATGAGGTCACAATTGAATATCAGACCACAATGAGCACAACGCGGGGTGCTTTACCTGTTCGAGGAATAGATGCGGAAGAATGGCAAAAGACGGCTTACTTTGAAGAGGACTGGTTCTCAGGGCAGTCATTCAATGACATGTTTGACAACTTCACTGGCGATGTCATCATTCTCTCGGTGTCAGTTGCTAGGGACCTTGAACTCCGTGTTGGAAACAAGGTCACCGTGAGAAATCCTGTTAACAGTGAGGTATATCAGCTTGAGATAATCGGACTTGTTGGTTATGTGAGTCCTCTTGAGGAGTTTGTTGGACGATTTACTTTTACAGGTTCTTATCCCTCCTATGTTCCATTTGATTTTCTCAACAGAACAGGCATCACTGATGTTTCAGAAGCTCATGCCTTGATTAAGACAAGTCCTGGAGTCAACGGTACAGTAATAGAGGATGAGATCACCTCGCGGTTTCCCGATGTTCAGGACACCGACTCGGTCACCTCTCGACTTGCTGAGGCCGAGGGGATATCTTATCAGGCTGCATCGATCAGGGCCCGATGGCTTGGCATAATTTTTGCTGGTGTACTTGCAATAATTGGTTCAGGACTTGTAGTGGCACTAACATTGAAAGAGAAAGAGTATGAAACTGTTCTTTTGGCTGTTCGTGGATTCACCAGAGGTCAGATTCTCAAGGTCCTCTTTGGTGAAGTCATGATTATGGTGCTCTTTGCAATGATTCTGGGAACTCTGACTGGATTCATTCAGCTATTCGGGGACCTAGCCAATACGAGTCAGAACCTGCAATCATTAGTGAGACCTAGAATTGTAATGGACCCCATGTCTCTTCTGGGGATGATGTCACTCGTTATTTGCGTGTTTCTTTCATCCTTAATTCCAGTGCTTTTTGCATCACGACTCTCTGAGGAGCGGATCAACATTCTTCGTGAGTAGGTGAATAAAATGGTGAGTTATATCGAGACAAAAGATCTTGTGAAGATTTACAAACTTGGCAATGTTGAAGTTCAGGCCCTACGCGGCCTATCAATGAAGGTAGAGCAGGGAGAAGTCATCTCAATTGTTGGACCTTCTGGATCTGGAAAGACCACTCTGCTTAACATACTGGGCGGTCTTACAAAGGCAACCGCTGGCCGAACATGGATCGAGGGAAAAGAGATCACCAATGCCACACCGGGCCAATTAGGATATCTCAGACAGAGAATGGTCGGTCATGTGTTTCAGACCCTCAATCTGATACCTACACTCACTGCCTACGAGAATGTTGAACTTCCAATGCTTGCTATTAAGATGCCGGCATCTCAACGCAAGAAACGTGTGGAGGAACTATTGAATGCAGTAGGTCTTGAATTGCGTATGAAACACAAACCAGATGAACTGAGTGGGGGTGAAAAGCAACGTGTTGCCATTGCAGCTGCTCTGGCTAATGACCCTCCTATTCTGATATGTGATGAGCCTACTGGAGACCTTGATACAGACACTGGAGCGAAGATCGTCCGCTTTTTGTTAGACATCAATAAAGAGATGGGCAAGACCATTATTATGGTGACTCACGATCCTGGAATAGCCCGTCTAACCGACCGAATCTATCGAATCATGGATGGCAAAATAATCTCAATTCAAAAACCCAGTGAATCTGAAGAGTCTAATGTACAAATGATGGTCCAAATGTACAAAGACAGACTTGCTGAAACCAATGCCGAACTTGAGGAGCTTCAAGTTTTGTTCAATGAGAAACGAATTAGTCCTGAACACTTTGCAGAACGCTGGCACAACCTGAAACAGACCAAGAAGTTTCTGGAACTTGAATTGCACAGGATGGGGTTCTGATAGTCCATTATTGACTATTGGTAATAATCTCTTTGAATAGGTTTCTTGCATCGATTGGTTGCACGATGCCTTCACAACACTTCTCCAGTTCAGTTGTGTAGGTGGTTTCAAATTTCTCCAAAAACTGGCGCAGCTTTGTCCTTGCATCAAATGTGTCTTTGTCTGCTAATAATGCACAAGTCACATATCTTCCTTGCTCCAGCAAGACTGCAATGTCTTGGTGGATAATTGATTGCAACGCCCCTTTCGTGTCTTCCCTCAATTCCTTAGTGAAAGATGAAACTGCTGTGATAAGTCCCGCCACAAGTGATGGGTCGCTAGTAATGCTTTTGTCAATGTAATCTGAAAACACCTCAATGCCTATTTCTTTCATTATTGTGATTATTCCAAAGACCTTATACTCGATCTTTCTTGCCTTTGCTGTAGGGACTACAATCTGCTTGATGAATGACCGAAACCTTGAGATAATTGTTGGTCTTGATTCGACTTGAGAAAGCCCATCAATGGCTGTTGCCACTTTTTCACGCAATACATCCACTTGTGATTCATCACATAGTTTAAGGGCATTATCCAAATACTGATGTGCGGAATCCATGTCACCTTGAAACTTTGAAAGTTCAGCTCGTAATATGTAGACTTGTATCAACAGTGCTGCCAAGTCTTGCTCATCTGCAATCTGTTCAATCTGTGATAGAGTCCTGCTCACACTCAACAAGTACTCATCATCAGAACTTTCAAGTGAATAAGCAAGTTCTGCCTCTGCAAGGTTGAACAAGATCTGCAATATATGATAAATACTTCCAAGGCCCTCAACTAGCTTCAGTCCTTTTTTAAAGGCCAGAATCGCATCTTTATACCGCCCCCTCTCTTTGTTTAATATTCCTCGAACAAGATAATATCTGCCCTGTTCTTTCTTAGAACCTATCTCAAAGGCATATTGTCCTCCAGTTTCAAGATATTCAAATGCATCATCATATTGTCCATTCAAGATCAGGGCGCGGGCCATCTCAATGAAAGGTGCTGGCATTTTGTCAGAAGATTTCTTTGCAATCTCAACAGACTGCTTTGCATACTCGAGTGCTTTCTCATTATCGCCAATGGCACCGTAAAGAATTGCTATGTTCATTAGTGGAGTTTGGAGCCCGATATCACTCTCCTCCCGATTCTCGATCGACATTTTATAGTATCTAATAGCATTGTCATACTCACCAGTTGCAACATAATTAAAGCCTAGGTTGTTATATATGCTTGACCTTGTAATTTTTACTCCGAGGATCTTTTGTAAATCCAGCGCCCTTTGATTCAGCATGATTGATTCCTTGGGATCCTGCACTACAAGTGCCAGTGTCATTATCGCAACAAATTGAATGACCATATCATTTGCTTTCACTGCGAGTTGCAAAGCTTCCTCAGCATCTTTTCGGGCATTATCATAGTCTTCAAGTTGATATCGAGTCAGTGCTCTATTTACAAGAACATTCATTCTAAATGGCTCCAACTCTGGGCTGGACTGACAGTATTTCAATGCCCTCTCAAAATCTTTCAATGACGAATTGCTCTCAGTTATAGCCCCCCTTAGGATTAACATCTCAATGGCAAGAGCTTCATCAAATGGGTCCTCAATGATCTTATCCAATACCTGCATTATTTCATCCTTGTCAAGAATCCGTTGAACATACCAGATTGCCCATGATAACCATGCCTGAATCTCCTTGTAACTTTCATATTTCGAACCAAGACGAAGGCCGCTATTGAAGTCTCTTGCTTGGAATATCATTCTCATTGAGAAGATTACAATGTCCTTAGATACTTCTGTCGAACACACATATTCAGTCAGTTTTTCGGAGAGATCACTTAGATTCTTTGCTTTTTCAATGAACTCCTTGATGATTCTTTGTGAACTCTCTGATAGAAATGGAAAATACTTCGAAAATGAAGAATACAACTCCATTATTGGAACGCCCATTCTTGTTTGATACTCATAAGGTCATAATACAAGTTAATATTTTTGTCCTTATATCCTGATATCAGTGAAAATTGTTCATGCCCGAGCTAACAAGGACATGATCTGTTTCTGATGTTTCTCTGTCAATTTCTTCAATGCGCTCTTTATTATCCATCGAGTGTTTTTTGATTGTCCCTGCTTGGCCCACTTGATTAAGAACTCCGCGACTTCATTCTCGTTTGCTTTTGATATTTCACGAAGAATCCATGCAACTGCTTTCCTTACATCAGTTTCATCATCATCCATCACGAGCCCAAGAATCTCGAAGACCTTCCAAGTGACATTGAGTTTCTTATAGCATCTAAGAGTCACCACTCCAAATCGTCTGATCCACTTGTTCTCACTGCGAATCCAGCTCTCAGATAATGGGAGCACAAGGTCGTGGTTCTTCGAAGCAACTGGTTCAACTCCAAACATTGCAAGATTGTCACAAACTGCCCAGTTGTCAATACCATCAACAATGGCCGAGATGATCTTCAATGTGATATCGGGAAACTTGGGGCCGAATCTCTCAAGGCTCTTACCAACAATTTGTCTTGACTCGAATGAACCTTCATTCCAGAGTGCAAAAAGCAGATCGGAGGTGAATTCTGGATATCTGAGGATGAACCTTCCAATCTCAGATGCAATGATTCTTAGAGTGGGAATTGAAACTCCATAGCTCTTCTCCTTGTTGGGAATCACTCTGTCATAGTTTCGGCCTTTCTCATCTTTAGAAATGACTTGAAATAGGCCCTTGAATTTTCCAATGCATTGGGAATTATGTTTCACACATTCAAGAATATCATTCACACGAATCTTGATCTCTTTTCTGTCCACGCGAATCCCTCTTAGATTGAATTGCAGTTGTATTGCTAATGAGTCTTGTTTCTTTTTCTATTTGAAAGGAAGTTGGCAATTAACAATACCATATTAATTGCATAACTTTACTATCCTAAATGATGGTTATACATCCTGCTGGTGCATTTAGTAATTGTGAACAACATTCTTGAATGATTGTGTTTGGATCTTGAAACAGAATAATCAAGTTGTCTTAAACTGCTTGAAAAGCAAAATATTGACTATATATTCGATAAGGGGATATTTCAATGAAACGACCATTGGTGTTTATTCATGGTGGAGCCACTCGATTCAAAGAAGAGTTTCACAATGATATCATCAAAGCTGTTGAGAGGGCAGCAAAGATTGGTTTCTGTACGCTTGAAAGGGGTGGTTCTGGACTTGATGCTGCAGAGGCCGCAATTCGTTCTCTTGAAGCGACCACATTATTTACAGCTGGAAAAGGAGCTGAGCCTAATCTCATTGGTGATGTCGAACTAGACTCAATGATAATGGACGGCAATCGTTTAGAGAGTGGTGCGGTCATGGCAGTGAAAGGCATCACACATCCCATCTCTCTTGCTAGATATGTGCTAGAACGAACTCCTGTGATGCAGATTGCAGGCGATAGTGCAAGCTGGCTTTATAGGCAGATGATTGACGAGGGCTATCGCGATGAAGAATTCAGTGGTGATACAAAGGGCCCTTCAATCTCAGAGGGATGTGACACAGTTGGATGCATTGTTGTGGACAAGCTTGGAAGAATCACATCAGCGTCATCTACAAGCGGCTGGCGTGGAAAACTGCCCGGTAGAGTAGGTGACTCAGCGATAATCGGTGCGGGAGTGTATGCGAATGAGGTTGCAGGCGCATCATGCACTGGAAAGGGTGAACAGATTCTTCGCATTGTGATGGGAAGAATGGCAGTCTACTATGTGGAGGAGGGTTTCTCAGTTGTTGACTCATGTAACAAGATCATGAGGGTTTTGCGTGAGAAGACAACTGGTCAGGCCGGTCTTATAATGGCTGATAAGAATGGGAATGTTGGCCTTGGATTTGACACACCTCACATGCCCATAGCAATTGCGAATAATGGCAAGGTGATTTATTCATCCATGGCCCCTCACGACTTTGTTGAAGCACAGCCCATTTAGATGCAATAATAAGTATAGTTAGCTTCCAATTGCTAGTGAACCATATGCCATCACGGATCTCAAGCAGAAGGAGTGTGGATATTGAACAATGTCCAGTGTTCATTGCAGCACGAATTCTTGGTAAGAAATGGGCAATACTCATCCTTCAAGAAATGATGATGCCTGAGGCTGAAGATGGACTCCGATTCAGTGAGATCCAGCGGCATTTAGACTGGATCACACCCAAAGTTCTCAGTAAGCGACTGAAAGAGCTTGTTTCTGAGGGCATTCTGAACAGACATGTAGACTCCTCAGTCATCCCCCCACGAGTGACATACACATTGACCGATAAAGGCCTTGCATTGAAGGAGATCATCGTCCTAATGCAGCAGTGGGGAAAGAAACATGGTGGGGATGCAGCATCTGCATGCTATGGAATGGACTTCACACATTGCCGAATATGCAGGCGATACTCATAACTATGAGTTCTGCTGAACTGCAGCATGCTGCTCTATTAAGAACAGAATTTCTTCCTCTATTGTTGGTTTTATCCTGGGCTTTGTCTTGATTCTCGCTATCTCCTCACCAGAATTTCTATCGAATATGAGAATTGTCGGACTGCTTGTTATCCCGAATATGTCTACTTCCTTTGGACTGGGTGGGACTGCCCAATGAACGCCATGACGGGCTCTAGGACCAGGTTTCTTCATTCCACCTAACGCTCTGATTCTAATTCCCAATCGTTCCTCAAGCAATGCTAGAACAGGAACAGCATTTCTGGCATCTCCACACCAGTCAGCAAACAGGACAACAATCTCATATTGCTCCCTATAGTTCTGAAGTTTTTCTATCACATCGCTCTTTAACTGGTAATTCTCTTTGACCTTCATAAAGGCATGCTTGTAAATCCTGCCCATTTGTTCAATATATTCGCTACATGTTGCGCAATCTTCTGAAACATCCATTAGTTTGGGCATATCATTCTCCTCTCTCATCAACATACAATATCGTTTCCTCTTTGTGCTTTCTGTCTTTGTAATGGTGCTGTCTTGATCATTGTAATGACCTCTCGAAGTCCTGAGTCATGTCTTTTCTCATCATCCTTTAGACGTTGAAAAATGGCCTTTGCGAGTGGGTCTTCCAATTCGTGTAATGCCTGCGAAAGAAGTTCTATCATTTCACCCTCCTTTGCTAATACAGACTTCAGAATATTCTCGAGCTTGATTCTGTCAATGTATCGTTGTACTTTTGCACTCCAAGAATCGCAAGGTGTAGTGCTTATGATTTCAAGCATTCCTTGCAAGAGATTTTTATGCCTCCATGTGTCCAACCTCAATTCCATCAGGATGAGCCTTACAGCGGGCTCAGATACACTCTCTTCTGCTAGCGAGAGCTCATTTAGGGTTTCTTCCTCAACCTCGATTTGTCTTTCGATTATTGCGATCAACTTCTCATTTTTATCAGACATGATTCTAACCAAGACTCTTAACTATAATTAAGTTATTAAGGATATTTATTCGGCAAAAATGGGGGCCACTCAAAAACTGGTAAAAATGATTAGTGCCAAAACAAAGCCTTATGTTGAACAATGGTCAATGATATGTAATATAGGTGTGAGAGAATGACTATTGGTGATGTTGCAAGGAAGGAATCAGGCAAGGCTCTATTACTTTCCAATGAAGCAATAGTTCGTGGTGCCTTAGAGGCTGATGTGAAAGTAGTAGCGTTCTATCCAGGCTCACCAGTTTCTGAGATCATGGACACATTTGAGTTGTTGCTTGATGATTTCGATCTAAAAATGGAGATATCCATTAATGAGAAGGTCGCATTGGAAACAGTGGCTGGAGCTTCAATGGCTGGAGTACGGGCCTTCACAGCCATGAAGAGTGTGGGAATGAATGTCGCGAGTGACTCAATGTTTAGCATTGCTTACACGGGTGTCAATGCTGGATGTGTGTGCCTGATTGCGGATGACCCATACGCTCACTCTTCACAATCTGAACAGGATGGCCGCTACTTTGGCGAGGCGGCCTATGTTCCAATGATGGAACCTGCAAACCCTCAAGAAGCCAAAGAGATGCTAAAATCTGCCTTTGAAATCTCTGAGAAATATAGGACACTTGTTATTGTAAGGACAACAACCAGAGTCAATCATCAACGTGGAATTGTAGAACTTGACCCTCTGAACAGGACTTCTTTCAAGAAGAATCGATGGAATGATGTGCGAGGACAATACTTTACCGTGGGACCAGTTGCAAGAATGCTAAAGAGGAAGTTATTGGAGAAAAACACGGCAATCAAAAGGGAGTTTGAAAATTGTCCGTTTAATTTCATTAAGGACGGTGACGGCCGCATAGGAATAATCACTGCTGGAGTCTGCTATTCACATACTCTCGAGGCGCTTCGTAATCTTAAGATAGATCTTCCAATCTTAAAGATTGGAACAATCTATCCGTTACCAGAAAAGATGATTGTTAACTTTCTCAGAGGGCTGGACAGAGTGATTATCATTGAAGAACTGTCCCCATATCTTGAAACACGGATAGCTGCAATCTCCAAGTATGCAAGTCCATCTGTTGGAATCTATGGGAAGAAGAGCGGCCATTTCTCCGAGATGCTCGAATACAATGTGCCTATTGTCGAAAAGGTCATTGCCACCGTTATGAGAATGAACCCTTCAATAGATTATGATGCCATTCTTGAGCGGGCACGAAAGCTAAAAGAGTCATTGCCTGAGAGAGCACCGATATTCTGTCCCGGCTGCCCTCATAGGGGAACATTCTGGGCATTGCGGCAGGCGCTGACAAAGCTGAAACTGTGTGATAAAGATGGAAATGTAAAGTTTGTGTTCAACAATGACATTGGTTGCTATAGCATGGCGTTTCTGCCTCCGAACAATTTCAGTGACTCTATGCTGGCGATGGGTGCATCGCTTGGAATCTCTGCAGGAATGAACCTTGTACTCGAAGACAAGATTATTGCAATGATTGGTGACAGTACTATGTATCATGCATCATTGCCTGGGATAGTCAATCTCATTCATCACAATTCAAATGTCACACTCTTTGTTCTTGATAATTCGGTCACTGCAATGACAGGGCAGCAGTTCAATCCAAACTCGCCCTATGATGCTGGTGGCAGGGCCGCAAGGAAGATCAACATGGAAAAGTTGTTTGAAGCACTGGGTGCTGACAGTGTGAGCGTAATAGATCCATATAACACACGCGATTGCATCCAGCCAATTGCTGATGCTATCGAGCGAGATGGGTTCAATGTGGTGATCTCAAGGCGCGAGTGTGCATTATATGGCGATCGGCTAAAAAAGAGAGCGGGCAAGAGGATAGTCCCATCTGTGAATGACCCTGAGATCTGCCGTAATATATACGCATGCGTGAAAGAGTTCTATTGTCCTGCAATAATGGTCGATGAATCTACTGGCAAGATGGTAATCCTGAGAGACCTCTGTGATGGCTGTCTGGAGTGTAGACAAGTTTGCCCTGTTGACGCCCCACGAAGAGGAGAGTGATGGATGATGACGAAAACATACAACATCATTTTTTGCGGAGTTGGCGGACAAGGTCTGATGCTGCTATCTGCAATTCTGAGTAAAGCGGCAATCAATGCTGGGCTGAATGTTATCACTGGTGAACAGCACGGTCTCTCACAAAGGCAAGGTTCAATCTATGTTCACTTTAGAATTGGTGATGTTATCTCGCCACTGATCCCATATGGAACTGCTGACATGATGATTGCAATGGAAGCCACTGAAACTTTACGATACATCGAATATCTAAAGGACGATGGCGTAATAATCATGAGCAATCGGATAATGCATTCTGTCATTGAAACTGAGCAGGTCGCTCTTGATAAGACAGGTGCTACAAAATATCTCACTGTTGATGATATTGTTGTAAAACTGAATGAGGTCACCAGACGTGTTATCCTTCTTGATTCTTTGGAACTCGCCAATAAGGCAGGCAACCCACTAACTGAAAACTCCGTTCTCATTGGTGCTGCCCTTGCATCTGAGGACTTTCCAATTCCAGAGGATGCTATCAAGAACGCCATTCGTGAATTGGTCCCAAAGAAGACAATAGATGCAAATCTAGAAGCATTCAGACTTGGGTTGCGCGTAGATGCATAGAGCTAGGACAGAGTTGGAGACCAATCAAAAGAACATCTAATGATATACAGCAAGATTGAGAGGGGTCTAAATAGTCTCATCAGAGATCAAAGTCTGAAACGTGCCCAGTGCTGTTCCTGGGCGGACGGGACTGAGATGTCCAAGAATGTCCAATTTACAATGAACGGTTCAGTGAAATAGAAATCAGCCATGATAAATGAGAACGAATTCATCGCCATGCCAAACATGAACACAGCCCATGCAAGTCTGAAATCCACAATTTTTCTTATAGAGCTTCGAAACCATTGACCGATGAAGAGTGCGACAAACAGGAGTGAATACAAAATCACTCCAGAATCCAGGATCAGGATTATATCACTAGTCAGACTTGGCGTGTCTAGAATTGGCATGGATCCAAATTACTATTCATTCAGTTTGGACATATTGACGGTAGATTTTGCAGCATAGGAGTTCTATTTGAATTAACGAACTCATTGAATCATTCATGTGGTTATCAAATAGAATTTAATAGCCATTACTGCTAATTGTTGTTGTTCTTTGATAATATGTTGATCAACACATAACCCTGAATTCTACAATTTTGCGTCAAGAAAATCCAAATCGAGTATCCCGAGAATTTGTGATTAGCCCAAAGGGGAATAAATTACGAAGAGAAGTGTCAATTGATATGAGATAGAACTGATATGTTGCATTAATAATCACTCAGATGATTGACAGAGAATAAGGTGGGTAAGGGGACCTGCAGACAACGCAGTGCGGCCGCGCCATTCGGCCTGCCAAGGATCTCTTGGTCAGCCCACCTATTGTTTTTCGCACCGCGTTCCAGATGTTGATTTTTCAAGACATCTGCAAGACGGCCCACCGCACGCCAAAGTGGACTGTCGATCTGCATGGTCGAAAGTTCCCTTACCCTTGTTTTCGTTGTTTTGGTTATGCTCTTTTTCTATAAGACCTTTGGTAATGAAAGCAGTTATTTGTCTTATATCTTACTATGAAATATGATAACATGTTAGATTGATTACTTTCATATAAAAAAACTATTGGTCTGTATATCTTAAAAATGTCCAGTATGATTCAGGTGGCCATGATATCAGAATAGATTAATTGTTCAAAAAGACAGATTTGGGTTATTAAGACTTAAATCCCTTTAATGAGATAATATTCTGCAGTTCGATCCAAGCAGACTACCTAGCAAGACCGGAAATGAGGGCGGTTCAGAGTAACCAAAA
This sequence comes from archaeon, assembly GCA_024276825.1. Classification (GTDB taxonomy): domain Archaea; phylum Asgardarchaeota; class Thorarchaeia; order Thorarchaeales; family Thorarchaeaceae; genus JAJRWI01. The sequence continues at coordinate 47,468 of JAJRWI010000071.1, forward strand.
GATCCCATCAGTCGAAGGTCCAGAATCATATCATTGGGGATAGTGAAGAGGTTGAGCCTGAAAAGACGGGGTACAGGAAATAATGTATGAGTTATTTGTATATTCAGCTTTGTTAATCTATGTTGCTTCATTATATATAGGACTTCAAAAGAAACCAAGAAGGGATTCAATATTATTTCTCGCCTTGCTATTTGGCATATTATTAGCAACAAGTCAGATCATATGGTATTTGCAAATTAATCATTCAGGTTCATTCATTCTGAATAATATTGTTCATATTGTTGAATATCCAATCACTACATTCGAAATCTTGCTTGGTTTGAGAATGTTTCATTACAGTGCGATTTCAAGAGTTAAGGGCACTAACAGGTATGCCCATCCATTCTTTATAGTAGTCACTATGATTTCAATTGGAATTGTCGAGATTCTAGATTTCATCTCATCAGATTATTTTGTTATCGCCAATGCCGCGATTTTGCTCTCGCTAATACTATTCAGTTTTGTTGGATATTATGCAGTGTTGTTTAGAAATAATCCATATGCAAAAGCACCAGTTGACCACGAAAGGGGAATTCAAATTATTATCACGGGATTTGTGATTCTGATTATTGGGATGATCATAATTGAGGGGGTGTTCTTGAATTTTGAACTTGGGATAATAATGGAATTATTCTCTATCATGATTATATTCTTTGGAGGAATTATTTCAGCCACACCGACATTCATAGATGTCTTTTCAAAACTGAAAATGGGAACTATAATCGTAGATATCAGTGGAGAAATAAAGCTAGTGAAGTTCATTGATACAAGGCATGAGAGTTTCCATGATGACAAGTCGGTCAAAACAGCCACTGCCATAATTGCAAAAATAGCAGATGAGATAGATCATGTGTTTGAAACTGGTCAAGACTATGAGATACCGTTTATTGAACTTGAACAGTTGGATTCGGACAGATTATACAAGATTGATATATTACCGCATCAATCTGGGCTGTCAAATAGGCCAATCTCAATCCTAATTATTATTTCAGATGTCACTTCATCAGTGACTGAGATGGAAACTGAGAAACTAGCAGACCTCTTAGAAAAATATATTGAAGAAAAGGATTATGCAAACCTATTCTTGGATGTAATTAGTCATGATATGGGGAACCTCCTGCAGGGACTAATTTTGTCATTTGAGATATTTCATGAGATAAAGGACTTTAGTGTTATCACAGAGTTGATGGCGAGCTTGGAAAAGAAAGTAAGGCGTTCGAAGAGTCTGCTAAATGAGATAAAGATGATTGCAAATGTAAAAACAAAGCCCAAGGAGTTCAAGAGAATTAATGTGGCATATGCAATCGTTGCAGCAGCCAAAGAGGTCCAAGATAGTATTTGTGATGCTGAAATCTTTCTGGACATCAAGCAAATCGGACCACAAACTAAAGTCTTGGCAGATGAGTTAATAAAACTTGGATTTATTGGGATAATCCAATTTTGTGCCAATGTCCACACAGACACGAGTTATTTAGAAGTCAGCATCCATTCTCTGGAAAATGAGAAGAAGGTAGCAATTGAAATTAAAGACACAAACTTGAGAATTCCAATATCAAGTATGGACCTTTTGTTTAATGAGGACGCAAGAATTCAATTATCCATTGAAAGTATAGGACTGATACTCGCAAAACGGGTCTTTCGTAGATTTAATGGTGAAATTACAATTCAGGCTGAAGAAGACGGCACTAATTTCTTGATAAAACTGCCAATGGCACATTTGTAAGCCAAATTCAGAAGTTCTAAAGTTTGCTATATATGAATATTGATATTAAATAATCAATCCAAACAGCAAAGTCAGCCTTATAGAAAGGGCCTGAACATCTCTAGCAATTCATTATCACTCAAAATATTCTGGACCATCCACAGGTCATTATAATCATCCCAAGGAAAATATGGGTGGTTTCGAGTCTGTTCAGTCGGCACGTACATCCATGCATTGGCAAGTATGTTGTCGACAAGAATAAGGATTCTTGTAATAATTCTCGAATATAGACCCTGTTTTACTCCCTCAATATGATCGAGATGATTGATCTCGTCTTCAGGAACTTCAAATGAGAGGGCTAAGAATGATGATGTTTCATCCTTAATAGCAAATGGAAATCGTGCCATTTCAGGATTGTATACACGCCTGTATTCAAGCACTCTGCATATTTTACAGTTTTCGTGTTGCTTCCAAATTCCATTTGTGATAAATGTACCATATCCTACAACAAGCATTTCAACCATATACTGTCCCATCAATATTAATGAAACTTGTTTTCTTAAAAAAGAAGGAGAGCCCCCCAAAAAATATATTGAGGGGCATGATTTTAGACTAAAATCCACGTTTCTTTCTGACAACCAATGGGATCAATATCAAAACAACTATTAGAGGTGATCCAATGATAAGCACAGTCGCTACAAACTGGTCAGTCCCTGATTGCTGAGCCAAGAATAAAGGCAGAGGTGGAGTAGTCCCCTTTGTTATGAGGTAAATGGTAGTGTCTGAGTAATAGAGAGCGTCCAGATCACCAACACCATCAAACTGCCCCATGATAAACTCAGACTCAACATAATCGAGCTGCCAGACACCGATTATCTTGTTGGGTCCAACACTGTACATCATTAGTCTATCTCTGTATAAAAGTGCAAAGTCATCACCAGGGTTGCTATCGATGCTGCCAAAGATCTCGTAAGTGGCTTGAGTATTATCCAGTTCATATCTCCAGACCTCAGAGAATGTGGGAACTGAATAACCAACAAGACCAACATCAATCATATTCACAATGACCTCATCGTATTCACTGCCTGCAACATCAGCAAGACTCAAGTCAGTAATAGTGTGATTCATGTACACACTCCAAAGTAGAGTGTTGAATTCCCATGTACTGACAAGACCAGATGAATAGGCAATAGCCACATCATCAATAGCATCGCCATCAAAGTCACCAGACTCCACATCAACAATTGAATATGGAGAGTAAGAGGGATACAGGAGGAGGTAGGTTCCATCACCCTCATATAGTCGGATAATTCCCAATGGTCCAGGTCGATAGCCACTGATTAAAAGATCAGCATTGGTGTCACCATTGAAGTATCCAGTCAGTACTTTCTCAGGAGTGTAATTCGTAATGTTGCTGGAGGACATGAATTTGAATTCACCAAGATTGTTGTAGAACATGATGTATGTAGTACCAATTGAGTCGCGATAGACAACCGCATATTCATTCCCTGTGATTGATGATCTAAAGTCAGCTATGGCCACAAACCTGATCTCATCCCCACTAGGAGCGACTTCTTTGATATCAGAGAGTTGCGAACCATCTGCCCCGTCAAGCCCAAGAGCAATATAGCTAATTGGACTTGTTGTCGTGTCTTTGATGATACAGAGGAGATCCGCATCACTATTGCCCTGAAGGTCTCCGAAGGTGATGTCTGTAACCACTCCAGGGACATTCGTTTCCCAGATTATCTTGGGATATATGGGGTCGTATAGTCGTAGGATGTGATTGTCAGTGGCTACAGCAATCTCAGTATCGCCATCACCATCGATGTCATAGGACCAGACACCTGTGATACTTGTGGTCAGAGGGTTGTCTATAGTGATATTCCAATACAGATTCATGTATGAGAATGCCTTACCAGGAGGCTCCTCCCATGGAACCACACCTGCAAACATCAAAATATCGCCTGCACTATCTTCAATTCCACCGATCTCTGATATCCCATCGCCATCCAGATCAGCTGCAATCGAGTTCTGATATGAAACTGATTCAATAGCAAATAAGAACACAATTCCTGTTAATGTATCCAGAGCAGCAACTGTTCCATCAGATGTGGTGAACACTATTCCAGTTCTGCCATCCTGAAATGTTCCAAGTGTTGAGTAAGTTATGCTTCCAGTGCCAGGGTAGTCATACTCCCAAACAATGCGACCAGAAAGAATCTCTTCATAGTAGATCTTAGAACCACCCACCATGATTGCCTCGAATACATTATCGGCATCGAAGTCTTCAACAAACAACTGCAAACTTATGGAGGTCATCCTGTGTGTGGAATTATATCTGATTGATTGATTATTGGTATCTATGACCCATAGTTGTTCATTGGCCAGAAAAATTTCATCATATCCATCACCATTCAGATCTGCCACTCGAGGTATCTGTGTATATTGGGCCATATCCACATTGATATGAAATAGAACCTCACCAGATGTGCCATTGAAAACAGTGAGTGTGCCATTTCCATGCAAGACTGCAATGTCCATCTTTTCACTGTCACTGAAATGACCTGTTGCAATCGCACCTGATGAATACAACACAGGTAGATCAGTTGTGTAATAGACATTACCGCTTAATGATACAACCGATACTTGATTGTCAGACTGGGACACAATTACCTCATTGTATTCATCACCGAGGACATCGCCAAATCCAACGATGTTGAATGAAACAGCTCCAGTGCCGGTGAAGTTCTTGTGCCAGACATCTACGCCAGTCTTTGCATTTATGAGGGTCACATTGGCCCATGGTTGTGAGATTGCCATTCTTCCAACAGCAAGATAGACGTCACTACTGTTCGCTGAACCTAGTGCTATGTCAATCCAAGAGACAAAGTCCGAGTGCTGTGTGTTCGACCATAATAGGGTGCCGTCATCATCATATGCATAGACACCGCCATCAATATCACCCTTGATCATCTCATCCTTGCCATCATCATCTAGATCATATACAACCACATTCTGGTACGGACTCCCGAGCAGGTTTGTCCCACCTGATGCAGCCCAGACAGACTTGCTATGCAATAGACCGATCCTGTCTTGTGCAGAGTTATCAATCTCTAGAACAAAGACCTCACCATTCTTACTAGATATGGCAATATCTTCATAGCCGTTGCCATTCGTATCATAAACACTGACTCCAGTCACTTCATAGGGCATGTCTCTTGAGAGGTAGACCTCTTCGTGCTCCATGAAATTGACCCCAGTATGTGTTATCTCATAGACACCCACTTTTTGGTCAAAACCTGTGATGACTTCACGTCGTCCATCACCGTCAGTGTCCCCAACATCCATATCCACAACAGAACGGATGTTGAAATGTGTGAATCTAGATGACGGGTTTATGCCATAGAGTAAATCAGCGCTCTCAACGAATTTTCTGGCAAAGTAGGGTCCGTAATCATGAGTGATGTCTGCATCTGATAATGGCGTCCCTGTCCTACTCCAGAAGTCAAAAGCGAAAGTGTACATGAACCCGCCACCATCCAAGCCCATGACAACAGGACTGAGGGCCATTGGAGCATACATGCGAATAGATTCGTTGTAGTAGTAATGAACAGACCCACCAAGGGTCTCAACACGTATGAAATATTGGGGATAGGTTGCCAAAGGCTCGCTTTTGTGCCAAGTCATCAAAGTCTTGCTATAACTCATTTGGATTGTGTCCTCAATTTCGGCCTCAATATTCTCATACACAACCATAAGAGACCCTTCGGGATCATCAAGTTGACCAAGTCTCGGGTTCACCTCATTGTCGTATGACGATGTAGCCAAGTATGCAGAACTGTCTTCCCAGATGAAGGAGCTATTGCTTGTCACTACATAGATGTCAAGGTCTGTCTTTGGAAGTGTTTCGTTGAGAGCTGAGATGGCAAGAGCATAGCCACCATCATGCATGATAAGAAGGTCAAAGGACTGGAGTGTGTATTTATCATAGTTCCTGAATCGGATGGTTCCTCCAAAATTCCAAGAACCACTCCAGCTGCTCAAAGTCCAATAATTAACAGTGTTTCCAGGAGTGTATATATAGGCAATTCCAAGAGAAGTACCAATGCTGAATAATGTTGGAAATTCATAAAAGTCAGCACTGAATGTGCGCTTTGGTGCAGACCAGGATGAGCCACCGACTGTCTGTCTGGATATCCACACATCATATTGATTACTAGAACCATCGTATATCTCTGTCTTCCAGACAAGATACAATGTGCTGTTGGTTGGATGATAAAAGAGCGAGGGTTCTGCCTCCCAATGAAGTGTTCCAGAGGGATATATGCCAGAGTAGTAATTGGTGTCAAACAACTGAGTAGCTGGTAACCAAATATCTAGTGGAGCATAGTAATACTTGCCCCATAACACATCATTCTGACAAAATACCATGAAAGTGTAATCATGGGTCACTGGCCAGTAAGCAATGTCACTCTGGCCTCTATTCGATAGGAAATATTGGTCGGCCACCGCTCGTGTTGACGCAATCGGAATTATTGGATAGTTAGGAGATGAAGTCACTATCTCCATTTTCACGTAGTCGTTAGCAGTGGTGTTCCATTCCCAGACATCGAAACCATAGTTGTGTCCAATAATGATCTCTTGGAACGAGTCATAGTCTTGGTCATCAAGGACTATACTGGTGACAGGGTTCCATGTTACAACTTCTGAGGGAGCCTCCCAGACTTTCTTGAAGCTGACACCTGACCACTCATAGATGAATAAGAAGCCATCCTCGCGGATCTGAGTCGTATTGATTCTTCCGCCAATAATGAGGTCTCTGAATCCATCTTCATCTGTATCGCATAGGGTCATAGCTTGAATCCATGCTTCTTTGAAGTCGTCATTGTCGCCATTGCCCACAAGGTAATAGCGACCCTCAAGTGATGTGCCCATGAAGTATTCTTCTGAGGTGTTCCATGCATTGAATGGAACATTGTATACGAAGAGGTATGGCCCTGCTGCAACCAAGAGTTCATTCTCATTATTAAGATCAAAGTCATCGCCAGCACCAAGAGCTGTGATCTCGGAAACTCTGTCCCAGTTGTCATGACTGGCTTGAGGAGAATCTCGAAGGTCTATCGAATAGGCAAGCTCATAGGTGTCATCGATTCCTGTGTCTTCAAATATGTATACCTGCAGGTTTGCAGCAGCAATCAGCTCCTTCAGACCATCACCATCAATGTCCGTGCCTGCAAGGACCTGAGTCACATGGTCCCATATGACTCGATTAAAAGTACCACTGATACCCTCAAGTTCCTCCCACATGTATGGACTAGTATCGCTGACAACTGTATGATTGATATCAAATGAACGAAATGCCCGTTTGTAGGTATTGTTCACCATATGCTCGAATATATAGACATTATTGTCATAGTCGCCAACGATGACCTCTCCTTTTCCATCGTTATCAATATCACCGGTTTTGACAGTCAGTGTCCATTCGTTTATGTCACGTTCTGTATTCCACGAGTCCATAATATG
>JAJRWI010000072.1 GCA_024276825.1 archaeon
ACGTTTAACATAATGAAACATACATGCAATTCCGGAAACATGTAAAATACCACTAGACATAACGCCTACTACATGATATTGTGTGATTCCACCACCAACGACTACAGCTATTTGAGCCTCTACAACTATTATTAGGATTAATAGTGAAGATAAATCAAAGCCCTCAAATTTATAGAAAGTTATTCCAAATATAAATACTATAATTGATAATGCAATAGGAAGAACAAAGTCAAACGAAGTAGTATTTCTCCAATAGGCAAATAAATATGGCTGAACAAACAAGTCTTTAATCGCATCGAGTGTGTTTAGGTATGGATTCCAATAATTTACCATACTAGACAGTATTTGAAGTGATTCAGGATCTGGAGGATATCTTGAAACTAGAAAGGGTATGGTTGAATATCCTGGGACAAAGCTAATGGTACCATTTCTTCTTATTTGATCTAATAATGGCAAAATGGCGACTATTGCAGCAGTTAGTGTCATTCTGAGTGATGTCAGAACATATTCCTTGAGTAGAGTTCTTCTGAACGATTTCTTGTACATAAGGATAAAACATCGTAAAGAAAAATGTATAATGAAAATGCCCGCTATTATTATTCCTTGTTGCTTTGCAGCAATCATAAGGCCAAGAAATATCCCAGTAATTATATAATCTCTCTTTTCACCGGATTTTAACGATTTTAAGTAAAAATAGAAAGCAGCTGCAAAACTCATTAGAAGAAATGGCTCAATGGAAGGTGCCATTTGATACCTATATAAATTCAAAATAATTGCAAGTAAAGCCGAGAAAAATGCCGTAATATTACCATAATGTTTCAGCGCAAGAAACAGAAAAGCTGAAGCAATGGATGCCATAATTCCAGAATAATAATAAAACCCAATGTTTCCTCCAACCAGATAAAAAAGTGCCATTAAAAAATAGGAAGTTTCGGGATAAGTGATAGGTTGGTATATTCTATCCCCAGCTTCAGTTATATTAATTACTCGATAAGGGATCCAATCAGGAATATTCCCATTATTTACAATATTTTGAACTATAAGTGCATGTGTTAATCCATCACCATGGATATGACTCGAGTTGGCATAAGCAAATACTATTGAAAATGAAACGGTCATAATTAAAAAGACCTGAAGCAATAACATTTTTCTTTGTTTGAATTTGAGGGCGCCTTTTATTTTTGATAATGATTTAGCCCGAATACAATGTAAGAAGGAAGTTTTCACTTCAAGCACTTCTGATTTCATTGGCAAGTCCTCACCAATTGTTGGAACTTCACTACTCTTTGGGGTCGATGTGTATCTATTTGACGATTTTAAATACTTTTACTTTTGATGAGATTAGCATTTTAGGGCAATTAATAGAAATCAGAAGATAAATTGCTAATATCTGATCATATATTGCTCAGTTAGATAAACCCATAGAATTATCCTGATTAAATAAAATAAAGAGTCAGATTTTCATACTCATAAGTGTGGAATCAATTGAAACTGCCGCTCAGACTTGTAAAATTGACAACACCGACATATGCAACATTTCACGGATACGAGAGAAATCCAGTCCCATTCTTTTTCAAGATATTACAACGGTTCGCAAGGCGGCTTGTCAAAGTGTCAATCTGCATCGGTTCGTTAATTAGGAGCGTACATGAGATAGAGTGAGATTTTATGACAATTAGTGCTGCGGAGTCGATGGACAAGCAGAATAGAAGGAGAGTTAGTGTATGTGAGAAGGCTTGAGAGGGACACAGGTGTAGTAGAGTATCTGAAGGCCATTTCAATTCTAAGAGGGAAGCACAGGATAAACCTTCAACTGAGAGTGATAGAAGGTAGCACACAGGAAGATGAACTGAGAGAGTTAGCGAGAGAACTTGGAATCAATATGCAATGTGAGGGTGTCCTCGAGGACAGCATAAAGATTGTAAGTGACAATAAGGTCTGTCGTACAGCGGGCCACCTGTCCACTCTTAAGGCAATGGTCATGGAAATTCCAATCATTAGCACTGTAAAAACCCTAGTGAAGCATCAATATTTCGGAGAGGTTCTAAATGCAAGTGAACCAATCTCGATACAGATATGCCCTGAAGGCGTTGCAGACGAAATTGCGCGACTCATGAAGAGTCCCGAGTTATGGGAGAATATATCAAGGAGGAGTTAATCCTTTGCCAAAAAGATGACATGGGGGAACTTGGCAAGGAAACACTTGCGACTCTGGTCAGGCAGAGAATAATGAATGGATACACCTGCCGTTTTCTGATCCAGTGATATTTGTAAAGGGTGCGAGTGGTTATGCCATCCATGTTTCTTATCATTATATTCATAACAACAATATTATTTGTATGACTGTGCTAATGATCAAGAGGTCACATTTACAATGATTGAAGTCCACCTTTACGGACTACTTAGGGAGTTGGTCAAAGGCAGTCGGGCCAATGAAGACACAGTCATGCAGTGCGAGTACAAGGAAGGGGAGAAGTTCAGCGAGTTTATTGTAAGACTGGGGCTCGATATGAATGACATTGGGGACTGCTTCATTAATGGCGTTCTGGCCCATCCCGATGATCTCCTCAATGATGGGGACCGAGTTGGCCTCTTTCCATTCAACATGGTACTGATAGATGGTGGGATGCACATCAAGCATCACCCGTACAGGCGAAACACCACATAGCCAAGACGCATGGAGAAGCCTCAGTAATTACCTGCAGACATCTCTTTAATCAGTATGAGAGCCTATCAGGAACGCACATATCTACGCTCAATCCAACGCACAAGACCGTGGGTCCTCTTGGGAATGATTGAGTAGAGGAGCTGAAAGTCGATTGGTTGTATCTCCCGAAGGGGAAAGAGTAATGCGCTGTACAGGACAAGAACCACAGCCGCCCAGAGAATGAACTGAACATAGTTAATGGGGTTTACGAACCACAGGACAAGGCTGGAAACAGTTGATGCAAAGATAATCTTGGCGACTGAAACAGGAAGGCCCTTTGAGCTACGAATGCCATGTTTGCGGATCCTGTGCGAGGATCCAAGGAACAGCACAAGAACGTAGAGGGCCCTAGTTATTGCTGAGCCGAGGAGGCCTAGCCAGGAGGTGAGATACCAGCAGAGTATGATCTCGGCGACAATCACTGCGAGTCCCATATAGATGAAGAACCTCTTTTCTCCAAGGGAGCGCAGGACTGAGTATTGAGCATAGGTGACGCCCCACAATGAGTAAGTCAGGAGGAGGATGGCGAATGCTAGAGGGGCGTTTGGATAAGCGGCGTAGGATGCCCCAAACAAGACATCAATCACATTATAAGAGTTCAGCGAGAAGATGATTGAGAGAGGGAGCAGAATCAGGAGAACATACCTGATCAGAAGTGAGACCGCATAGTTCATCGAGTTGCTATCGGAACTGTCCAGACGAACTCTTGTGAGGATTGGATACAGTGAGGTTGCGATAGTGAGTGAGACAAGGCTGAAGATAAAGAGGATACGTAGAAAGACATCGTAGACACCGAAGGCAGCAAAGTCGGTCAGGTGCAGCAATATCACACGATCGGTGTTTTGAATCGTGACATCGATTGTCTGAAAGAGGAGATTTGGCAGGGCAAAGGCAAGTACAGGTCTCATCGGGAGAGAATGAGAAT
>JAJRWI010000073.1 GCA_024276825.1 archaeon
CGAAGCGCTTGGCCTTATGACTCCCAAAGAGGCCAAACGCCTTCGGCCCAAATAGTCATCCATTAATCAGGCAGGAACATCGAACAGATCAATCACACGGAATTTCTCAACATCCACAAGTCCACGGTCCGTAATCTTAAGCTTAGGAATGACAGGCAAGGACAGAAATGCCATTGCCATGAATGGCTCGTCAAGGTCGGTTTCCAGTTTGACTGCTGCTTCTCGCAACTCCTTGATTCCTTCAACTACATCCTCAATAGTCCTGTCAGACATGAGCCCTGCAATTGGCAAAGGCAATGAAGCTAGAACCTCACCATCCTTGACAACAGCAATACCTCCCTGCATTCTGACAATCTGGATGGCAGCCTCAATGAGATCATGATCATTGGTTGCAACGGCAATTATGTTATGGCTATCGTGAGCGATTGAAGACACCATAGCGCCCTCTTTTATCCCCATGCCTTTCACAAAACCCACAGGACTGGGCTCAGAAGCATTATGGCGTTCTATGACTGAGATCTTAACAATGTCCCTATCTATGTCTGGGACTGCCAGACCATCAACAGCCTTGACCTCTTCAATCAAGTGTTCTGTAACTATCTGATGTTCAATTACACCAATAACATTCATGTGATCATTTCGGGCCTTCACTTCAAAGTCCTGCGGTTCGAGCCAATGAATGTTGATGGACCTTCTAAGACGTGGAGGTTCGCGTTCGCCGAGGTCGATGTTTAATTTTCCATCCTTAGCAACGATCTTACCATCTTTGAAGACCATTTTTACATCAACTTTCTCAAGAGACCCTAGAACCGCAATATCAGCACGATAACCAGGAGCCACAGCGCCAGAGTACTTCAGACCATAATGTCTAGCTGTAGAGAGAGTGGCCACTTTTATTGCCAATACAGGATCTACCCCATATTGAATTGCATCACGAATCATACTGTCAATATGTCCGTTTTCCATCAGGTCCAACGGGTTTCGATCATCGGTGACAAAGCTGCAGAACATTGCTGTGTCTTTATCAATCAGTCTTGATAGATTTCTTAGATTCTTTGCAGTGGATCCCTCTCGAATCTGAATATGCATTCCCACTGCCAGTTTAGAGCGTGCTTCCTCAAGCGTTGTGCATTCATGCTCAGAGGTTATGCGAGCTGCAGCATAGGCATTCAGGTCCAGTCCCTTTATGTGAGGAGCATGTCCATCAATTCGTTTGTTGTATTCCAACGCAATTCGAATCTTCTCAAGAACTGCAGGGTCTCTGTAAATGACTCCTGGATAATTCATGACCTCAGCGAGACCCAGAACATAATGTTCAGTCATTAATGGCTTTATATCAAGATAGTCCATTGTGACCCCATTGGTCTCAAGGTCTGACGAAGGAACACATGAAGAAACCATTATGTAAAAGTCCATTGGGCCTCCGCGTGCACTCTTTGTCATATACATAATTCCTTCCATGCCCAGTACATTGGCAATCTCGTGAGGATCTGCAACTACGGCTCCAGTTCCATGAGGCACCACAGCTCGCGCATATTGCATTGGCATGACCATTGAGGACTCTATGTGGACATGCCCATCAATAAATGAAGGAGTAACGAATTTTCCCTTGAGATCAATCGTGGCATTGCCTTGGTACTTGCCAACACCTGCTATGAATCCCTTGTGAATAGCCACATCGCCCTCTTGAATTTCTCCAGTGAAAACATTAACAACTCGAGCATTTGCAAGAACAATATCAGCCCGCGTTCTTCCCGATGCAACATCGATCATCTGTTCAAGTGGATAAACTTCGTATGGTCTCTTCATCGTCCAATTCACTTCTTTACCATAATTCCTATTCAATGAAAAGGATTTCTCAAAATACATTCACCCATATTAAAATGCTTGTTCATACGGCATTAAATCATGGTGCAATGTTTTTATCAGATTGAATGCTGCTGTTCTGTTAGAATGAAGATAATACCCATCAAAGGCATTCCCAAAATAAAGCCAGGTGACAATCTTACAGAATTAATAATTGATGCTCTTAAAAATTCACAGGATCAACTGGCTAATAGGGCCGTGCTTGTTGTGGCACACAAGATCGTGTCAATTGCAGAGGGGCGTCTGTTTAGAAAGGTCGAGATAAAGCCATCAGAGAAAGCCACTAGAATTGCTAGACTGAATAATGAAGACCCAGTTAGAGTTGAACTTGCAATCAGAGAGGCCCAACAGATTATCCGAGAAACTCCAGTACTAATCACAAAAACCAGACATGGAATCATTACTGACTATTCAGGTATTGACAAGAGTAATGCTCCCAGTGGATATCTCGTTGCCTTGCCAAAGAATCCAGACAGGTCGGCACATGAAATTCACAAAGCCATTCTTGATAGATATGGAATTCACGTGCCCGTCATCATTTCGGACACTCAGGGCAGACCATGGAGAAAGGGAGCGATAAATATTGCAATTGGTCTGGCTGGAATGTCGCCATTCATTGTGAACAAGGGAAAGTCAGATATTTACGGTCGAACGCTCCATTCATCACTGATATGCCTTGCTGATGAATTGGCTTCAGCAGCAGAATTGGTGATGGGTCAAGCTAATGAGATGATACCAATTGTCTTGATAACCCATGTGCCATTTGGGTTGGAGTCATCATCATCAAAAGCAATTATTCGCCCAGATGATGAGAATCTCTTCTTATGACTAATAAAGAAGCGTTATTCCAAAAATTGGCAAAATAAGAATGATGCCAATTATTATCAGCAGAATTCCAACAATCCTTTCTATGCGGTGCACCTGATTGGTCATCTTTGAAGTATATCGAGTTCGGGCTTCACCGCTCACAATAGCAAGTACCAGATATGGTAAGCTTATGGCAATCGCCAGTACCATGAAGAGAATAAAAGAGGCCAGAAGACTTGTTTTAGCCCCAAAAACAGCAATTAGGCCAAAAATAGCGGGACCTGTGCAGGGAGCAGCGAGTAATGTATATGTGAGTCCAATGATATATACTCCAAACAATCCTTTCGGATCTTTGTGACGGGTCTGAAAATTGAATGACTCTAGGCCAATCTTTACGCGTAAATTTTCAAAAATCAGCAGAAATCCAAGAAAGGCAAGTATAATTCCTAGGACTGCTTGAATCTGCGTAAAATGAGTAATTATAAACATGCCAATTATGAATTGTAGAATAAGAATAAAGAGTGCAAGTGATGTCAGGATTCCCAGTACAAGGGTCATGGTTATCATGATACTTCTTCTTCTAGTGCTTTCAGATTGGAGAGTTCTTAACAAAAATAGCGGCAATAATGGAAATAGGCAGGGTGACAATGCAATGTAAAGGCCTGCACTGAAGGTCAATCCAAGCTGAAGGAGGAGTCCTAATAATTGCAGTCTTAACACATCCAGATTAATGGGCCATCATTATTGATAGTGTATCAATCATATCGTCTGCATCCCAGATGCCCACATGTACCCAACGAAAGTAACCTGCATCATCAATGATCACAAGTGTTGGAACGCTTCTAATCTTGAAGTAGTTGGTAAATGAACCACCAGAATCTAGTCCATGAGGCCAGGGGAGACCCTTGCTTTCCTTATATTCTGCCATCATGCTGATTGTATCAGCAGTATCTACACTCAATGAGATTATCAAAATCGAATCTCCAAAAGTCTCATAAAGTTCCTTAAGATTTACATTCTGTGCGGCGCAAGAGCTGCACCATGTTGCCATCAAGTCCGCGACTATGTATTTTCCCTCATAGTTTCTAATTGATAAGAGTGAATCATCTGACATTAAAAAATTCCAATCGGGAACTTTTAAGCTTAGATCAATAAGGTCGGTATCAGTGGTAATTGCTTCTGTTCCGGAGTTTGCGTTGCCTGAATTAGTATTGGGCGTGAATGTGAGAAAAGCTGCACCTACAAGAATTCCAACTGATGTGACTGAAACCAAGAATATCAAGATTAGTGCCTTCTCCAAGGACATTGTTGGCCTCACCTCGATTAATGTAAAAATCAAGAATTATTAAGCGTTTATGTGTGAACCTGCACAACCGTTGACGCTATTAATCGGGATTTGCATAGAACTCATGAAAATGAATAATGGGACACCATCATGGTCTTGATGGAACAAATAAGGAAGTATTAATTACGACACTCTGTTCGTTGTTGATTAGCCTCCAAGGAGCTGAAACAAACAAGATTCTATGTGGTTTAGATTTCTTATCGATGCTAATGTATCCCTTAGATGCCAGAGTTTTAACAAACTTTCTTAGCTTGCCCTTTTTTATATTTGTGAGCTCACTTAATTCATTATATCTGAGCACTGAATATCTCTGTAAAGTAGCAAGTACTGTAAACTCGGGGAACTCCATTAAAGCACGCCGCAAGTTCTCGTTTTCTCTACGAACATCATTCTCATCGCCTGATAGTGCAAATGATAATGATTCGCGAAGACTATTGATCTCATTCAATAGGGATGTATTCTCAGATTCAAATCGTTGAATCGTTCCACTCATAACATGAAGCATCTCAGAGCTGAGGTCATTACTCAGTCCTTCCAAGGCCTCTCTAGCTGCTTGTTTTGATTCTCTGATTATGCCGGGCAAGTCATCAGTATCAAACCATTGGCCATTCACAAGCGACTCCATCTGGTTGAAATACTCCGAAACCCTTCGCACCCAGAGATCGCGGGTGCTCTGAAGTACGCCTGCCAGACGCATTGTTATTCTTGCTATGACCTCATCTGAGTCATTCATCACAATCAAATATATCATGCATATTGAATACACAAGTGTGAGTAATATCCAGATATCATTGAAAGTTTATTTTTTCCTTATGACATGAGGCTATTTATGAACTATAACCTCAGCACGACGATCTATATGGTCCCAAGCTGGAGTAGTAGGGGTATTATTCATAATGATGACAATCAATTCGCGGATTCCGTCAGGATTGCTTATGCCATCTATCACAATGTAGGGCTTGTCTATTTGCCATTTCGGATATATCTTTACATTACCCATTCCAACCATGCGTTCATCCGGATTACTCTCAGTTTCCACTCTGTCAATCTCATCATAGAAGATTCGCACTGTTTTCTTATTGAGAAGCCCTCTTCTGACACGGACATTCCATGTTGTAATTAAATAATAGGTCTGGCGCCTTTTTAGCTCAGTCCAACTCACTAGAATGACAGCAAATACAAGAGCACCAATACCCACAAGCCATGAATATAGATTATAGGGCACATAAAGACCAGCAGTTACAATGTTGAAAATCAAGCTGGTGACAAATGCAGTTATTCCTATTATGTAATTGATTAGAAATGATGCTCGCTTTGGATGGATTATCATGATCAGACGCTCTCTCTTTTCGGGAGATACTTCAAAGTCTGGACCGGCTTCGCTCATTATCCTCAACCTAATAGTTTCTTCATGTCTTATCAAGATGTCGCAAAAAATGCATTATATTTTCTCAGATTCAAACTGCTTTCGAAAATCATAAAACCCATTGCAATCTTGCTCAACATGACCAAGTAATATACTAATTCAACGTCCATGATGTCTTTGTCATTTGTCTTGGCTGTAATGCTGATTTTGTCTTTCTTGTCAATAATTAGCTTTGCACCCTTAAACTCCCATTGTTTTTTCAGAAGGAGGAATACGATCCTCCATCTTACTTCTGCATTCTTCATGATCTTGTTGAACACTACAGTAGTATGCAATTTGTATTTCTTGCTCACTGGCAAAAAAATGAGCCTTTCGGGTGCTAAATTGATCTATCTTCCATAACAGCTCTATTGTTCTGTTCGAATAGTGGAATTCAAGCTCAAGTTTCAGCAATAGTTCTATCTTGTGTTTAACTATGCTTAGGCAATAGCACTTCATCCATAGAACAAAGATCGATGAAATTAGGCGTTCTTCCCAATTCTCTACATATAATTGCTCGTCTGATAAGATTGCAATTGCATGTGTCAAAGTTTTATAAAAACATTAAGAGCAATATTTTAACTCTCAAGCTCTTAATGTTGAATTAATATGATTCGATAAAGTTGGATTGTTAAAAAGTGAAATAAAGAAATATAGCTCTATTTCACTCTACGAATATACCAAATGATCTTATCGCCTTCTTCAATCATCTCAACTATCTCATTACCAGTGCGTTTTGCCCAAGAGGGAAAGTCCTTCTTGGTACCCACATCTGTGGCAATCACTTTCAGAATCTGTCCGACTTCAACTTGCTGAATCTCTTTCTTTGTCTTAAGTATAGGCATTGGACATCGCAGTCCACTTGCATCAAAAGTTCTTGCTACTTCATGATCGGTCATTTGTCATCATTTTGTCCCCCTAGTTGGAGTTTTTTAACCTTTACTATTCTGAATAATGTAATGGTTCAAAAATCGAACAAAAACACACCCAAAAAGTTACAAATTTATAAAATAATTGCATTTTTTTTGTCCCTTTTCGTTATCCTTAAATCAAGGCCTTAACTAACTTCTCTAACACACGGTGATTATCATGGCTCTGTTTGAGTTATTACTGCTGGTCTTATTCGGCCTTAGCATGGGTACGATGTATTCGGGATTCATGCTCGCAAGGCGAATGGGAATGTTTCTAATGATGCAAGTGATGATGCTGATGCTATCAATGTTTGCATCAATTGGCGTGCTCGTAGTGGGCTTGATATTCCCGCCAACTACTGCTGCCATGTTTGATATTCTGCACATATTGCTAATCATAGATCTGATACTGGTCTTGGTCGCAATGCTCATGCAGTTTGTCCAAGTTGTGCCAATTCTATTAAAGACAATGCAAGGCGGCCCTTTTCACAACTCCCATGTGACAAACCTGTTAGTGATGTTCTTCTATCTGCTAGGTCTCGTTTTGTATTACCCAGCACTAGCACTGCTTTAGGAGGAGATAATGAATGCCAAGTCTATACATTATTGGTCAGTGGGGTCCTGAGGCCGCTGAACGTTGTTATGGTCCCTTTGTGACCGGCACAACTGCTCAGGCACAGGACATTAAGGTCAAAATCTTCTTGATGATGGACGCTGTTTATCTGATGAAAAAAGGCATTGCGGAAAAAATCAAGGCACCCGGATTCCCACCACTTCCAGATCTGATTCAGATGTTCCTAGATGAGGGTGGCGAAATCGAGCTTTGTTCAAACTCTGCAGCCTTTAGAGGAATCAAAGAGGAACATCTTCGTGACTCTAGAATTAAGATTGCGGGCGCCGCCACAATGATCGATGACACCCTGAACTACGATAAGACAATGTTCTTCTGAAGGACTACTAGTCCTTCTCCCATCTTTTTTTTACATTTGAACACAGGGTTTTAGTAACAGATTCATTATCGCGCTTTTTATCTCCTCAGGTTCTACAAATCCCATCAATGCCTTATCACATATCTCAATGAATGGAAACATTGGTATGTTTGGTAGAGCCACATCAACATTTGGGTCATCAACGTTTATCTCATTGATTATAGAAGGAAGTATCTCAAATTCATCCATCACATTCACGAGTATCTCATGTACGGGTTCACAGAAGAAGCAATGATCAGACTTGTAAAATGTGATACAGGCAGATCTCCCACAGGCAAGTTCCAGTTTTTCAATCCAGCGTGGTATTTGAATTATGAACTTGACACCTTTGGAATAATCATCAGAAACTCGATTCTCAATCCAAATCTTGCCGCCATACGACCGTATTATCTTGTCCACAAGTGTCAGTCCCAGACCACGTCCAACCTTTTGACTCTCGGGACTGCCAGTTCTCTTAAACACCCATTCTTTGAGCTCATCTGGAATTCCCTTACTATTGTCGGATATCTCAACTTGGATAAATTCCCTTCGATGAATCAAATATGCTTTTACAAAACCTCGAACATCTTCATTATCATTATATAACATCGAATTATGGATGATGTTGAAAAAAACATTTGTAAGGTATTGATTTGCGCTCGCAAATTCTGCATCTTCCTCAATATCAGTCTCAATGAAAAGGTTCTTCCAAAACATGTCTTCTCTGACTTCTCCTACCGCCTGCTTCAAAGCATTAGTTATTGCTGTCTTTTCAAAAGTAATAGACGATTGCATTAACTGAATAATCAGTTTAAGATGCATTATAGTTCGTGCTGAACGTTTTATGTCCCACTGAATGTTGCGTATGGTTTCGGCATGTAGTTCGCCCATGTCTTGTTCAATTAGACCAAATGCGAAAAGAAGACTCTGATTTATATTGTTCATGTCATGTGTCATGATCTCAAGTATCAATTGGATATGCTCGCGTTCGCTTTTTGCTCGTTGTTCTGCATTCTTTCGCAGATTGATGTTCTGAACTAGAAGCAAAATAGATGGTTCTGGAAGCTGCATATAGCTGGCTGTAACATTAACCCAGACAACCTCATTAGACCCTGTCTTCATCAAGAATTCAAGGCCTTCCAAGGTCTTTCTGTTCATCACCTCAGAAATGATCTCATGAATGAGTTCTTTGCCATTATCTGAAGCAATGAAACTTGTTATGCTCCTTTTTAGAATCAATTCCCTTTCAATTCCAAGAAATTTCCAAGCGGCAGGATTCAAGTCTTGAATAATTCCTGTCGGAGAAATGACGAAGATGGCGATTGGGGAGGTTTCCCAAACCTTTTCATAGCGGGTTAAGCAGGAGTCAATGAAACTCCTCAGCTCTACTTGTTCTGTTATATCGCTGAGAAATAGAATAATTACATTGTGCCTGCCAAATTTTGCTGAAGTGATCCTAATCTCAGCTGTTGCAATGACTTTTTCATTTTTCTTAAGTCGAACAGTGCATAATGCACTCTCTTTTAGTCCCTGATAGACATCATTATAGCTGTTTTGGAATATTTCTATATCGCGATTATCAATAAAATCAATGATTTCCCTGCCCTCTATTTCTTCCTCACTAGTGCCAAGAATCCGTGAGAGGGCCGGGTTGACCAACCTGATCCTGCCGTCAATGAGGACTGCCAATCCTTCTTTCAGTAATTGTGCTAATCCCAAATAATCAGAATTGGCAGCATTTTCATTATCATTGCTCATTTTTGAGTTCAACTCATGGCAGTGGTCCCATTAATTTGTAACATCCTATTAATGGTCGCACATATCTTTTTTGAATATCGCCATTTTTGGCATAATTTGGTCAAGGCATTATTGAATGTCATTGTAAGAACATTTATATAGGTTTTTACATTTGAACAATTGTTCAAATGTTGGAGAATGAACAATGTCATTCAAAGAGAAAAGGATGAAGCCGATAAAGCTGATGGATGATGACCTAGTTGCTATGATAAAGATATTCAAGGCACTCTCAGATCCCTCAAGATTAAGGATAGTGTCTGTGCTAACTGGAAGAGAGCGGTTATCAGTATCCGAGATCTCAGAGGTAGTTGACCTGTCAATTAGCTCGGTCAGTCATCATTTGGCGATTCTTCAACATCTAGGATTCACTTCATCGGAGAGAGTAGGCAAGCAGGTCTATCATTATCTCTCGGATGATTGTATCTATGAGATTCTTAAGGGGACTTTGAAACATGTCAGATGAAGAATATTGTACAGTGTGTGCAGCACACGAGTCACATCAAAGCAAGATATCATTCAGAACAAAATACATCGTTGCAATTACAGCATTTCTTTCAATTGCGGCTGGGACAATACTCGAGTTATTGGGATTTGATTATTTTGTCTATCTCACGTTTTACTTAATAACGATATTCAGTGCGGGCAGATGGGTGATTCCAAGAGGCCTTAAAGGCGCAGCAAAGCTGCATCTTGATATTAATTTTCTAATGACGGTCGCCGCATTTGGATCAATATTAATTAATGCGCCCTTCGAAGGTGCAATGGTCATCTTTCTCTTTTATATTGCTGAACTCCTTGAAGAGCATGCCAGTGCTAGAGTAAAGAAAGAGGTTGAGAGTCTATTTGAACTCAAGCCAGAAACCACCACCCTCTTGATTGATGGTAATGAAGTCTGTGCAAAGGTTGAGGATGTGAAAATAGGAAGCATCATTGTAGTTCGTCCGGGCGAGAGAATCCCCTTGGATGGAATAGTCATTGAGGGATCATCAACTATAGATCAATCAACCATTACAGGAGAGTCGTTGCCCATTGAGAAGACCATAGGCGATGAGGTCTTTGCAGGAACAATGAACCAGTTTGGATTCCTAAAGATTGAAGTCACAAAGAATCCTGATGACGCAGTCATTTCAAGAGTCATCAGATATGTTGAAGAGGCGCGATCTAAGAAGGCACCAACTGAAAAGATGGTTGCTCGATTCTCGCATGTCTATACTCCGATTGTAGTTGCTGGCTCAATACTCCTCACAATTCTTGCCATTTTATTTGGCATTTCTATTGATAGGGCAGTTTATCGAGGTCTCACACTTCTTGTGATTGCATGCCCATGTGCTTTTGCGATCTCAATACCAGTCACCATGGTGTCCGCCATTACTGGTTTTATGAGAAATGGAGTTCTTGTCAAAGGCTCTTCATATATCGAGTTTCTAAATGATGCAGGGACTGTTGCCTTTGATAAAACTGGTACTGTCACCGAGGGAAATCTTGTATTCAGGGATATACTGATTGATGAGTCAGTGCATAGGGAAGAGATCCTATCAGCACTCTATTCAATCGAGCTATTGTCTGAGCATCCAATAGCAGAGGCAATAGTAAAAGCTGCTGAGGACTGGTCTGTTGAAGAGAAACAAGTGTCCGAGTTTCAATCAATTCCTGGAAAAGGAATAATTGGTGTGATCGATGGAATAGATTACAAGATTGGGAATGAAAAGTTGATGAAAGAACAAGGCATCAAAATAAACGAGCATCTTGAGTTTTCCAAGATAAACGGAACTTTACTCTATATAGCTCGCAATGATATTCATGTGGCCACAGCCATTCTTGCTGACAAGATTAGAAGCACAAGCAAAGCAGTCATATCTGGACTCAATCAGATTGGTGTGAAGACAGTCATGTTGACTGGCGATAATGAAGCTATAGCCAAAGAGATTGGAGCTTAACTTGATCTTAGTGAGATCCATTATGAACTGCTGCCAGAAGACAAGGTCAGAATAATTGAGGAGATAGGTGTTGAAGAAAAGGGCAAAGTTATCATGGTAGGTGATGGAGTAAATGATGCTCCAGCGCTTGCAGCCTCAGATGTCGGGGTTGCCATGGCTGCTATTTCTAGTGATGTGGCCATGGAGACCGCTGATATCGCACTTATGGACTCTGACCTTACAAAGATAATTGACCTCATTGAAGAGTCAAAACATGCCATAAAAGTGGTCAAGCAGAATGTTGCAGCCGCAATAGGCATTAAGATCCTGCTTGGTATTCTTGCAGTACCAGGTCTTGTTCCTCTGTGGATGGCAGTGGCAATTGGCGACATGGGGGTCTCATTAGCTGTCATTGCAAATGCACTAAGACTTGCAGTAAGGTGAATAACCAATTTCGAATGCTACTTGTAATGGTCTAGAGCTCTAATAGCAAGAAGCAAGGACATCATGACAATTGCCATTGTAAATACAGGGACCAGAATCAGAATTAGGTCATGCTCTATAGCATACAATAGAATCATAACGAAAACACCGCCGAGTGCAAGGTTGATAGCAGGAAATGAGAATGCCACAGGCACTGGAGGCGTTTCAGGAGTGTTGGTGAAGACTGGGACATAAGCGCCAATCATAACTCCTGTTGCGCAGAACATCAGTATCAGGGGAGCAGATAATGACAAAAGCATGGCGGCACTTGGGATTCTAAGAAAATATGCAAGCATCCCCAGAATCGGAATTGCAGCAAAAGTGATCTCAACAATACTAAGAAGGTATTTTGCAATCACAATATCCCTTGCTTTAAGTGGGCTGACTTTTAGTAAATAGATGTTTTCGCGCTCGTCAACAAAGCTAAGAAGGCCAGTAATACTCACGAGTTGAAGCATCATTAGCATAATTAGTAGGAATGCTGGATCCGCTGAATAGGCAATTTGAGGGGGGAGCTTAACAACTGCCAACTCTGGGGGAGCAGCCAAATTCAGCCAGACTACAATTGCTGTTCCTATCACAATATACATATATTTCCAAAACTGAAGGGGAGACCTCATTCTTGACCAGAAGTCCTTTATTATCAACCACATCATTGGATCTCTGAATCTTGATTCTGAAAAGTCCACTTCTCCGCGAATTAGTCTGCTGAATCTGTTTTTGGCCCCTTCGGAGTTAATAGCGGTTGTAAAGAGCTCATAGTAATCATAATCATAGAGGTTCACCAGTACTAAAAATGTGATTATGAAGAGAAATATAATGCAAAGATATGCATAAGCCATATTGATTCCAATTGTAAGAACACCCATGCTTTCAGTGATTATCAGGACAATTGCGTTTGAAGGCACTATAAACATAAGGTTGCTTAAAGAAATAGCAGGCAATGCCAATATATACGGTATTGCCATCATTGGAAATAAAACCACATGTCGTAATCGCGATTTAATTCGCTTTGATAGCTTAATTTTCACATATGAAACAATTCCGCTTATGAAATAATTAATCTCAAGAAAAAGAACAATCGCAATTGTGACTATAAGCAATGTGATTGAAAATGCCGCCATCTCATTAAGAAGGGGGAAGATAATGATCAAAAGGATGACAATGTATCCCATTTTCCTAAAGATTCTCTTAATATACTCAGCCATGAACAACTGATACGGCTTAACTGGTGAGGGCATAAGGATATATTCATCATGAGCGGACATCACATCCGCAGGACCCAAACCAAAATAGCCCCCCAGTACTGCCATCACTGTAAGCAAGGATGCGGCCTGAAAGAACATTTCTACATCAAGGTTTTCATTCATAACATATATGAGATCTTCTGCGAGACCGCTAAAATTCATGAGCGTTGACAGAACAAGCGAGATGAAGAGAGCACCGACAATGGTGATAGTATAGAACATTAACATTGAAGGAGTTGCGATAGTCCGTTTGAATTGGTTCCATAGTTTGCGGATTTCAGTCAATACCAAGACTGCAGATCCAACACTCATTTCATCACTGCTCCTCGGGGATGCCACCGGTAAGCTCGAGAAATACTTCTTCTAATGATTTTGCCGCTGGACACTTCTCGAGCAGTTCTTCAAGAGAGCCTTCGCCAACCACATTACCCTCATTCATGATGACAAATCGGTCGCATAAACTCTGAGCGACTTCAAGAATATGCGTTGATATTAGAATTGCTGAGCCCGTATCTCGCAGGTCTCTGATATGCTTCTTCAGACTCCATGCTCCTCTTGGATCCAGACCATAAATCGGTTCATCAAATGCCAGAATGAATGGAGGTTCTCTGATGAATATTCCAATCAATAATGTCCGCTGAAGATTGCCCTTTGAGAGATTGCCGATGTACATATCAAGAAATGGGTCCAGTTGAAACAGCTCCACCATTTCTCGAATTCTTACTAGAGCTATTTCTTTTGGAATCCCATAAACACGAGCAATAAATGTCAGGTATTCACGCACCTTCAAACTGGGATAGCAAGTGGGTCTTTCAGGGATATAACCAAGTCGATACTTTGCTTTAACTGGTTGATATGCCATATTGTACCCATTGACAATGATTGTGCCCTTGGTGGGTTGTATTATTCCTGTGAGTGCCCTCAGTGTGGTTGTCTTGCCAGCGCCATTTGGTCCCACAAGCCCTACTATTTCACCAGGGTTTACAACCAGATTGAGACCTTCAACTGCAAGGGTCTTGCCGAATTTTTTGACCAGATCAGAGATCTTGATTGCAGGTGTATGAAGTTCCTCTTTTTTCTTTGAATATTCCTCAACAATAGGTACAAGCTCTTCCATAATTTTTGAAATGAGTACATTTCGTTCGTATTTTCTTGATGTTAAAGGAATTCCAAGAGTCTGCGCAAGGTTGACTAATTCTTTGCCAGTCATCTGCCATACTGCTTCAAGGTTAGGTACCAAATGATACTCCTCGCTTCCACAATTGCTTGCATTTTCATTTTCTTATTAGCTTAAGAATTTTGAGTATTCTTCAATCGAATAAAATATTCCAAATCATAAGGAATCATATGTTGGTACTCCAATTTCCAATTAACAAGCTTGGTAACAATGGGAATGACTCGAACACCAGTTTTTTCTGCATGACGTAAAGCATCGCCAAACCACGGGTCTGTCTGATCATTAGGCGAGAACAGATCCGCGTCGGGTCTCTGAATGACAAACACAACCGCTGCATCATCAGCAAGGCCTTCTTCCAAAGCCTTAGCAAGGCTGATCATGTGACGCGCGCCGCGAGTGGTCGGAGCATCGGGAAATAAAGCATGTCGATGTTCAACAAGAGTGCATGATTTTACTTCAATCAATGTAATACCGGATGAACCCTCCAACTTGAAGTCAACACGACCACCATACAAACTTGGTTCTGATATCACTTTGTTGTAACTTGCAAACTGAGGCAGCTCCTTGCCCATTAGCATCTCTTTGAGAAACCGATTGGGAAGATTAGAATCAATTGAAACAAGGACCCCTTCATGCTCAACAGCAATCACATCATACGAAGTTTTGCGTTTACTGGGTTTCCGTGCTTTCCTTATGAACATCTTTTTGCCAGGTACCATCAGTTCATGCATTCTTCCAGGATTTGGACAAAAAGCACTAGTTTTGCGATTGTTAGTTTCTGCAATAACCAGAAAGCGATTTGGTCTAGAGACAAACTTGCATTCAATTACTCCGGACTCTTCATTCATTGTAGTCAGCTCTTGTCCTGACTCAATATAATACATCTCATATGAACTCAAAAATCGTTGGTTGAATCTCCAGTTCAACAAAGTTCGAAACCCTCACACCCAACAGTCTTATTGGCAATGAGGGATTCCTATGAGTTTCCAGAATGTCTACAGCATTCTGATAGATAGTTTCCCGATTGTGGGTTGCACAATTTATTGTCTTGCTACGTTGAATTGTGGAATAGTCTGCATATCGAATTTTTACTGTAATTGTCTTGGCCTGAAGATGATTATTTTGAAGCTTCTTGGCAATCCTATGACACATCTTTGCAATGGAGTGATGTAATAGGTTGATCTGTTCGGGCCTTATATCTTGCATAAATGTAATGTCTTTGCTTATGGACTTGCGTACTCTTGGACCATTGTCGATAAGTGGTCTCTCATCAATACCTCTGGCCCTATTCAGTAGCCATTTGGACGCACGTCCCATTATGGGCCAGAGATCAACAATTGTCATTTTCTGTATTTGACCTAAGGTTTCTATTCCCGCACGCCTTAATCGGTCAGTGGTCTTTATGCCAACTCCGTTTAATGCAATAACAGGAAGAGGCGCCAAAAAGTTCATTATTTCTTCACGACTCTGCCCGACAAAAGTGATGCCCATGGGCTTGTTCATTCCAGTAGCAACTTTTGCCACGGTCATATTAGGTGCAATACCAATTGAGCAGGGTAGGGCGGTCTTCTCCTTTACAACCTTCTGAATTTTCTTTGCAAGCTTAATAGGACTTTCATAATTCTTAACATGTGTAGTTACTTCAATATATGCCTCATCAATGCTGGCTCTTCTAACCCTGCCACCATCAGCAAACCCTCTTAAAACCTGCATGAATTCATCTGATGCCTTGACATAGTTTTGAAAGTCAGCGCTAACGAACACGGCCTCAGGGCATAACTTGTATGCCTTGGAAATTGGCATCCCAGACCTGATTCCAAAAGCCCTTGCTTCGTATGAAACCGCACTGACAACACCACGACCATGACCTTTCTTTGGATCAGGACCCACACAGACAGGTTTGTCAATGAGATGTGGATGGTTTCTGAATTGTTCTACACTGGCAAAAAAAGCATCCATATCAATATGCATGATCCAGCGAGACAAGGTCAGACCCATGATAATGAAAGCAAGGGTTTTGTTATCGTTTATCGTAGACAACAGTGCATTGAATCGCATTCTATTATAGTGGAGAGATGGACGAAGGTATTCAATTACTGGCCTTGCATTTTATTTATGTCTTCAAATGATATAATGTAAAGAGATGAGGGTTCTGTTATCGAGTCATAAGCAAAGACAAAGAGAAATAGTAATGATTATACTATTCTGCTTGATAATAGTATTTGGAAGCATTGCAATTCAACCTCGCGCTACCACATTATCGTGCAATGCTGACAACCTAATCTTGTTCAAACTTGTCGCGCAATGGTGAACTCGTCTGAACAGGACTCATGCGTTCAGCCCTTCCCCTGCAAGTGTCACCACCCACCAGATAGACTCTAGTGTTCCCCCTGTGTTGCCCCAGCCTCCAATGCTATAGAATTATGAGGGGCTTAAATAGTATCATGGTAAACAATGGTCTAAAACTCGTCCAGTGCCATTCCTAGAAGGACAGGACTTTAATGTCCAACTATATTCAATTTACAATGAACGGTATATCTGTCAACTATGTTAGAGTCTTGAAGAATGCATCCAGATCTATGTTTCCACCGCTCAATATGACTCCAACTTTTTGATTCCGAAATTCCTTACTCTTTTTCAAAAGACCCGCCAGAGAAACTGCCCCAGAGGGCTCAACCACAATCTTCATTCTCTCCCAAAGAAGTCGCATTGCAGAAACAATTTCAAAGTCAGAAACTGTAACAATCTCATCCACATTCTTTTGAATGATGCCAAAAGTAAGATCACTCAACGAAGTGAGTAAGCCATCAGCAATTGATTCAGGATTCACACTGGGCACTATCTCGCCTTTCATAAATGAACGATATGCATCATCGGCACCAGCAGGCTCAATACCAATTACCATTGAATCTGGAACAAGTCCCTTGACAGCGGTTGAGCATCCGCTCATAAGACCTCCACCGCCAATTGGAGCGAACAGCACATCAATCCTACCGATCTCATTCAGTAGTTCGAGTGCAGTTGTACCAGCCCCTGCAATTACTTTTGGGTTATCATAAGGATGGATGAATGTATAGCCGTGCTCTTCTATTAGTTGCTTTGTGGTGGTTTCTCTTGCTTGAAGAGTTGGTTTGCAGAAGACAACCTCTGCTCCGTAACTTTGTGTTGCATTAACCTTAACTCTGGGTGCATTTCGCGGCATCACGATAGTGGTCTTAATGTTGAAAATTAATCCAACCAATGACACAGCCTGAGCATGATTTCCCGAAGAGTGCGTGATGATCCCCCTACCACGCTCATCCTCCTCTAGTTGAAGAATGGCATTCAATGCCCCCCTAAACTTGAAAGCCCCACCACGCTGAAAGTTTTCGCATTTGAAATATACATCGCAACCAGTCAATCGGTTTACTGTTCTGGAGGTCATGATCGGAGTTTTGTTTGTATGAAGAGATATTCTATTATAAGCTTCTTCGATATCATCAAATCTGACCATTGCAGTCCCCCGACAAATACAATTATCTTCAATGAGCCTTTCCAAACTTCTCCCATGACACGGTCTCATCAAGCGGTAAACGTTTGCTCTTACGTTCCTCTGCTGGATAGCCCACAGAAATACTGCAAACAACACGGTATTTGGCAGGGATCTCGAGTACTTTTCTAAACTCTTCTTCAAAGGGTGTGTCGCGTACACCCATCCAGCATGTGCCAAGTCCCAGTGAATATGCGGCCAATAGCATGTTCTGAACCGCATTGTGAGGGTCTGCAAGATAATACTTAGCGTGTTTTTCTGGGTCACCAAGAACAACAATTACGACTGGTGACTCCACCATGAATCTGCCCCAAGTATGAATCCCAGCAAGTTCCTTTCTTATCTTTTCATTTTGAACAACAATGAAATGCCAAGGTTGTTTGTTCGAAGCAGAAGGTGCCCACTGCCCAGCTTCAAGAATGGTCTGAATTTTTTCAGGTTCAACTGGTTTAGACTTGTATTTTCTAATACTTCTCCTGTGGCGAATTGCATGTAGTACATCCATCGTGATCATTGAAACGATATCATCACTCAAATTAAACCTACGCTAATGGAATATTTCTCTGATTGAAATATCAGGACCAGTTTAAATTGACTTATAGTGAAATAATTTATTTTGAAATCTTAGAGAATTAGGATTAGGTGCTATCCAACATTTGAGAGAATTGCAGATTGTTTTATCCAAATCTACATACATTGCAGGTGAAACCATACAAGGCTATGTGTTATTGAAGTGCGATGATGCTTTTGAATGCAATCGTATTCCTATCACGCTCATAGGTCAAATAAAGACACGAATCACAAGAAGCAGTGGTAATAGTTCAACGACATACAGAGAAACTGAAGATATCATCAATGAAACTCAAATCTTGTTTGAGGGAGGCATGATATTCGAAGGAAATACGCGATATAACTTCTCTTTCAGACTGCCAGAACTACTGCCACCTTCATATCGAAGTCGTTATGCTGAGATTAAATATGAATTAAGGACAAAAGCAGAGGTTTCATGGGCATTAGACCCCAAGGCCAAAAAAGTAGTCAATATAGTCATGCCTTATTCAAACAATCCAGGGAAAAGGGCATTTGGATATTGTGAAAATAATGGTTCCTATGTACTTGAGGTTGAAGCAGAAGAAACCGCAATCTGCATAGGTCAGGAGATTCCTCTAAGAATACGGGTTTCGCGAGATGTCAAAATTCGAGGAGTTCGAATCGAATTGATCCATCATGAACTCACTCGTGCTAGAAGAGTAAAAGAACACACAAAGCGGATAAAATACAAAGACTTTATTGAAGATGAAAATCTAGTGTTTGACACTTGGTTTGAATATTCGATAAAGACTAGCAGATTTATTCCCCCCTCCTTCCAGACAAGACTGGTCACCTCTTATTTAACTATCAAAATCACTCTTGATATTCCATGGAGATTCGATAAATCAGCAGAAATTGAGATAGTGTGTGGATTTTGCATTGAACCGCAAGAAGAACCAGACTTGTATGGCGATTTTTGATTGAAAGCGCACATTAATTCTAGGTAATATGACTAAATCTAAAAGCATTATGAGATTGTAAAACCATACGGAAGGCAGTTCTAATGCGAATTAAGACGACCCAAAAGACTCTGACCAGCGTTGGCATCGACGTTGGTTCATCTACTTCTCACTTGGTCTTCAGTAATTTAATACTAGAAAAAGACCTTCAGAGTCGAACTGAAAAATTCGAGGTTTCAAAAAAGGAAATCATCTTCTCGGGTCCAATCCACATGACTCCATTTAGTGATTCTGATGCGATAGATTTCCAGCAACTTAAGGAGATGCTTCTTGACGATTATAGGACTGCTGGTATTGATCTCAATGAAGTTGATACGGGTGCTGTGATAATTACTGGTGAGAGTGCCAAAAAGGAGAATGCATCAGAAATTGTCGAAATGCTTGCTGGTGAAACTGGGAAATTTGTTGCCGCAGCTGCAGGACCCAATTTTGAATCGATTCTTGCAGCGTATGGTTCGGGTGCAGTGGCTCGTTCAGGAAACACTAATCAAACAATTATGAATGTAGATGTTGGTGGGGGATCATCAAATATTGCTATCTGCAAGAGTGGTAGAGTGATTGCTACTTCAGCGATAAATGTAGGTGGACGGCTAGTAGCATTTGATAGGAGTAATCGGATCATAAGGCTCGAGAAGACTTGCACCAAAATAGCAGACCTAATTGGGATTGATATGGAGATTGGTGATACAATAAATGAGAGTCATATTCAAGAGATATCAAAACAACTTGCAAAGGGACTTGCTGATGCAATCAAAGGGCGGAATGACTGGAAAATAACTGACATGTTAATGATTACAGACCATCATGGTTATTCTGGCCAGATTGATGATATTATTTTTTCAGGAGGAGTAGCAGAATATATCTACCATCGAGAAAAGAGATCTTTTGGGGATCTTGGTCCCAATCTAGCACTTGAGATAGGTAATCAGATGAAACTGATGAACTTTCAAATTATAGAACCAAAATATAGAATTCGTGCAACTGTGATTGGAGCAGGGCAGAGCAGTCTTAAGGTCAGCGGATCAACTACCTTTTTGAGCGCTAACATAAGATATCCTTTGAGGAACATTCCTGTTGTGGTGCCAATCATTGAAGAAGACTCAAGGCCCACATCAAGTGATATCTGTGATTCGATCAATCAAGCTATCAGGAGAATGGATTTACAGGAGGGTGGTGATCATTTCATCCTTGCTTTCAATGGTTCGGTGCGTCCTTCATATGAAAGACTGACTGAATTTGCCAAGGGTCTTGTTTCTGCATTGCCAAAAACCATAAGGAGCAACAAACCGATTCTTTTATGTTTTAGTGATGATATTGGTAATAGTGTGGGCAATGTAATAAGACGTGAAACAAGTATCATCAACCCAATACTTTCAATAGATGAATTAACCTTAAATGAGGGAGATTATGTGGATGTTGGTGAACCAATCATTGAAAACCTTATAGTTCCAGTAATTGTAAAAACACTAGTGTTTAGTCAGGAGGGCGGAAAGTGATGACTTGGAAGAAATATGCCGAGCATATCAATATGCATGAGTATGTCCCTGATATTGTTGTAATTGAGGAAGAGCATATTTTGCATAAACTCTATGCTGATGTTCTCTCATTGATAGGACTTGCAGTTTCACATGGATTCAAGACTTCTTCAGAGTTCATCGAAAAATACCAGTTTGATGAACCAAGAATAATCATACAGCATCATACATTGTTGGGCGTTAATGGTTTTGAGCTATTGAGATACATAAAGGAAAAGGACCCCATTTCATATGTCATAGTCTTGACAGCCGCTCATCATACCAAGGATCAATACATGAAGATTGGGGCAGATAGTTGGATTGAAAAGCCCTGTCGAATGAATGTTCTTTTTGAAAATGTGATTCAAGGATGCAAGACAATTAATGAACGGATTTAATGCATATTAGGTATTGCCAACGAATGGCTTGATTCTGGAGTAGTTGATTGAAATTTGACATGATGTGTTTAAAATATGGTAGAACTTTCCATTCACGGAGCCTTAACAATGTTATTTGATTGAAAGAAAAATAGACTGAAACAATGTGATTAAAAAACTGCAAGATGCTGCTTTTCAATCACAAAGTTTCATTTATGTTTGCTAAAGAGTAGCCGCTGTCATTTTACAATCCGAAATCCGAACTGCTGGGATGATTGTTGGTGTGTAGACCTCCCACCAGTAGACCTGTTTAAGGTCCCTGCCCATTGCTTCAATGTTCGCAAGAATTCGGAGTGTATTGTCACTGATTCGTAGATTCTTAATTGGTGTCATTTTCCCACTCTTTATGAGAAACATTGCGTCTCTCGGGATTGTGGAGAAATCGCCCGTCATTGCATTCTGAAAGCGCGTGTACCAGTTGCTCGTGACATAAATAGTTGGCCTATTACCCTCCAATAGTTCTTCCATAGAGTGATCTCCAGCACTAAATACTATGTTTGTGTTGTCAGGAAGCAACAGTTTCAAACCACGGCCAGCTTGAATTATCTCAGAGTGTCCTGTGGACTCTGTGTCCATCATTCTAGCTGTCGTAGTATTATGAATGAACGATTTCAATATTCCGCTGTCGAGAATTGCAACCTTTTGAGAAGCTGTGCCTTCAAAGTCAAAGGGTCGACTGCCTAGTCCTCCAGGAAAGATAGGATCATCGTTAACTGTGATGTTTTCAGGAGCAAGTTGTTCACCTATCCGATCTCCCAATGGAGACATCCCAATCAAGACCATAAACAGATTGGCCCGCTGAATAACATCACCAATCACGTTGGCTGCTACTGTTGGGCTAAGGACAAGGTCATAGGTCCCAGGTTCACCCTGACTGGCACCAATAGCATCCTTTGACAGACTTCCAGCCTGAGCCCCCGCCTGTTTCATCGCTTCTTCATCTTTGCTTGGAGTCGTTCCACATTGAAGCCCTTGGCCCGAGTAGTCAAGTTCCTCTTGAAATGCTCTGACATTTAAATCGTAATATGTTGCTTGAAGGTCTCCTTTGGC
Source organism: archaeon (assembly GCA_024276825.1). Taxonomy (GTDB): domain Archaea; phylum Asgardarchaeota; class Thorarchaeia; order Thorarchaeales; family Thorarchaeaceae; genus JAJRWI01. The sequence goes on from JAJRWI010000073.1 coordinate 22,003, forward strand.
CCCGAAACTTGAGTGGAAATAGGACATTGACCTGCCAAACTTAAGAGCTCCTGCCACTCTCTTGGCACCATTATTCAGCGCTTCCTCGATTGTAGCATTCACAAACTCTGGGGCCTTAGGCACAAAGTCATCAAAGTGCTCATCATAACGTTTCTTAATATTGCGATAATTGAATTTTCGAGTTTCAGCACCATGGAAAAACATTGATTCAGGCATTTTAGAGGTGAATGATATCAAATCGTCAATTGCCCTTTTCACATCATCCACATTACTTGCTGCTCTGCTAGTGACTCCTATCTGACTTCCCTTATAGATGATAAAGATCTCAAGATTAATGCTCTTCCATTGTTTCATTATGTCAATGGCACTCTGTGAGAACCTAATTTGGTAGGTGTCTTCGTAAGTTCCCCTTATGATTGCTCCCTCAGCTTTTTTCACAGCATAGTCAATGCCAGAATCAATCAAGGTACGAATAGAATCCATCTCCATCTTACCCCACGCCTCCCAGTCGGATATTTCTGATTCTTAATTCTCCACCTCCTGCATAGACTGGAATTCCCTGCATTGGATCGCCCTTTCCGCAGGTAGCAGGAAATGGTAGCCTCAATTCTTTTGAAACTGCATCTATTGATGTGAGTAATCCCACACTTGTTGTTTCAAGAACAGGTCGCTTAACATAGGTCTCAGTGACCTCGCCATCCTTGATAAGGAATGCTTCACAACCAGTATATTTCGACTGATATCTTCTGTCGTCAATGTTCCACTCGGTGAAAGTTGTCATGTATACCCCTAGCTTTACATCCTCAATTAGTTCTTCAAAAGAGTAGTCGCCCGGTTCGAAGTAAGTGTTGGCCATTCGGATGATTGGTTCGCGATTATAATTAGTTGCACGAGCAGCACCATTTGAGCCCAGCCCAAATCGCACTCCAAACTCTCGGTTCAACAGAGGTTCATTGATAACTCCATTCTTAATGAGTTCGCGTTTTCGGCTTTTAACGCCCTCATCATCATATTCATAGAAGCCGCCCGTAAAGGGAATTGTAGGATCATCACTGACTGAAACAACATTTGAACCAACACGCGACTCACCGATTTTAAGGTCCCTCCAGAAACTCTCTCCAGCTTGGGCACCTTCACGCCCCATAATGCGGTCTCCTTCGCTAGGATGCCCAACATTCTCATGCGCAATAATACCAGCAACCTCGCTTCCAACTACCATGTCTATTGGGCCATCCATTAGCTCCTTCACTTCAACTGCCTTGTCAGCAACATTCTGAATTCGTTTGGCTTCAAGCTCAGCAAGTTCAATCAGTTTGGCTTCTTTGACACGTTCCCAGCCCCCGACCTGGGTCATATCGATGTATCGCTGCTCGGTCCCGTGATCACCCTTTGCGGCTAAAACTAGCATAATGGTGATGTATGGCTTTTCGCTAGTGATTTCTGTTCCCTCACTAGTCAGTAAATACTGTCTTAGGACTGAAGGCGACATGATCACGGAATATGACGCAAGGCCAGTCAGGCCTTTGTTTATTTCTCGCATGGTCCCCATCAGTGTGTCAAGGTCAACATCTTCAATCGATTGCTTGGCTGGAACACTCCATTGGGCCTTTATTGACACTGGTTCGCCAAGTTCGATGGGTTCCTTCCTCTTGGCGTTCTTTGCAATCTTTATTGCTGATTCTACAGCATTTGATGCGGTTTCACGATCCAGAAGATTAAATGCGGCAAACCCAAATGATCCATTTACAAGAATCCGAATACCTATACCAGCTGAAGGTTCAGTCCCGCCCGATATGGGCTCTCCATTTCTATAAACAATGCCCTTGGAATTTAATCTAACATATCGGGCATCAGCATATTCTGCTCCTTGGTCTTGTGCTAGTCTTATGCAATGGTCAACTATATCTTCTCCAACATTCAAAATTCTCGCCAAGCAAAAAGAATGAATTGTCGGATAAGAATCTTATTACTAAATCAATATAGTGATTATATGGAATATTCTAAATATTGCTATTATTTCATTTTGTAATGTTAATTAAGGATTAGAACTCATTTGACCATTTGAAATGTTCAGCTATAGCGGTTGACATTGTCAATGAACCATGGAGCAACTCTAGCCCTTTCAACTCTGTCGGAAGAGGGCATGTAGGGTTTGATATCAATTATGGGAGTTTCATCAAATGCATCAATCTGGTCAATCTCTATTGTATGTGTTTCATTATCAATTCGCAGGATTTTTACAATTGAGAGACCTATGGGTGTAGGTCTGAGGGGAGAGCGTGTTGCAAAGACTCCAGAGAGTTCTGCTCCTTCAATAGGAGGAGTCACCTGTAAGGTTTCACGACTGCTAGCATTGTCATGACCAGTAATCCACCACAGTACAATGATGTGGGAGAATCGGTCAAGGTTAAAGGTGCCCTTCCAATACTTATCCTTGATAATCAGAGCTGTGACATTATTCTTCCTTACACGACCAATTTCAGTGGCATGAAGAATCATCGGAACTCATTTACTAGTGAGAAGATAATATAATAAAGCATTTGAGATAGTTCTATTAAGTGATTTTAAATGAATAACTAATCCCTATGCATTGTAATATTAGATAATTAAAGGAAAGTACATAGTTGATCATTCTCCAAGCTTTAGCATTCAAGCAATGTATTTGAGTCAATTGAAACCTATCATACTTAGACTATCAAGATAACCACTGAATTCCAATTTGCACTTCTTTTGTTAGGCTATCTGCAATAATCATCATAAGGCAAATAGGAGAAGGCGAGTTATATTGGAACGCAATTCATCCTCCGGGATATATCCCGTTAATTCCTCGTGTCCTATTCGAATAGTTGGGAGTGCTGGCAGATCGCTCTCCTTCACACCTGAGGCAGGATCATCCACATTTATCACTTTTATAGCAGACCTGCCAACACCCAATTCATCCAGAAGGCCTTGAAGTATTTCAAGCATGGGGCCACAGAACACGCAATGGTCCGATTTGTAAAATATGATTGGAGCAATCGCGATCTCTTCCTTCCAGGCAGGCAATAAGATGATATATTTGCTTCCTTGCTTATAGTCACCTGGAATCCTGTCTTCAATCCAGATCTGGCCATCCAGTTTAGTAATGTAATGCTCCACAAGAGTCAGGCTGAAGTCTCGTTCTGAGGAGTAGTCGGTCTTTGCACCAGGTAGTTGAAACATCTTTTCCTTAACGTTGTCGGGGATGCCACGTGCATAATCAATAATCTCAATCTTGATTGCATTTCTTAATTCATCCTTGTTAGCTTGTATCTCTATTTTCACGGTATCACTGGAATCACTGATCATTGTTGAATACAAAATATTGAAGAATATGTTCCATAAGAATGCATGACCCATGACCTCAAGATCCTTGGGAATATCGACTTTTGCATCCAAAGTTTTGTTTTCAAAGTCCCGGTCAACCTCACGAATTGCACGATTGATATGAGAGAGTAATTTTGTCTTCTGCACCTTGGCTAATGGTTTTGAAAGTGACATTAATACGCCAACATTTGCTATTAGCCGTGAGGCACGACGAATATCCCATGACATCTTGGCAAGCATGGAACAGGCATTATCAGAGAGATCTTGTGATGTCCTCAAGTCTTCTATTGTATACAATGTATTGTGATAAATCTCATTGAGGTCCCTAGTCATGACCTCAAGATATAGATTGGCTCTCTCACGTTCTTCAAGGAGCCTTTGCTCAGCAGCTTTTCTACGGGTCACATCAACTGCCATGAATCCAATCTCAGATTTGCCATCAGTAGTCATGGCAAGAGCTTGAGCCGACACGCTAACCCAGATTTCTTTCTCATCCTTCCTTTTCATCTGAATCTCAATACTACTAACACGCTTTCCCCAATTCACCTCTCTTAAGATGTCGCCACATGGATCATAGGGCTCCTTAGTCACAACAAACTTAGAGAGTTGAACACCAATCATCTCTTGAACATCACAACCGAGCAGCTTCTCCGCTGCTGCATTCGCCTGTTGAATTATCCCTTCACGATTGAGTGTAAAATAGGCGATTGGTGAGAGATCGTACAGTACAGCAAATCTGTCTTCTAGTTCCGCCACAGTAGATTCAAGAGTAAGCTCCTTAGTTATGTCTTTTATAGCTGCCAGAATAGCTTGGGAGTCATCATATTCAACAATTGTTGGGTGAATTTCAACTTGCAGGATTCTATCGTCTTTTGTCAAGAGTTGCGCATTGAAACGCTCTAGGGTCCTGCCCTCAAGGAAAGACTTCAATATGCTTGAATTGCGATATTTAAAGCGGCTTTCTACAATGTCTTCAAAGGGCATGTCGACTAGCTCATCACATTCGTATCCCAGCATGTCGGCAAATCTCTTACTTGCCTTTATGATGAACTCATCTTGGACAATCAAGATACCCTCATGAACGATGTCCATTATTTTGTCTATCCAGTTCATGGCTGACATTTCTGCAACTCTCATTTAAACTGACGCATATTTCCAAATAAACAAAACTGGTTTCGAGGCCAACAAGAAAAAAAAAGGCTTTCAATAGACTCCATTAGGTCTAATGGAGATTTAGTAAATAAGCAAGCCCCTTCTTAGTGTATTAATTCTTGGAAGTCTGAACTTCCTTGTTGGACTCTTTCTTCTAGGCTCATTGGTAATATCTGGCTCGCTTGGACCAGTTCTTATGTATGGCTGGTTGGCCTTGATCTGCAGATTAATTGTAACTATAGGACTGTTTTATATTGTTCTTGAATGGGAACACATTAGACTGAAAACTTGGAATGGTGGATCAACATCATATTTGCAATTTTTAATCTTATACAAAGCCTAATATCATTCTCATCAGTGGCTTGATTCAGTCTTATTATCAACTTGATAAAGTCCTTTACCTTAATCGGAGCTCGATAAAGAGAATGCTCAAGGACTAAATCGTGTCTGCCAATATTGATTTGGCCTTCCCCAGCTTTATCTTTAGTATTGAGATTATTCGATAATGAATTGGTACTATTACGAACCTTTCCTCGGCTGGTTCTTGTTCAAGCATGGGTGTAATTAGCGAGTCGGCAACCTCGTCAGTAGCTGGCAGGCGGAACCTCAAAATAATGGTCCCATACACAAAGAGTATTGGTAATGGAAGAATCAATGAGAAAAAAGCATTAGCCGACATAGAGAGGATCATAAGAAGTGATGGCATAAATACTGACCATGCCATACTCAAGACACCCATACGAATAACAGCAGCGCGGTCAGTTTCGTTGCAGAGGTATTGAATCACACGCTTAGCGAATAATATATGAAATATTGCAATTAATTGAACAATGATCATTGGAAAAGAACCCAGCACCATATATGAAAAAAAGTACTGACTCATGCTAAAAAACATAAAGGGTGACATTATTGTGGCGGTCAGCATACTATCAATAGCAGCGAATTGTTGAAGGATTATGACAAAGGGTGCAAAAAATGTTATTATCATTAAGACTATTGTGAGCACTATCACATTTCCTGCTTGCCTCTCGAACCTTTCCATATCTTCAAAATCATCCATAGTTTTAAGCATGACTTCAATTTTTTTATATATTGGTCGCAAGCTGATTGGAAGAATGACAAAGACAAAAACTACTAATGCGGGCAGTTGCATAACTAATGACACAACACCACCATATGTATATTCTATTGGATTCACCCAGCTAATAGGCGTGAGCATGCTAATTGCAAAGCTCAAGATAATCGCGATGGCGGCCTCAAATCGCGGATGTGAGATCATTTTTTTCTGTTCCAAATAAAAAAAGGTCATTGAGGGTATTGCTATTAAAACAGCAGATAAAACTGAAAGACCTGTGATATATGGAAATAGCAGGGTATTTGGATATTGAACCATTAATGCCATGAAGAATGTAAAGACATAGATATACTGTTCCATTGGTTCATAGCTGACTGCTTGCAACGGAACAAAGCAGAGTCCCATCAATAGAAGTAGTTCTTTGAAAATTAAAGATGAATCAAGTTCCTTCAATGACGGCACCTTTGAATGATTTTCTGTCTATATCTATTTAAGCATGATGTGAGGGGTATTCACCAGTCATCTATTCTGCTTACTCATTTGAATTGCAGGTTGAGGATAATGACGATTAGAAGAGAAAAAATGAATTCACGAAAAACGGCCATTCTGGCAATTTTTAGCTCAATTGTAATTGCACTTGAAGTGTTTCCTGTACCTGGTGTCACAGATTTGCCATTCTATCCATTTGGAATCCCATTCACCATTGATTGGACTGGCATCCCACTTGTTGTCATATTCTTGCTACTTGGGCTGGCGCCATCACTATTTGGCACTTTTATTGTGCTCATTGCCATAGGGTATAGAAATCCCATTGGTGCAGTGTTCAAATTCACTGCAGAATTTCTAACCATTCTGGGTGTTTATGTGGCTCATTATCTATTGCGTGATCGTTCTGGCAACAGGTTAGTAAAGCTCGGCGTGTATCTTGCAGTTGGTGCCTTGTTCAGAGGACTCGGAATGTTTATTGCAAATCTGTTCCTTCTCCCTTTGTTTTATCCACTTTACTATCCATCGTTTGATCTTATTCTCTTTGCCTCATATGTCTTAATTCCTTGGAATGTGCTGCAAGCCATAATCAATATTGTTGGAGGCTTTATTGTGTATGAAGCAATCCCCATATCTTTAAAAGATCAAATTATGAGCGAGGGAGAACAATTGGAATTACCATGAATAGCTATATTTGAATTATATAATATTCCAATATTGGGATATTAAAAAACGAGCCACGTGATATACTCATAATTGGCTAAAAACGGCACAAATAAAAAACATTGAGTGGCGGGAAACACTCCCAACACTCATGATATAGACTTTAATCTGCTATTGGGATTTAGTATCTGCGTCGTCTGTCGCGGCTGCCGTATCGACCACCGCCACTACCGCCACGTCTACTTCCACCACGACCGCCATAGCCGCCGCCACTGTAGCCCCCGCCACCATAACTACGTCGAGGACGATATTCGCGCTCATGCTCCTCAGCGGACATGTCAACCTCTTGGTTGATTTCCTCAATGGGTTCCTCAGAGTCCTCAAGCTCGCCATATCTGCCGATATTTAGCCTGAGAAATCCCTGATATAGTCCAGTATATCCGTTTTTCAACAGATACGTTGATCCGGGTTCAACCCTGTCAATTGTGTCATCCCATAGTGGTACAGTCACTACTCCGGTGCTATCACCAACAACAGCATCTGCAACACGATGGGTCTCGTTATCACGTCTAGATGTTACTTCTCTTGTTTCACCCTTCTCAACAACTTTGAAGGTGATTGTGATATTCTTCATGCGTGGCTTTAGATCCGCCACAACTGCCTCAATAGGCTCTCGTTCATAACTCATTGTTACGCTCTCGCTTATACTTTACAGGCCGATTTAAACAAGGAAGTTCCGGGAAACGTGCGAGAAGCAAAAAATAGCTTTCGTGTTAATCGTTTCATAAAGTGGGAATCAGCTCTCATCGTTCGACCTGCAAGTTCATTCTTGAGTTTATCTGCTTATAACTTTGTTCACTTGACACCTAAAGCGTACATATTAAGAGTGATCCAAGGTTGTGATTGCGCAGTGCATTCACCGTCTTAGATAGTGGTAATGCAAAGAGCATATTGTCATAATCTTGGAAGTACGAGATTCGTGTTACGTATTTTAGCACTTAATGGCTTAATGGCAGTTTTTAAGGTCTGTAGCAGAATAGCATTTCAATCCTATCAATTGCCAGTAGCTCAGCATTATAAGATATAGTTCTATTCTCATTGCAATATGCTAAATCAAATGCGGATTCACCAGAGTTGGGTAGTTTTGCTTCATTCATCGGATGGATTCTGGATCGTAGGAAATACACCGCAGCGCTATCGCTGAATTCAGTTGGAAATGTATCGTTTCTAAATTCGATTCTCAAATGAAGTCTGTTATCAGAAGTATAGACCTCATAAATCCCATAAATGTTCTCAGGATAATCAGGGTCATACCTTGTGAAATGCAGCTGAACTCTATGAGGGGTGATGGTGGTGTTAAGCTCATATTCAGCCTCCCAGCTTTCAAGACCTTCATTATTTGCATAATCAGCGAAAACAACATGATGCACTACTCCAAAATATTCAGTGTCCTTGTGAATAAAGTCAAGAATCTCAGGGTATCCTCCATCCTGCCAGAGAGCACTGTTTATCCAAACACCTGTTATTTCCTCTTCA
>JAJRWI010000074.1 GCA_024276825.1 archaeon
ATTGATGATCCAACCACATTCTTTCTGCTATCGATAAGTCCAGTCGATGGGAGTAAGCCATGGAAGATAGCAACTAAGACTACATTCCCAAAGGCCAAACCAGATGCACCAGAAGATGGCAAGGAGAAGGACCCTGTTTTTTCAAAGGGAGCTCTAGCAAACACCCCAGAAGTCTTTGAACATGTCCTAGACAACATTCTTCCCGACTTCAGGGATAATGTTAGCACATCAACAAAAAAGATCACTCTAAGGCATACTATCATCATTGAGGAGATACAAATTCCAGAGGACCCATTGCTATCATTCAGTGAAAAGCGCAAATTGGCAAAGAAGAAAGGCAGACTCATACGAACGGCCGATATTGATGGCAAGGAGATAACCAAAGAGTACTCATTTCTAGCTTGAGTGAAATGAGTTTTGAACAACCGCGACCTTTAAATTGAGAACATCGAGAACAGACACACTCCTGAATCATGAGAGGTTCGATAAATGCTACAGACAGGTTTCCTGAGTTATCTCCTTTACATATCATTGACATTCATCTTCTTCGGTCTATTTGCAATGGGATGGCTAATCGTTCACATCGAGCATAGTCGACACTATTCATGGTTCAAGATTGTTTCTGCAGGGGTCCTTGGATCGCTGTTTCTTGGTTTCGGAATTCATTTTCTCTTGATGTTCTGGGGTTTGTGAGTCATCGTCAATGAACTCTACTGATTTGAAATCCTATATCATCCTAATAAGAAGTAGTAGTCCAAAAGTTATGCGAATGACAGATGAATAATCAAGATGATATTTGGATTCTGTTAGTCTTCGATTCAAAATAGAGAATGAAGGAAATACAATAAAGCTATATTTGTGCCATCATGATTAGTTCATATTAGTCCGAATTCCGAATGCGAGGGCTCCCAAGTGACATTCGATCCTGAACTTGAATCATTGGCTAAGAGTAGTCGGCAGAAACTTGTTGACGAGTTCACAGAGAAGTATGCCAATTTGCGGGAGAGAATGCGCAGAATTCCAATCGATGACGCAAATAAGATTGCAGAGAGATATTCTTGCCCACTTCAGGTGGCCATCATGGCATATCTGATGGAGATGGATGGTATAATCAGTGCAAGGAAATCAATCAGTCTTATGGCACAAGAATTATCCAGAAGATTTGCTGTGGGTGAGGAGGTTCCAAATCTACCAGGCAATGTGCAGGAGTTCGTCTTAATTGAGGGCAGGTGGATAGGGCACATCTACGGGTCATTCTCAAGGGATCTGGAGTTGAAGATCAGAAGTCTGTCAAATCTAGAGGTTGCCTTAAATAACGAGGATCTCACAGTTGAGATGGCACTCTCAATTTTCGATGCAAGAAACAAGCTTGCTCTTGGATACATCTATCCGATCTTTGAAACTTGGCTTCATGATCATCCAAAGGCGAACAGCGAGGATGTGCTCATGGCCTTTGGGCCAGCAATAACCAAATGGAATCCAAACACCCTTAGGGGTAAACTTAACTTTCTCAAACGCAAGAACCTTGCATTCTTTAGAAGATTGAAGGTATTGCTTCAGAATGCTGAGGACTCAGCCACAGTGGATTACACAATAAATAGAATTAGTATGCTTATCAAAGAACTTGAAGAACCATTTTCTAGAATGAATTTGAGCGCGTTAGCACATTTTGTTGTCCATATTATTCCACGTACAGTAGGAAGGGGAGACATGTCGCGAGCATCAGTTGTTATCTCACCCTCAACAAGGGGGTTCAAAGCAGAGCCAGACATGAACTCACCTTTTGACTTTCTCGAACGTGACATTAGACTGGCAAGAAGGAGATATGAGGCTGAACGTGAGAGATATCTTAAGGACAGAGTAGGCAGGGTGTTGCGAGTATTGCTCCATCAGGAAAAGACTCTCGAACAGGCCACAAGGATTTCAATATCTGAGATAATCGATCGTCTGAAAGTAGAAGGAGTGACAATTGAGGAAACTATGAGTCTGTATGGGCAGGCCATCTCTGAAGAATCCCCTATAGAAACATTTGAGGATACAGTTTCGTTCATCGTTGATTTTGTATTCAAGCATGTTTATGGAGGATAATTGGATTGTCTGGTAATACAGCGATGTTCTGGCTGCTTGATGTGGAAGCCTATGATTTTGATGCAGGTGCCCTCAAGGGAGCAGATATCACAGGCATGTTGATTATCGTTTCACGTCAATTATGGTCAATAATCCGCGGAAACACTGTTGTTTCAGCACTTATAGGACCAGGTGTCTTCAAAGGAATGGCTAAAAGAGGTAATATCAAAGTTGAAATCCGTGAGTACCTCTCAGCTCTAGTATTCAACCCTTCAGACCTTAGACTTGAGGAACCCGTTCCCCTTATCGACATTGTCAATCCAGAAGTCATTGATCCGCTTGCATCTTCTAAAACGGAAGAGATCTATTCTTTAATTTCAAAAATCATTATTGAAAAGGGAAACATTCTTGCGGCAGATCCACTAATGAAGTTTAGATTCGAGGGAAATGTACCGCAGATGGCACATTATGATGAACAGATCAAGAAGATCAAGATCTCATACGTTTCAGGATTGCAGAAAGCCAAATTCATTCTAGGAGGCACTCATGGACCAATATATAGGCCATTTGCGGATTATTATCGCACCGGACGATTCATGAATCCCATATATACAAAACTGATGATGGTGAATGACTCCAAGTTCACCAAGTTCAGGACAAACGAGTCCACATCAGACTGGATGATAGTTGAAAAGTACGGTATGACCGATGCAACAGGAGTCGCAGCCTTCAAGGAGGAATATGAGGAAACCCTTGCTATCATCCACAAGAACGAGGACTTTTTCATCTATGATTGACATTATAGCTAATCTTATCATGCAACATCTTGTTTTCAGAATCAACAAGTATCAGGTTCTAAGCGGTCTAATTTATAGAGGTAAAAGATTTGGAAGTCGCGGATAGTGAGATTACTAGAAGGCTAGCAAAGCCATATGTGTTGGTCATCCGATCTTCCAGACAAGAAATGTCAACGCGCGTAGAACTTTTCTCGGACAGTCTACAAGACCGCCAAAGAGCATATCTCAGCGGACTTGTCGAGTGGGGGAAACGACGAGATGGCTTGCTAGAGATTCGCAAGGTATATTTCATTAAATACAATAAACCTGTGTTTTTTCAAGAACGCGAATTCAAAGAGGTCTTGAGAAGGGCCAAGCACATAATAGTGCCATCAAAGCAAAAGCCTGACTTTTTGGACAAAGTGAAAGACTATCTGAAACGCAATTCAATACAGAAGCCCCGAGTGTTGCCCGTCTGCCAGTCATGTCTGCGTGAGAACAGAATGACGATACTCAGAAAGAAAAATGCGGTAAGGACATCAGAAACCGAAGTGGCATGCCTAGCTTGCGCTCAGGCAGAATTAAAGACAGACCTACGAAGTCTGGGCTTCGATCTCTCGCGCCCCATGATAACTCAATTACAGCAGCAACTTGCACGGGTAAGGTCTATCCCGCGTTTACTTCATGTCCTCTCACCCGGATTCGATCCCACGCAGGAGCCGGACCTGACTTTGATTGAGAGGATTACCATCGGGGCGACAAGTAAAGGGACAAAGATTGATCAACTCAATTTGCCTGAAGAGTTCAAAGAGGTCTTGAAGTCAGAAGGATTTGAAACACTCCTTCCAATTCAGGAGAAGGTGATTGATGCAGGTCTTTTCGAAGGCAAGAGTCTACTTGTGGTTTCATCAACATCTTCGGGAAAGACTCTCATTGCAGAGCTGGCGGGCATTCCCAGGGCGATGTCTGGTGAAAAGATGATCTACCTCTCGCCACTTGTTGCACTCACTAATGAGAAGTATGAGGTTTTCAGAAAACGATACAGGGGCATAGGTCTCAGGACAGGCATTAAGGTGGGAATGTCCCGATTAGACGTTGGCAAAGAAGGCAAGGTCATTGTTGACTCGGACATCACTAAGGCTGACATAATCTGTGCAACATATGAGGCCTTGGACCTCGTGCTAAGATCAGGCGAAGTAAAGCAGATTGGAAAGATTGGCACTATTGTCGTTGATGAGATTCAAAACCTTGCAGACCCTGAGAGAGGGCCTGAACTGGATGGCCTTTTATCCAGGTTGCGATATCACTTTCCAAAAGCTCAGGTCTTAGCACTCTCAGCAACAGTTGGGGCCCCAGAAGAGTTGGCCAATGAACTAAAATTGGACCTTGTTAACTTCGTTGGCAGACCAGTTCCCCTTGAAAAGCATCTTGTGTTCGCCAGAAGTGATGAGGACAAGAAGGAAATTATCAGGCGCCTTGTCAAGGATGAGTTTCGGCATGTCAGCAGTTCGGGAAACAAGGGGCAGTCAATCATCTTTACATTTTCTAGACGCCGTGCCCACGGACTGCGCGACTGGCTGCACGAACATGGAGTGTCCAGTGCAGTGTATCACGGGGGGCTTTCATACAATCAGAGAAGGAGAATTGAACGGGGTTTTGAAAAACAGAGATATGCTTGCGTAGTGACTACTGCCGCTCTTGGGGCAGGTGTCGATTTTCCCGCATCTCAGGTCATCTTTGAGTCATTAGCTATGGGCTCAGACTGGCTTTCTACTGCAGAGTTCGAACAAATGTTAGGACGCGCAGGCAGACTGGGTAAGCACGATCGCGGAAAGGTATACCTACTAGTGCAGCCTGGTCGCAAGTATCATGGCGGTCAGGAGAAATACGAGGATGAAGTTGCCATTGAACTTCTCAGGGGAGAGATTGAGAAGGTCGAGCCTTTTGCTGACACTGAAACCTGCGCAGAGCAGATTCTTGCGACTATATGTTCAACAGGTCTAGTTGATCTGAAATCAATAGCCCGTCTTTACAAGAGAATGCTCTCGGCTTCAATACCGCCATCTGATGCACTCAAGTTCTTGGTCAGACATCACATGATTCGTGTCAAGGAAGGTGGAGCACATCCAACTGCCCTAGGCAGAGCAACTTCGGTTTCGTTCTTGTCCCCAAGCAGGGGCCTAGAGGTTTTAAAACTAGCCAAAAAAATGGATTCGCTAGACATTGCAATCAGACTTGATCCCTTCGAAAACATCTATCTGAGTTCTCGCCTGCAGAGTGAGGTTGACTCTGCATTCAAGACTCATATGCCCACACGACTCTTCTCAGGACTGTTCACGGATATTACTGACATGAAGGATCCAAGAAGTGGTGCCACACGCCTATCAAAATGGGTGTTTCATGTTATGACCAAATGGCTGGACACATTCTTCAACTGCAAATGCAAGGAGTTTCCAGAATGTGATCATGGAAAGATTGCTCTCGGTCGCTGGATTGTTGAACGAAGAAGAGAGGGTTTCAATCCCACAGGAATATCTAAGCGTTTGCATGAAGAGTTCGAACTGTGGGCATATCCTGGAGATCTGCTCTCGTGGCTGGACACATTGATTCATAATCTCAATGCAGTAAAACGAATTCTTGATGTCGGAGGGATGACTGACTTGAGCGAGAAGATTGATGATCAGATTGCCAGAATTGAGCGCCCTCGTGACTGGCTCGATGCTGATGAGAAAGAATTAGACAAATAGGCAGACTCAGAAACTGAATCTCCTATTCATTATCATTATCAGCGAATCGCATGAACGCAACACTCAGGTTCTCAAGATCATCTGGATTCAATGCGTCAAGGTTGATGTCGATCCAGCTATAGAGCTCACGTCTGACACGTTCTTTTACCGAGAACTTCGAGTCTAGCGTTAAGGCATCATTTGAAATAAGTCTGAAACTTGAACATCCGCATTCGCAGTTCCCATCTAAAACTTGATCAATGTCCATTGTTGGCTTTCCGCAGTTTCTACACTCAAAGATCATCATTCATCAAAAGAAGTATCATGCAACTTCACTATGAGCTTTAGTAATACTTCCGTAGTACTTGGTTTATTTGGATTCTCTTGATGTTTAGATTAGTTAAGAGGACGCTCGGCAATAAATGATATGTTGTTGAACTGATGAGGTTTAGATACAATGAGTGTTGGAGATGAGAATCTCATAGAGAGAAACCTGATGAATATCCCAGATTTGAGCGAGTATGGTCCAAAAAATCCATCGGGGCCAATTAGGTTCTATCCGATGCATGGCTTTGAGATATTCAAAGATGACAAGGAGTTTCTACTCATGAAACATGAACTATTATGATTGAGTTATAGACAGGCGCGAAGCAAAAAGGTCAATTCAACTAGGAATGTTATTTTCCAAATTGTACCAATTATCCGAAAAATGGGTTCACATTCATGCTATCTTGAATGATTAGATTTATCAAGCCCTTACATCATTTTGCAGGCACATAGGGGCGTGAGCATTTGGCAAGATCCTGTTCAGTTTGTAGAAATACCAGCAAACTTCGATGCGATAAATGCAGAAATGAGTTTTGTCAGCAACATGCAATCAAATGCCCCTCCTGCGGAACAATCACATGCATCCGTGATTTGAATAGAAAGCCCATCTGTCCTGTCTGCAATAAACCACTGGATATTTGTCCAGAATGCCTGATGAATAATATAATTGTTAGAAAAATCCCTGGCACAAACATTTGTCCCGACTGTGGATGGAATGGATAGAGGGAGTTTCTCTAGTTAGCGATTCATTGTAGTTTTTTCTGAGTTTCAAAAAATCAAGCCTAATAGAAAACAATATATGAAAAATATTAACAATAGTTATTGTGTGAGTAGTAATGACTTTAGTAATGCTATACAGATCCAAAGTAAAACCCGATGCAGTTGACATGATGACAGAATTGAGAAATGAGTTTCGCAAGATATACGACGATCATGGCATTGAAGTGATTGGTAGATGGCGGGATGCTTCAGACCCCACTGTGAGTTTCTATATGGTCAAGTATAAGGATGAGGAGGAGTATAAGAAGAAAGTCGATGAGTTGCATCACGACGAGAGATATCTCCAACTGACATCCAAGTTAAACAAGATACGAGTTGATTTTTCTACCACTAGATTGATTCCACATTAGATCTATTATGAGCATTGATTTCTTTAAGTTGTAATTTGCCTTGATTTGGCTGAAAGCGCATTTTTGCATGAACATTAGGAACTCTTCTTTCTCCTGAGAATCAAGACTATGAACACCACACCTAGGACAGCACCTCCAACCATGATTAATTCCATATCAGTGAGATCTAGTGTTCCTGATGTGGGGGTTGTTGTTGGCTCGGTGTAGTGAATCGTAATAGTCAATGTTGCAGAGTTGCCTGCTATATCTAAAGCAGTTATTGTCACATCAAGGTCAGTATTATTAGCTGAGTTGATAATCTCAGCAGTGAACAGGTTGTTCCCTGTTTCTCTCATAGTTTCAGAAAAGTCGGAATTGCCTACTGAATATCGGATTGAAACATGATCAACATCACTGTTTTCATCAATTATTGTACATGTGAGTGTGACTTCAGTACCAAAGGTGGGTGAAGATGGAGAGTAGGATACATCGATTATGTTGGGGTGAACTGAGTCGGTCCATTCTACTGTATAGTTAGTACTTCCAGCATTTACAACAGTCACTTGATCGAAAATATCATAGATCTCAAAATAGTACTCTGTTATCTGGCCGTATTCCCCACCAGGGAGTTCTCCGCAGAATATGCCACCTGAAACGTATCTGAGGAGAGTAGGCTGAAAGATGTTGCTCTCAGACGAATACCAAAGTGTCACATTTTTAATATCGGGTCCAGTAAGGTTCACAGTTAGATAGACAGGTTGACTCTCCCTGGCCAATGCTACCGATGCAGTCGGTTCGACAGATACAACTTCAGGGGGAGATGGTTCAATGTATATGTCAAGAGCAACTGTGTTTGTTGCATGAGTTGTATTTGTTGAAAGATATAGTGAGTTTGAGATGGTCTTGAATACGTACTTGGCTTCACCATATAATCCTCGAAGGATGACGGATGCATTAATGTCGCGGCTAAAATACGCACGGACAAACACATCCTCATAAATAACAGGATTTGTGCCCACGTAGTCCCAGTTTCCCATGTATGAATAAGCAGTGCCAGCTTGTGAGTCATAATTCAAAGCGAGCTGTTGATTGGTATTCCATGCATCAGCCACTGCAGTGAAGACTATATGATGGGAGCTAGAGATTGGCAGACCATCAACAGAGAGGACAGAGGCTGCAAAGTGATGATTATCACTCTCGAAAGTGATGCCACCAACTTCGGTTGTGCCATTGGCAAAGCCCACAACTGCAGCAATGTATGCGGTGCCCAGAGTGAAGACACCAGAGGTTTCATTTCTCACCCAAATTCCAGAGGGATCTTCCCATGTTCGTTGATCCCAATAGGAATGATTCATGGATGATAAACTCCAGTGATGCATTGAGTCTATGAAAATACGTGCGGCAAGACTGTCATGCCTCTTAATTTCAAACACATTATGATCACTGCCAGATTGTGGGGAATAATCCAAATCATGATAGAGTGAAGTAGACTCTTCCTTGTAATCCCACACAGACATGATTACAGACGAGTCATCCACAAAGCCAACACACCATTGTCCATCAGTGGTGTCGCCAAAAGACACTGCACCTGATGGAAGACTTGACTTTGATATTGCATAGAAATACGACCAAGTGATGTCCATATTATCATAACCGAAATCGATGAAATGACCTGTGCCATTGGAAGAACCATCTTGAAAGACGAGCCCAGAGTGGAGCCTTTTGGCTGTTGCAGTCTGATTGAACTCTTTGTTGTATAGATCGCAGAACCAATAATAGGGGGCCACAATGACTGTCTTTGTACTGCCAGTTCCCGGGTAAGTGGCTCCATTCGTTCTCATCGAGCCAATGACCATGTCTGCAGTGCCGTTGTAGACATCATCAAAGTAATAGTTCTGAACTCTACCAAAATATGGTGCAACTCGATAATACCAAGGATCATCGAAGTGAGCCGCATAGAAGGTGTCGGTGAATGAGAAACCAATGTCAATGACTCTGTCAAACGGGGTTACAAGTTGCTTCAGAAAAATCCGTGCAGCCACACTGAACTGAGACCAACGCGCAGGATCGTGAAGAGTTGACCACCACAGTGTCCTTTGCTCGCCTTCAGAGAGGGAATAAAAGTCATCCGCAAAATGGTGAATCAATACACCATCCCAGTCTTGCTGTGCAGCAAATGTTGCCATTTGAATCATTGATTCGCATCTGTAATCATTCGGAAAGACATCGTTCCACTCACGCACAATCATGGGAACACCTGCAATCTTTTGCGAACTGAGTATAGGCAAGATTGACTCGGTGTCTTCAAAAAGCTCTGGAGTGTTCCTGATTGTCATGAGTGGAGTGTCAGAAAACGAGGGATGATCATGATAATATCCTGCTGCACTGAAGTCAAGACACTCTTTGATTGCGCGTTGATTGGGAGGATGCACCTGCCATTGATTATCTGATGCTCCAATTGGAACTCTCACTCCGAGTGAGCGAAGGTGCTGTTTCATGGTTGAATAATATTCCTTCAAAAGATCATATGCAAATCTCGATCCATCATTAGCTCTTGCATGACCAACAGAGGAGTCATCATAGGACCTTGCACCCGCAGTCTGCTTCCAGGCTTCAACTACATCAGGGAGTCGGACTGTTCCTGCTGTTGGGTCCTCATCCGCCAAAAGCCCATGAGTCCCATAGTTATCTGTCCATGAATCATCGAGATTCTGTCGAGTAGAATACTCTTGCACGAGCCAATCATTCCATTTGCTCTGAAGTTCGCTATAGTATGGTTCAGGAATACCAGCCCAACTCTTAACATCACCAACAAGGTCCCAGAACATCCCATTCTCATTTGTAATCTCAACAACAGCGATTGTGGGATCATCTACTAGAGCTAAGCCAGTGTATGAATTGACATGACTGAGCAAGTTAGTGGCGTATTGTTTTTGAAGCTCAATGAGATGATCATCGAATATAGACACAACTTTTGCTTGAGGGTGCAATTGACTTGCATTTACAACCCCATCAGATTCTAAAAACTCACGACCATCAAGAAGGTCGAGATACACATAGATTCCTGACTGTCCGCATTTGTAAATAAGATAGTCCAATCGGTCCAACATTTCCAAGTTAAGCACAGAAGTGTTTCCTGAAGAGTAGTCAATAACGGACTTTGAAAGGTGAGCATCCATCAGATGAAGCCTGATCATGTTAGCCCCAGCAGCAGTGAGTACATCTATCAGACTGTCAACTTGATCCACAGTTAGGAAGCACATCTGATCCACGAGATTTATCCCCCAGAATCGGGCCCTCGTTCCATCCTCAAAATAGAGATGTCCATCATGACTTGTAACAAAGCCATGCACACTTGTATTAGGGGCCTGCAAGTCCATGTTAGGAGGATATTGAATTGGAACTGGCTCATCAGGAAGCTGTGATGTTACTTCGGGAGTAATGAATAATAAGAAAGTCAAAAGGAACAATAGAGCAATTATGTATCTATGGCGAGAGGGAGTCAATTGCACCACCGAGTTTCAATCGTGACACATGGCATGTGATATATTTGTCGCATGCAAATTATGGATGAACCGCATGGGACAGAGTGTGTGGTACACTATTCACTTTGCTCGCGTATCAATGGTTTCCTTTGGTAGCTCAAACTCCATTCTCTCATAGCCGCCAACTTGGAGACCCTCATAGGCCCACAATAGTACGAAGTCGTCATAGATCTCATACTCCAGCAATGTGTCAATCTCATGGATTCGTGTCCCTGTGGGGTATCTCCAGATTATCTCAAAATCATAGGGTGCAACCTCTTCTTCAAGCCAGGTTTCAACCTTGTTCAGGCCTTGCTTAAACCTGCCAGCAAAGTCAATCAGGTAAACAACCCCAACAACTTCAGACATGCCCTTTGGAAAAATGTCGACATAGCGAACGATGGACTTTACTCTCTCATGATTGATCTCAACACGTTCTCTATCCAGAAAGTATTGCATGTTTGATACAAGCTTTTCTATCTCCTTGGCAAGAAGGGCATCATCATTCACCACTCGCTTGTAATAGCCATCTGGATCGAGATATTCAAAACACAGTCGCTCATGAATCTCCCCAGTAATTGAAACTGAAAAGAAAGACTCTGCGTGTAATGGTTCAACCATCTCTTCATCAGACAGCATTTTAATCACCTATTCTAATGGAACCGCATTAATGTTCATATGGGATAGATGTTGGCTGAACTCATTAGCATTGCTGGTGAAGCAATAAACAACTCTGGCACCCACTTCTTGAACGAACCTCACAAGTCGGTTGAAGTCGCAGTGTGCACTCAATGGAAAATTGTTGCCAGAGAAGTCATTCAACGACCACCCAGTGAGATTCACAACCTGCGACTTGTTCTCAATCTCATATTTGCCCAGATTGGCTTGTTTCTCAATTCTTCTAATTGTGGACCTCGGTTGTGAACTGATAATAGCACATCCCATGTCGATATACTCGTGAACATGGGGTGAGTCAGGACTGATGCTCTTGAGATTTGCCCCATATTTGTTATATGCCTTGTTGACTTTTTCAATAGTGTAGTTACCAGTGATTGTGAGAATCTTCTGCTTTTGCAATAATGCAATGGCCTCTTGAGCCTTGCCAAGTGAATAGGCGTAAAGTATCGGAAGTCTTCCGCTCTCAATTATTGAAACAACGCGTTCTGTGATTGCCTTATGAATCTCCAGGCGTTCGGGAAACACCCATTGAGGAGACCCATATGTCGCCTCTGTGATAAGCACATCAGCAGGGACTGGTTCAGCCGCCTTGTGGACTATACTGTCTTCAGTGTTATAGTCGCCAGTATAGAGAACACTCAGACCATCACCGTATTTTATTAGAAACATCGTGGAGCCGAGTACGTGGCCTGCATTCAATGATGTGATCTCGATGCCATGAAAGTCAAGAGTCTGACCATAATCAAGAGATATATGCTCCCAAGAGACCGAGCCCCCACGGGCCCTGAATGTGTCGATGGTTGCATCTGTCGCCACAACCTGAAATGCTCTGCCAAGATTAGTAATATGGTCAGCGTGTGCATGTGATAGGAGGGTCATGGTACGTGGTGCCCCAGTATCAAGTCCAATATCGATCCCCATATAGCTCAGGATAAATCCTGGACCATGTTTGTAAATCTTGACCGCATTCATCTATTTATCACGCTACCATGTATATCATAGTTTCTTCCGCATCAGTTGTAACTCTCTTGTACTTATTTCTCCAGACATGACCCTCGCAATCTCTTGAATGTAGTCCAATTGACCAGTTCCAGCAATTGGGAAATCAACACGCGAGAATTCACCACCAGCAATAGAGGACAGTAGTGATATCATTTGATGGGGATAAATGGCCTCTGTGTCGATTAAGAAGGGGGCAACGATCAATTGGTTGTCAAAAACTTCACATCCAAGAATAGCTATAATTCTATTATTTCTGGCCAAAGTGTTGAGATTCTTTCTCCGCAGCGAGAGATCAAAGGCACACCAGAAGTGAGAGCAATCCACACCCGCTTGTTTGTAATGACTCCAATAGAACTTCAGGGAGCCTTCAATGTCCAATGAGTCATCAGGAGTCAAGTCATGGTCAGCGGTTGGAATCTCTGAGATATTATCGATTGTGACATGATATAGTTCATGAACTGCTTCAAAACCAATCTTCTCAAGAGTATCAATCATGCAGGGATCTACACCAAATGCAAGTGGGAAGGGAAGGTCGAAAGTGGCACCGGAGGAGTTCACAAGCACGTCGACATTCTTGATTGACAGACTACGAAAATATGGTATTGATGACTTGATCACTACATAGCCAGTTTCATCGATATATTGCGATTTAATGATAATATCTATCAGAGCCATTCCGAGCCGATATCTGTCAATGAATACAGCTGAACCACCGAATGTGTCATCGTTGAAAGACGAAACATAGAACAGACCATTCTCAAGACTAGAGAAGGAGGCGATCAGGTCTTCGGATAGTAAGGCAGATGTGCGCTCCTTCAAAAGACCAATCCAAATTTCGGTCTCATCGTTTCCCAGCCTTCTGCTGAAAATGGTCTTACTCATGCCAATCACTATCCCTTGAACCTTGGAATCAAGTCTTTATCAATTCTCTTGATTGAACCATCATTAGACGAACTAGTGCATTGCCATAATGCATGATTATTAGCTAAATCGAAGCAATTATTATTCATTATGGCACATTTTGTTATTGCAGAGGAAGGAGAGTAATGCAGTCATTAGTACTCACAGACAATGGTCTCAGAATCGCTGATAATCCCATTCCACCCATATTGCCTGGTGAAGTCAGAATTGAGATTCGTTCAGTTGGGATTTGCTCTACAGACCTAGCAATCTGGAGAGGCGAGTATTCTGTTGACCTGCCACTTATTCTTGGTCATGAGATCGCGGGAGTGATCCATGAGAGTACCGTGCCAGATATAGAGCCGGGAACCCATGTCACCTCCGAAGTGTTCATATCTTGTGGAAAATGCTGGTATTGTCAGAGGGGTCTCAATCACCTTTGTAATTCAGGTGATGTGCTTGGGGTCACTGTTGATGGGGGGATGGCAGAGTTTCTCAGTGTGCCTGCTGAAAACATCCATGTGCTTCCTGATGAAATTGATGATGTAAGTGCAACATTTATTGAACCACTCTCTTCAGCAATCAGAACCCTAGAACTTGTACCTGCAGAAAAGGATGAGATCGTTGTTGTCATGGGCTCGGGAAAGCTGGGTCTCCTTCTTGCTCAAGTATACGATGCAGCAGGGGCCGAGGTCTATCTACTGGGAAGAAACAAGTGGCAACTTGGCCTGGCAAAGAAGATTGGTCTCCGGAATACAATCAATATGTATGAGGTTGATTGGAAAGAAGAGATCAAAAGCATTGCCAATGATGTTGGTCCAAGGATAGTAATTGAAGCGACAGGATCAATTGAGGGCATTAAGAATGCTATTGAAATTGTGAGAAGCCGTGGTGTGATTTCAGTAAAGAGCACTCATGGAAAGTTGATCGCCCTAAATCCCACAGATCTTGTCAGGAGAGAGATCACCATTGTGGGGTCTGGAACTGGCTCATTCAAGAAAGCAATAGACGCGCTTGCGAAAGGGCGAATCGAGGTCAAGAGTCTTGTGTCAAAGATGTTCTCTCTTGAGGAAGGATCTGAAGCTTTTGAGTATGCAATGTTACCACAAGCAATGAAGGTCATCCTCAATGTCTGAGGTATTCAGATGAACGAATATGATGTTGACCTGCACATTCATTCTCGATATTCTATTGGCGTCAGTAAGAACATGACTATTCCTAATATTGCAGTAGGAGCTAAACAAAAGGGACTCGAAATCGTTGGAACTGGAGATGCCACTCAACCAGATTGGTTGAAGCATCTAAAGGCCACATTAAGGAATAGAGATGGAACCTTAGAGTATAATGGAATGCACTATGCATTGACTGTTGAGATTGAAGACTCTGAGTCAATCCACCATGTGGTAATCATGCCAGACTTTGACTCCATCGATAGCCTTAGGCAATCTCTGAGAAATAGCTCTGAGAACCTCGATCATAAATGGGGCGGAAGACCTAGGGTCAACATGAATGGTGAGAGATTGGCAGGAATAGTAAGAGACCTCGGGGGACTTGTGGGACCAGCTCATGCATTCACTCCGTTCCGTTCCATCTTTCGTGAGAACAAATATAATGACCTAAAACAGTGTTATGGTTCTGAAACTGGCCATATACATTTTATTGAGCTTGGTCTATCAGCAGATAGTGAACTCGCAGACCATATACCGAGTATAAGAGACCTGACCTTTATCACATCAAGCGACGCTCATTCGCCATCACCTGCAAAGATTGGAAGGGAGCTTGTAAGGTTCAGAATGGAGGACCCCTCCTTCTCCGAGTTGAAAAAGGCCATATTACGGAAAGGTGGAAGGGGACCAGTCTTGAACATCGGTCTTGACCCACGACTCGGCAAGTATTATCTTTCATTCTGCCCGTCCTGCAGAAGAACAATAATCTTTGAGGAGGGAGAGGGTAGTCCGCAGTTCGATGAATTAAACATCTATATCTCTTACAAAGACAAGAATGATCTTTCCAACATCCTCAAATCAATCCACTCTCGGAAAGTTTTCTGTCCAGTCGATGGTCGCCCACTAAGGCTGGGAGTGCGAGATCGTGCAAGAATGATTGGAAACCCCTCAAGTGAATCGCCGCCACATCGACCACCATATCTTCATATCCCACCCCTTCTTGACCTAATTGCAGATGCCATGAAAATCAAGTCAAGGTCATCAAAACGAGTCTGGAATATCTATAACACTTTGCGAGAACGGCTCGGTTCAGAAATAGAGATTCTTACAGGGGCAAAAATCAACGAGATATCATCTATCGAGTCTAGTGTTGCAATGATGATTGATGCATATCGTAATGATAAAGTGGGGTATATTCCAGGTGGTGGAGGACGATATGGCCGCCTTGTAATGGAAGAATGAAGCATGACTGTTGTACGCGGAATAATTAGAGAGATTGGCAGGAGCAAGACAACGCAGGTTATGCCTGGGCGTTGGCATGGTTCCACTAACATCATAGTTCAAGATGAGAAGGGATTAATATACAGCGTTCATCTCTCTGCAAGAACTATGGAGAAGTGTCGGTTTTTGCCTCGGGTTGGGATGAAAGTCATACTTCATGGCTTTGTCGAGGAAGCTGAATATGGCCTTAGTGATTTTATTGTCACTCGTGTCACTGACATCAAGCATGAGGGGGCTGGAATTAAACGCATCCTCAAGTTTGACGATGAGGACTAACTCATGATGATAAAGCTTGTCGGTAGAATCCATTCAGAACGACATTTTGGACAACGGGAAGGAGTCCTTGCCTTCTTGCTGCTAAAAACAAATCCGCACTTGGCGCATGATGCGGGATGCATCACAAGTCTTTTCCCCCTTCTCCTCACAGAGCGAGATATATGATACATGTCCTCTTCCACTAGGGATCGTTCTTTGATATCAAGAAGTCCGCAGATATCTTTCACAGTCAGTGGAGCATCTACATTCTCAAGAAGCTCCGCTATCCGCTCTCTGCGTGTTGACATGTTTATCAGATTAAAATGATAACTAATATGTGAAATAGTTTGGGATTTACCAAATTCATTGATGCTCACACTAAAATGAGAATATGGAAATAGTATTACAAGCTGAAGGTTCCCGAAATGGTGCAAACACGACTGGCCCCCAACGCATTGACAAAGCCCACTCTAACTGAGGGTATGTGTGCTCAGTGCATGGGACACAGGCACCTTTGCGGGATTAATCCATGTCCAATTCTTTTGAGAGCAAAGTCACTTGTCAATATTCAATCAGCTGTGAAAGGCAGGACATTGTTTGGCTCGTCCCCACCAGGAGTCTTTGTTGGGGAGTTTGGCTATCCAAAGGTCCTCGTTGGCCCATTAGTCCCGCCCATACTCGGAGATGAAACAGCCATCATGGAAAAGCCAGACCTCTGGCTTGATAAGACAATTAATGATATCATATCAATGCGTTTCAGTCTTGTGAGAACCAAGGCACCAATTCCTGTGGACTCGGTAATTGATGGGCCTCGATTTCTCCAGGAAACGCAAGCCCTAGCGCTGTCAGAACGTCCGACTGATTCGGAGGCTGTATTGATCAAGAAACCAACCTTTTCCACGCTCATCACGGGCCGAACTCTTCCTCTAGGCCCATCAGCACCTTTGGATGACTTTGTTCTTGAAGGCAACCCATCAATTCCCCGGGCAGTTGACAGGATCACCTCAGATACGGATGCAAATGCATCAACTGGCATTCTCGAGTTGTTTCAAGAAAGAGTTTCTACTCAGCATATCACTAGATTGTTCTCCATTGGCCTGGTGGGAGAGATAAGGCGAAGGCGTCTTGTCCCCACTCGTTGGAGCATTACAGCAGTGGATGATATTATTGGTAAGCAACTTCACAAGAGAGTGTTGCATTATCCAATGATTAATGACTATGAGGTATATTCTGCAAATGCCCTCGGAAATACTGTTGTCATCTTGCTACTTCCTACTGCATGGCAATATGAGGCTCTAGAGTGCTGGTTAACAGGGGCCAATCTCAATGTCATTCAAGATGATGAAACCTACAAAGGAAGAAGCACTTACGCGAGCTCCGTAGTTGGAGCTTATTATGCGGCCCGCCTGCCCATCCTCGAGGTCTTGGACAGAAGGAGAAGACAGGCAGGAGTGATTGCATTTCTTGAAACCGATCCCAAGATATGGGTACCTCTTGGAGTATGGAGATTCAGGTCTCTTGCAAAAAGAGCTCTGGAAGAGAGCGGTAAAAAATTCTCAACTCTTGAGGAATCACTTGATTTTATCAGGACCAAGCTTCACAGCCCATTGCAAATCTGGTTGAACAGGAGTAGGGTCTACGAGCGACTGATCACACAGACCACCCTTGACGAGTTCTTATGACATCATACAATTTAAGAGATATATGATCAGACAGAAGTAGAGGAGATTAAAACTGAAGGTTTACGAGAGGCTCTGCTCCATTGGCTCAAGGATAGTAAGACACAAAAAAACAAGCCAGGCCCCGAAAGATGTAGAATTAGAGAGAGCAGTTACATTCCTTCAGCCAATGATGAAAATTTCCTCTGCAGGTGTGATAGGAGCATCATACCTCTTTTCAGTACTGTTTGCGATTATTCTTAGCATTGCGTTGCTTATGATTGGGACCAATCCCATGATCATCATTCCTCTGTCACTGCTCCTTAGTTTATTGACCTACTATGTGATTCGATCATATCCTGTTTCTCTAATGAACGCCTATAGATTGGAGCTATCAGAAGAAGCAGACATCATCTTTGAGCAGTTCATTCTTGTATTTCAGGCAGGAGGCACAATCTTTGACGCCATAGAAATGGTTGCAAAATCAGAGCATCCATTCTTGTCAAAGACATTTCAAGACATCCTAATGAGAGTCTACGAGGGAGTGCCACCCGAGACTTGCTTGATGGAGTTTGCAAAGAGTCAGCCCTCATCCGATCTGAGAAGATACCTGCTTGCAATAATATCATCTCTTGAGAGAAAGACCGATCTGCTCGAAGAATTGTCAGGCGAGTCCTTTGAGGCGG
The DNA here is from genome assembly GCA_024276825.1 of archaeon. Lineage (GTDB taxonomy): Archaea > Asgardarchaeota > Thorarchaeia > Thorarchaeales > Thorarchaeaceae > JAJRWI01. The sequence goes on from JAJRWI010000074.1 coordinate 18,156, forward strand.
ACCAGACATTACGACAGAAGAATATGGAACTTGAAAGCAGGATTCTAATAATTTCAGCAGTTTCAACATATCTTCCGATCTTGATAACATTGGTGGTGGCTCTTAGCGGTCATGCGACAGACCCATTGGTTCTCATTCTAATTCCATTGCTAATATCCATTGATTTATTGATAACATCCCGGTTCTCAAGGCAATTCGCTGCCTATTTTGATAGGCCTAGAGATCAAGGCATCATCAGGCCCACACAGCATGAGATAATCGAGGAGTATGATGAGTTTCTTAACTTCATGATGCTATTGGGTGAACGACTCCAGAGCGGGGACACACTTGAAGTGGCTCTGTTTGAAGTGCGAGATGATATAGCGCCGCCATTTCAGTCTAAGCTGGACTTGATGCTTAGATCAATTCAGTCAGAACGCGCCAGTATTCAGGAGGCCTTCGAGATAGCATCGAATCATGTCCTTGGTCAGCGGGTTGCAAATTTGCTGATGACAATCATATCAATGTGTGAGATTTCAGCAAAAGATGCTGGAGAACGCATTTCAAAAATTTCTTCCAGATTGATCAAGCGCTCTTCCATTGCCAGAGAGAGAGAGTCAATATTAGCAGCGCAGAGGATGAAGGTGTATATTCTCACAATAACGAGTTCGGCGGTTCTCGGATTACTCACATCACTTGCGCCATTCCTCTACATTGGCTCTTTATTGTCATCAGGAGGTAGCTGGGACCCATATGGCATGACACCAATCTCAATACTTCCTTTATTGATCACGCTTGGTACGACTACATTTCTTAATGGATATCTCAACTCTAGGATGGTAGATGGAAAGAGAAATAACCTGTTTGCAATTGTGTGCCTGCTCTTGTACTGGATCTCATATGTGTTTTCCACATCAATTTTGAGCAGTAGTTCTACCTGAGAATGTTTTTTAGGGTTGAGCGCATTTAATCTTGATACAGAAGGCAGGTGTTATCCTATGCTTCAATTTGAGTTCTTTAATCTCGACTTTGGACAAATAATGGCCTACTTCCAGAATGAGATTGTCGTAGGCTGGGTACTAGTAGGAAGCGGAATAATTGCTGCAGCGTGGTTACTGGAAAGGATTGTGGATCCAATTCCACTGCTCGGTGACCTACTCAAGTATATCATTCACTTCGCTACGTACTTCGGATTCTTTGTAGGAATACTGGATATGCTGGTAGGTTATGTAGTATATGTCACCAATCCCGCAGGACCATATTCAGCATATGTCGCGGCATTGCTGGTGATAACTGGATTTTCGCTCAGTATGAGAGTTATCTCGAAATTCCCAATTGCGTTTCTGTTTGCAGGGGCAGCTGCGAGCTTTGGAACCTTCACAATTTACGGGTTCCTTTCGGGACTGACTAGTGATCCATTTATTGGAACCTATGTCACTGAGATTCTCACATTCAAATGGATGCTAGTAATCTGGTTCTTGCTGTTCTTCCTTGTCTATGGCTTCAGCAGCTTAATACTGAAGCTCATTGAACTGATTGGAAAGATATTCTCGTCGACACCAGTAAGCATCATCCTTGGACTTGGATGCATTGCGGTTGGGATTATTGCTCTACTGGCCCCAGCAATGTTGTTCACAATTCCATGGCCTACAGCATAAATCTTATAGTTGAGTCGACTGGAGTGGTTGGGTCCATTCATCAGTTGAGATGGGCCTGACCACTGCCTAACCAGTTAGTTCATCTTCCATTCTCACTCTTTTCTTGTTTTGGACGTATCTCACGAAATATGAGAAACCGTATAGATCGCTCTTTATAGAACTCGGCAGTGCGGTTCATAAAGCCTTCAGCGAGAAATATTGTTTCGAACCATGTTGATACATGAAAGATCTTGTTTTCAAAGTTCTGGACTGGATACACAGTGTAGCCATCTGGGAATTCCACTCCGATTGGTGTTAGAAGAGCAACGCGAAACGAGTCGCTTACGCTGTTCATTTCCAGCCACAGTTCGCAATATTGCAACAATATTCCTCGCTACTATTCTAGACTATCATTCAATAAATCTGTTGCAGTCACACAAGGAGTTCCAAAATAGTTTAATATGGTATTAATATGTCTGTAGTCATATTAGAAAATATGATAAAGCATTGCTAGAGATATATCATAATCCGATAAAGGGGATTTTCATGTCTGAGGATAATAAAGACCGAAAGAAGATAATCAGCGTCACCATGAGTGAGTCATTGGTTGGAAGGGTAGACGAGTTAGTTAAAGACAGAATAGGTCGTTCACGCGCCCAATTGATTGAGGATGCAGTTCGATGGTACTTGGACTTTACTGTGCATAAATGGAATGAGCGGGGTCTATTCTGGAATTCAATGAGAGTGATTCTTGCCTCTGAGTCATTACTATCGCTGTTCTTTTCAAAATTGACACCAGCAGATCAGTATGAACTTGGATTTACTGCTGGCAAGCAAGCACCTTTATCCGATGTAATGACATTATTCTTTGGAATGGACATTAAAGAAAGATCAAGTTGGGATCTCGTTCTTGAGTTACTTCAGTCCAGCGGCTGGGGTGAACTTCGTCTGCAAAACAACATAATAGTGATTGGAAATCCATTCTATCCACCATTATTCATCAAAGGATACTTGAGCGCATTGTTAGATGTTGAACTAGAACTCATGGACACAAATGTATCAGAGAATGTGGCGCTTCGAATTCTCAGCTGACTGAGTGAGTTAGCTTGATTATCCCTCACCACTCAGCTCCAAGTTCAAGAATCTCAAACTCACTCTTATATAGACCAGGAATACCTTCAATTGTTTCCTTAATCTTGGGAGCTTTTGCATGGATATTTTCAGTAGCGAAATAGACCTCATAGATGCACTTGTTCTGTTCAAAGCAGAACCCAGTGGTGAACAGTACTTTCAAGTCATGCTGTTTGAACAGGTGAGTCATGGTCTGCATAAGTGCCGGGTTAACTTTCTCAACCTCCAATCGCACTCGGGCACCACCCTCTTTCATCATTGGGATAAGACGAATCTCGCCAGATCTCTCAAAATAAATGACCATTGCCGCCTTCATATCTGACAAGGCAGGGTTTGCGAAGAACTCATCTGGAAGCTTAATCTCCCTCTTCCGTTTCACGTCGGCTATCATTCCTTTTGTAAGCCCTGGCACCACAATCGCCTCTCTAGCATTTCTAATGATACAAATGATGTATATTTATCTATCTGACAATGAGAATTGTATCTAATAACAATGTTGATTGCCACGGTAATATAGCAAAATAGGCCATATTTCTTCTCTAGCCATTAATTGTGAAAAACTAGCTGAGATTGCAAGCATTATAAAAAATAAGGAGGCATTCTCCATAGAACGCCTCCAACCGAAGTGGAACCCGTATCGAGCCCCACACTCGGAATCATATTTCTTAAACTGCCGGAGATCGAGAGTCTAGCGGCCCCTTCTCCAAAATGCGATCAGTACGATGACGATAGCAATTGGAGCTAGTATCAGGATTATGAAACCGCTGCCCAATGGATTAAATGGTTCGCCCGGTTCACTTGTTGTTGTTTCTGACGGGGTTGTTGTAGTAGTTGTTGGGGTTGTTGGTGTCGTAGGTGCTGGTGAAACAATGACAAAAACTGTGTCCATGGCAGTGTTTCCACCCACATCAGAGACAACGATTGTGTAATTATATGAACCTGGGGAGAGTCCATCAACTGAAATTGTGATTGTTTCAGAGGTTGAATTCCATGAGCCAGACTTGATGAGAGAGCCATTCATAAAGATACTATAGCTATCAGGGTGAGCATCTTGAGGATCCCAAGTTATAGAGTGTCCTGTGGTTCCCTCTTCATATGCAATGTCATCTGGCTGATCTATAGTTGGAGCTGTTCCATCTGAAACGCTTACAATCACAGTGTCAGACGCAGTGTTTCCACCAATATCAGTGACTTCAATCACGTAGGTATATGTGCCTATCGAAAGCCCATCAACTGAAATTGTGATTGGAGTTCCAGAAGCCCAGTTGCCAGAGGCAATAACATCTCCACCCATCGTTATTTGATATGTTTCGGGATGTGCATCAGTCGCCGTCCATGTGATGGAGTTGCCTGTTGCACCCTCCTCATATGCAACATCAGGGGGGCTATCTATTAATGGAGCAGTTCCATCATAGACTGTGACCCACACAATATCCGTTGCAACATTGCCAGCAATATCAAATACAGCGATGGTAAAGTTGTAGGCACCAAGTCCTAGACCATCAACTGAAACTGTGATTGTTTCAGAGGTCGAGTTCCATGAGCCAGACATTACCAGTGTACCATTTCTGTAGATTTCATATTTATCTGGGTGCAAATCACTCGGGTCCCAAGTAATACTATTCCCAGTTGCATCTTCAGCGTAGTTGATATCTGTTGGGCTGTCGATTGTCGGATCAGTTCCATCGTAGACTGTCACAAATACTGTATCGGTGGCGGTGTTTCCATCGATATCTGTGACCACTATGGTGTAATTGTAGGTGCCAAGTTCCAACCCGTCGACTGAGATCGAGATTGTTTCTGAGCTGGAGTTCCAAGCACCAGACTTGACAATGACTCCGTCCCTGTAGATCTCATAGCTGACTGGATTAGTGTCAGAGGGGTTCCATGTAATCGCATTGCCTGTAGTACCCTCCGCAATGTTCAGGTCTGCAGGACTGTCAAGCACTGGAGGTCTAGCATCGGACACTGTCACCCAGACTGTATCCTTGACATCATTATTGCCTGCATCCGTGACGACAATGGTGAAGTTGTAGACACCCCAGCCAAGGCCATCGATGGTAATGGAGATTGGAGTTCCTGATGTCCATGTGCCTGATGCAACAACTGTGCCATTCCTTAGAATCTGGTAAGTTGTTGGGTGTGCGTCAGTTGCAGTCCAGGCTATCGAGTTACCTGTGGTTCCTTCATCATATGCCACATCGGCAGGACTGTCAAGGACTGGAGGAGTTGCATCTGACACTATTACCCAGACCAAATCGGTCGCGATGTTGCCACCAACATCAGTCAGAGCAATAGTAAAGTTGTAAGTTCCTAGACCAAGACCGTCAACATTGATTGTGATTGGGGTTCCAGAAATCCAACTGCCAGAGTCCACAAGAGTGCCATTCCTGTAGATCTCGTAGGTTGTCGGATGGGCATCTGTTGGAGTCCAGGTGATTGAATTGCCTGTGGCTCCCTCATTGTACGCAACATCCGCAGGACTATCCACAACAGGTGCAGTACCATCGAAAACAGTCACGAATACTGTGTCTGTGGCCGAGTTCCCACCCTGATTGAACACAATGATTGTGTAGTTGTATGTTCCAAGTGAAAGCCCATCTATTGAAATTGGAATGGTTTCAGCGCTGGAGTTCCAAGCACCAGATTTCACAAGCACTCCATCCTTGTAGATCTCATAGCTTGCTGGGTTTACGTCTAATGGGTCCCACACAATCTGATTGCCAGTACTACCTTCAGCAATTGTTTGATCAGGCGGATGGTTCAAGGTTGGAACAGTAGTGCTGTATACTGTGACATAGACCAGGTCAACTACTGTATTACCGCCGATATCAGTCACAACAATTGTGAAGTTATAAAGTGCAACAGATAGACCATCAACATTGATAGTTATTGGATTCCCTGATGTCCAGCTGCCTGAGTCAACAAGAGTCCCGTTTCTGTAGATCTCGTAAGTCGTTGGATGTGCATCAGTCGGTGTCCATGTGATGGAGTTGCCTGTGCCTCCCTCAGGATATGAGATGTCAGCAGGACTGTCAAGCACTGGAGGTGTGCCATCATAGACTGTCACCCAGACAAGGTCCGTGGCCACATTACTGTCAATATCAATCACTATGATGGTGTAATTGTAGGTTCCTAGACCAAGTCCATCGATGTTGATAGTTATTGGATTCCCTGATGTCCAGCTGCCTGAGTCAACAAGAGTCCCGTTTCTGTAGATCTCGTAAGTCGTTGGATGTGCATCAGTCGGTGTCCATGTGATGGAGTTGCCTGTGCCTCCCTCAGGATATGA
>JAJRWI010000075.1 GCA_024276825.1 archaeon
AGGTATTTCAGGACCTTGATACCGAACCGTGTGCCCTCTCTCTCATGTAGATGGTGACCTGTGAGTATATAGGCCATTTCTTCAAAGCCAACGGTGCCCAGCAGAAACTCGCGTTTACTCATGTCAATCAGAGGATCACCATTGGGTTTGGGCTGGGTGTAGAATGGGACACTACCACTAGCAATCAGTTGCTCCATGAGTCGTTTCTTCTCAAGAATGACTTGCTTACTCATCTCTACAAACTCGTCGAGCTTTGCAAAGAAGCGATCCTCGTCACTGCGGCCAATCCATGCGGCTCTGCCGAAGTTGGGGGTGACCATCTGTGATGCACCAAAGACCATGTTGCCTGTCAGGAACTCCTCAAGTTCCTCATCACTGCTCGCAGTCCATAGATGCGAACAGCAGCTACTGCATCCAGCCTCGATTGTGGAACGCCAGTTGAGATAGTTCTCAAAGTAGGGACTTCCGAACTTGGCAGTGAGTTCTGCCACCTTGTGCCAGGACTCGTCGTACTCTGGTCCCATGAACTCTTTTCGGAGGACTATGTTGGGCTTTGGAAAGTTGAAGCCCTTGCCCTTCACATCACCCTTGATCATGACATCCATGAAGGCATCAAAGAACATTCTGGTCTCGTCTTCAAAATCGCCATAGGTGGTCTCAGTGACCCTGCCGCCTGGCAAGACAGCGGGAACATCACGCATGATCTTTGGAATTCCTGGTGTCAGGTCGATACTTGAGAATATTACTTGACCGCCTCTGGCCACATATTGTTGAGTAAGCGTGAATATGAGCTGCTGAGCTGCTTGTTTCACCTGTTTGTAGCTCTTGCCCTGAAGGAATGGTGCAAGAAATGTGTTATAGTAAAAGAATCCCTGACCGCCAGCAAAGGAGCTCTGAGCTGCGGCAAGCCAGATTGCAGAGTGATTCACAGCGACCTGCAGATGTTGAGCAGGACCTGCGGCTGAAGAATGAATTCCACCAAGACCATCAGGAGCGATTCCAAGTAAGAGGACCTGACGAAGGTCCCAAGTAGCACAGTAATCACGAGTGCTGAAATACTCACGGTCCTTGATGTAGATATCACCACGAAGATGAGCATCAGCCAGTTTTGGCGGCAGTGTGAGAAAAGTGTGCTGTTCCATCACTTGATCATGTACCAGTTTGGCGATGGTCTCGGGGTTTCTCATAAGGTTAGCATTTGATGTGTGATCTGCAGGTGAATGGATAAGCAGGCTAAGATCGTACATTGGTACACCAACACGGGTGTATAGTATGCGTTCCTTCTCAAAGCCAAATTCTGCAAGTACGCTATTGCACATCTCACGGATGAGAGGTCCCGAGAGGAACTTGATACCTGATGCTACAATTCTGTCCATGACTTTGATAGCGATGAGTTCTGCATTGGCCCTTGACAATTGGGCCTCTCTCATCAGGCTCTGAATGATCTTGTCCGCAGAAAATGGCTCTATGGTCCCACTAGTAGTTCTGACACGGGGCAGTCGCTTCTCGCGATTGCGAATTCCTTCCACGTCATCTGTGAATGATTGGGTTATATCGGTCATGATTAATTCACTCCAATTGCTCTGCGGACACTATCAATCGTAGGCACTTCGCCAGAATATAGCAGTTTCACAGAACCATTGTTTTCAAGAAGAATGCTGGGAGTGGAGGCAATAAACACTTGATTCTCAAGGAGCTTGAATTCGAAATCAGGGTCCATGTCCTGTAGGTCTACAATCTCAACAGGGATATCTGTGTCTTCAAGGGCTTCTTGTACAACTGCTTTTGCAGCTGGACAGTTGACACATCCATCTTGAGTGATGACATAGACTGTTTTAGATGACGTTGCCTAATCCTCCCGACGGCATATGGGTGTAATATTCCTATGATACACTGTAATAAAAGCATAATGCCGCTCTAATTCGGCTTCTAGCTCGATTTTGTCAAGGTTTCCGCGTAGATGAAATAGAGACATTTCATGGCTGGGTCTTGATTTTTGCTTATATTTCCAACTAAAAATGATGTTCAATTCTTGCTCTCATTTACCACTGGTTTGTTTTACATACAACGAGAATTATGCAGAAAATTCTAATAAAACAGACCCAAAATCAAACACATTAAGAAGTCCGAGTTGGCGCGAATTGCTGACTAAATAACAGCATCCACTTCAAAATAACTGCAGCCATTTCCAATTACTGTACGGCATTATCATTGGAGGGAAAACACACAATAGCACTTTATTGTCCTAGCGTCGGTATAGCACAGGAGAGATCTGATAAATGCCTCTATATATCAATGCTAGAACTCCAGTAGCAGCTTGGAAAAGGATCATCACATGCATAATGGAAAGGGGAATGATCAGAGTTGATGAGAGAGGTATCAAGACACGATGGCTTGATAATGTGATGGTGCACATTAAGCGTCCATATGAGGAGAGGGTGAGTGAGCAATACCCATTTAGTGAAACCGTCTTGCGAGAAAAATATGCCACGCAGTTGCTGAACCCTGACCGAATGGATTTCGAGTACACATACGGGGAGAGGTTGAGAGCATGGGGCAAGGAGCGTGTGGATCAGATTGAGTACGTAATCAGGAAACTGAAGAGTAGTAAATATTCTAGAAGATGTGTTGCTACTACATGGGATCCACGTGTTGACACGAATACAGATGAAGTCCCATGTCTTAATCATTTCGTATTCATGGAGAGAGAGGGAGTCATCGACATCTCGGTCATGATCAGGTCCAATGACATGTATGGTGCATGGCCTGCAAATGTGTATGCACTCTCAGAGTTGCTCAGGTATGTGGCCGACGAAACTGGCATTGATACAGGTTCAATCACCACAATTTCGGTAAATGCGCATATTTACAGCCACGATTGGGAGAATGCAAAAAGAGTTTAGTAGTAGAAGTAACGTTAAATGCAAGTATAGTTTCGGGATGTAATGATATTAAGTTAATCCTGCTCAAAACATGAAGGGGCTAAAGGCCATTGGATAATGAGAGTAAGTTCAAGATGCTTGATAATACCGATAAGAAGCTCATATCAATTCTAAGTAAGGATGGGCGTATGAGTCTATCGGAGCTTGGAAAGCAGCTGGGAATATCGCATGTTGCAGTCAGCAAGAGACTAGATAGATTGACAAGTAAAAATATATTGAATATCACTCCGACTGTGAATTCTGAGAGACTTGGGATAATGGTGCTCTTTCTTGCCATTGAGACTGAGAATATCAAAGTTGCAGAACATATTGTAAAGAAGTACAAGAACTGCCCTAGGCTCTTAATGATGGCATCGGTGACAGGGAGGTATAATCTATTTGCTGTGTTAGTGGCGGAGGACACATGGACTCTTGAGTCGATTCTAGGCACCTGTAGCATACGAACCGAGAAAGGGATCAGAAGGTCTGAAACCTGGTTTGGTAACGCACCCGCTATTCCACCATTTGTTCCAATTGACTTGGCCCCAAAACATAACAGTAGGGAAAACCCGTGTGGCAGAAAATGCCTTGCATGTAATCGATATAAGATTGAGAAATGTGTGGGCTGTCCTGCAAGCGATGAGTATCGTGGAGCCTTATGGACATCACCATTGACTCCGAGCAGACGGTCTAAGAGTAAGAGTTAACATCTAATTCTGTATGACGGACTATTGTGAAACAGATGACTGTGAGAGATGTATTCATTCATGAACTTGCAGTTGTGGATGATGGTGCTGAGATAGAAGATGGCACCAGAATCTGGCATTTCGCCCACATCAGAGGGACTGCAAAGATTGGCAAGAATTGCAATATTGGCAAGGGCGTCTATGTGGACGCAGGTGTGTCCATTGGAAATAATGTTAAGATACAGAACGGAGTTTCAGTATATCATGGAGTGACTGTTGAAGATGATGTTTTCCTTGGTCCTCATATGGTGTTCACCAATGACCTTTACCCGCGAGCAGTGAGCGATTCTTGGGAGGTCTCAGAAACCCTAGTGAAACGTGGTGCATCAATTGGTGCAAATGCAGTGATCGTCTGCAACACAGTGCTTGGAGAGTACTGCATGGTTGGCAGTGGCTCGGTTGTCACAAAGGATGTGCCTGATTTTGGGCTTGTGGTCGGAAATCCTGCAAGACTAGTTGGATTTGTCTGCAAATGTGGTAGACCGCTGCATAATGAAGTGTTGAAGAGTGATGATTCTGTCATCTATCGATGCGAGTTCTGCGATGAAGAGATCACTATACCACTTGAGATCTACAAGATGAAGGTCAGGTAGAGTGTCTTGTCATATCTGTACAAGAAGTTCGTGAATGAGAGAGTTGTTAAGCTGGTCAATGATATAGAGCGCATTAGGCTTTGTACTGTGATTGCACATATAGATCATGGCAAGACAACACTCACGGACTCGTTGATAGCAGCTTCTGGGCTTCTCTCGAAAGAGGTCGCTGCCACAGCAAGACTCTTGGACTATGATATGATTGAACAGGAGCGCGGCATCACAATCAAGGCGTCCAGTATCTCACTGATTCATGAGATGAATGGAGTAGAACACCTGTTACATCTAATAGACACACCAGGCCACATCGACTTCTCTAGCCATGTGACGAGAGGCCTTAGACTGACTGATGGTGCCCTTATCGTGGTTGATGTAATTGAGGGAATCATGGTGCAAACTGAGACCGTCACAAGGCAGGCAATGCAAGAACTGGTGACCCCGGTACTCTTTGTGAACAAAGTTGACAGGCTGGTAAAAGAACGAAGACTTGATGCGAAGCCAATTGCTCAAGAGATCAACAAAACAGTCAGGGAATTCAATGCGATGCTGGGCAAATACCTTGACGATGACATCTTAGAGAGATGGGAGGTGTCATTCAAGAAGGGGTCATTATGCATCGGGTCTGCATTAGATAAGTGGGGTATTGGAATCGAAACCCTACTGAGAAGAACAGAGGGGGATAATAGCCCACAGAGCCTTGCCAATGCATTTTTAGAAACGCTTGATGAGGTAGTGGAGGCATATGCCAAAGAGCAGGTGAAGGAACTTCAGGTGAGATATCCCGTTGCAGAGGTGGCATTGAATGCTCTTGTGAGAACAACCCCCAATCCTTCCATCGCACAACATTACAGGATTCCAAACTTCTGGAGATCAAATAATGGAATCCCCGAAGAACTTCTTGAATGCGCACCAGAAGGATGCCTTGTCATTTCAGTCGGGGATGTTCAGCCCGACAGGCATGCTGGCACTGTGGCATCAGTGAGGGTGTTTTCGGGCGTCCTGCACCGTGGCAAGCCCCTCAAGAATACTCGAACTGGGGAGGTGGGTAAGAGCCTCCAGATCGGACTTTTTATGTCAAAGACCCGCGTGGCGCTCCAAGAAGTGCCGGCTGGAAACCTTGCGTTTATCACTGGCCTCAAGGACATCATGATTGGAGACACGATAGTTTCAAAGGGCTCGCCTGACATTGGTGAGATGAGGGGGTTGTCATATCCGACAGAGCCGGTAGTAACATACACTGTCAATCCAAAGCGGCTCTCGGATCTTGGGAAAATAGAGGAAATAATTGAAGAATATGCAAAGACAGACCCCGCTCTCGAGTTTGACATAAACGAGGAAACTGGCGAGTTGCTTCTCTCAGGCGCAGGTGAATTGCATATTGAGATAAGTATTCAGAAACTGCAGAGACTGGGCGTTGAGCTTGTTCTTGGCAAGCCAATGGTGCTCCTTAAAGAGCAGATGAGAAAGGACGGGGTTTCCTGTTCTGCAGGCGATGCGGGTTCGAGCGAGTTCACTGTCCGTGCAGTCCTGACCCCCAAAAGCCTTGATAGTCTAGGTGGCACAATCATTGATTCGCAGAGGCCATCCTCATGCTATCTGATTGACAAGTCAGGGACTGTTGACATCAATTCAGAGGACATAGAATGGTTCAGGGAGGCCTTCAAGACTGTCATTCGCTGTGGTCCTGTTGCAGGCGAACGGATTCGAAGGCTGACAGTGATAATTGAGCATGCTAGGGGAATATCCGAATCCCCTGAAACCAGCTGGAATGACATTACCCAACCACTGGTATCTGCAATGCGGGAGAGTATATTATCAGGCGATCCTGTTCTCCTTGAGCCATGGACAAGGCTTGAGATAAGCACACCAGAAGAATATGTAGGAACATTAAGTGCGATTCTTGCACGTAGAAAAGGGGACATTCTTGAGGTAGTGTCTGAGAGGTCATTGTACAGGATAGAGGCAGAGATACCTGTCAGAGAGAGCTTTGGACTTGCAAATGAGATAAGAACTGAAACATCAGGATGGGCGACATGGGGCGCAAAGAGCGGGGGATACCGTGTAGTTGGCACTGGTGAGATTATTGAGTGAGCTATCGCAGATAATAGCGCCGACCCATCATATCGCCGAGGTAAGACAACACACGCCTATCAACAAGTGCTATAGTGTCCATCATTCGCAACGCGCGCGTCATGTTGGAGAACACTGCGTTTAGATAGGGCTGAGCCCGTGATAATTCCAATTGTTCAACCATTAGGAGATAGTTCTCGGTAATTCTCAACAGGCCAATCCAATTGTCGGCCAAGAGTATCTCGAATTGCTCCAAATCACCTGAGATACTGATGTTGGCAGTGCGTTCAATCTCAGCCCCATACTGCCGTTCAAGAACATCAGCAAATTTGAGGAGTATATAGGACAATGAAAGCCCAGTTGCCCGAATGAACTCTGCAGACTCCCCCTGCATGATTTCCATGTCTTCGAGATTCTTCAGAGACGCTGCTGCCTTATGGAAACCCGTGGCCAGCTCGGAATAGTCCTTATTGTCGTAAAAGGCCTTCATCGTCTTGGCAAGGATGTTTTGACCAACCCAGTATTGCATCAGTAGAGGATCAATGTCTCTTATCAGCTCGTCCACTGATGAGATCATTCGAACGCGTGCTTCGATACTCATCTCCTCCAGATTCATCTTTGCTGATGCCAGTGCTGCCATCAGTCGTGCAACGCCTGATACCTCGTTTGATAGATTGGCCATGCTAATTGCCCTGAAATATAGCGTAGGCCAATCATCCATGAAGAATGGAACAACAAGTGAAACACTATTAATGCAGGCTGAATCGAGTGGGACTGTAGTTTCAGTGAGCATCTTGTCTATATCCTCAAGAAGTCGGAGTATCTTATCAGGTAGCCGCAGGTTGTGCCGCAATGCAAGCCAGACAACATCATAAGTGGCTATCGCCAACTCAACATAGGCGCGTTCATCAACGGGAAATAGGGGAAAATAGCTAGCAAGGGCCTCCCGTAGCAATTCAGCATGTTCGGGAGTGACCTCATCGTGAATACGCATATGAGAGAGAGCATGACCAACTCTTGTACCAAGAAACTCAAGTTCTGTGATCTTCTCATTTTGCAATAACTCGCTACGAATGCTCTCAGCGACTTCGAATGCCTTCAGACCCAAGGACCAGAACTCATCGCATTCGGAACAAAGGCAGACCCATCCCAGAGCATTCTCACATGAGGCCAGCTGTTGCTTGGTTTCGATGCTACGAGACTCGAGTTCCTCCAAGACCTTTTTTGCACCATCAAAATACTCCACACACTTGGTCATGTTCTCGTGATCTGCGAGAAGGCCATGTGCAAATGCAAGATCAACCAAGGTCCTGTAGAGTAATAGGGACTGAGTCGTCGATCGATTATCAATATTCTGAAATATCTCAAGACTTCGTTCGAGCCGTTCTATTGCCTGAGGAATTGCCTCTCTCCAGCCATTAACAAGGATGCTTGAACCGATGACAAGATGTGCAAGCCCAAGACCGTCCTGTGTTGACTCGCCAAGGTCTAGCACTTGTTGAAAGAGTGATGCAGCCTCATCGCCAATCTTTCTTGCTTCAGTGTAATCAACAGAGTCGTCACGAGTCTCATTTATGCAAAGTGTGAGTTTGACTGCTGCGAGTTGTACAAGGTCCTTGTTCTTCTTTGCGACTTTCTCGAGCACTTTTAGTATCCTACGAGCGTCTTCATACATCTGAAGCTCTGTCAAGACAAAGGCCTCATCAAGAGAGACCTCAAACCAGAACTCCTTAAGGTCATTCTCCAGTGTGAGTTCCATTAGTCTATTGAGAAGGAGCTCGGCACCCTCGTAGAACTCAAAATCGTTAAGAATACTTGCTAGATAGTGGGTCTCCCGCATTGCAAGATGTGAAGACTGCTTATGATGCCTAGCACAGATTGCATCTAGAGTCATTAGTACTTCATCAGCGAGAAAGGGCAAGAGGGGTCGAAGATTGAGCAGTCTGGCAGAGTCAATGGCTTGAGTGAGTTCGCCCAGAATGTCCAACAGATTGGGTATTGCCTCGATATCGGGTAGAATCTCGCATTCGGATCTTCTATAATTGCTAGTGTATCGAGTGTCAAGGAGCAACAATAGTTCTGGAAGAGTTCGCTCCTCATTAAAAGCAAGTCTTACACTCAACTCGGTGAGTTTTGCACTTGCTACTTTCGGACGACGAAGAATTATCTCTTCGATAGCTCTTGCAATTTCAAACATAATATCAGAGTACTGCTGTCTGGCAATAGACATGTTCTGGATTGCAGAGAGACCATCATCTAGTGATAATGTACCGCATAGTATATCGCGCAATGTGACTATGATGAATGATTCCACTCTGCAGTCCTCTCCAACTAGTTAGCAGGTTGCCTTACATGAAATGAAACCAGCCCACATTAAAAATCTTGAGAGTAAACTATTGGACAGTAATCTTCAGCAAAAGTTAGATGTCTTTTGATTGGCTTAGGATAAAATCATGCCATTCTCTAGAGGTCTCAGACCCTCGCATTCGTTCCATTCTAATATAGTGCTTTGGATTTTGTCCCAGTAGTTCCACCTTAAACCTTAGCACAGCATCAGCAAGGTATGAGAATGTGGCATAGGTCTTTTCATCATGCACTCCCTCCTCTAGAATGTACATCACACTGTGGGAGGCTTGGGTGATCCTACCACTGAGTCTCTGCACCGATCGTGGCATTGTTTCGGCATTTGAGTGCAGTATCAGAGTGGAGAGACTATCAATCACAATTCGTGCCACAACCAGATCTTCGAGGACCTCAAAGAGAACTATACCAAGCTCACTTATATCATCGACCTTTAGAAGGGACTTGACAGAGCCTGACTTTGGAGCACCCATTCTTTCAGAAT
>JAJRWI010000076.1 GCA_024276825.1 archaeon
CGTCAAGTCCAGAAACCAATAACTCTTCAAGATTGTAAGATGATTTATTAGAATTCAGTATTATTAGACAAATACACTTTGGGTCAAATCCTGTTGCATAATCAAACAGGTTGGAGCGGAATCATCAGCTATTAAATCTGAAGGCATGTGTCCTGTCAATTCTATGCTGAAGATTCTGTTCGAATTTGGAGTTGATATTAATGAAAATGAACAATTTGGCCAGTCTTTTCATCATTATGATAATAATCTTGTCAATATTTTATTTGCCTAATCTGGCTGCAGGAATGGATGTCAATGGTAAACCCGCAGATGCGAATCTGAAAGCAAAAGGACCCGTCCTAGATGGACCTTCTTTTGAAATGAATATGATGCGATTCTCTGAAGCCTCACAGTTTTCTGATGAGATTGAATTCATTTGCTGGCAGGGCACGAGTCCCATAGCATATTTTGGCATCTCAAGTGTCTTTTACATAGTTGATGATAGTATCATTAAACTAGAATTTCCCAACTGTAATCAGGTTGTTCCACAGGGAATTAATCCCACAGGATCTATCACAAATTACATAATTGGAAATGACCCTGATAAATGGTACACTGGACTGAATGATTATACCTCTATCTGCTTCTTCGATATGTATCCGGGTATCGATCTAGTTTATTCAGTATCAGGTGGTACTTTGAAATACGAGTTTAGAGTCAGTCCTGGTGCTGATCCCAATCTAATTCAACTAAGATATTCAAATGTGGATGAACTTAATGTCGACGATCACAAGATGACCATGTGGAAAGATGGCCTTGAATTGACTGATTCAGGTCTGGTTGCGTTTCAGAATGCATTCCAGACCTCAACCATCGACTGTACATTTTATCATCATTCATCAGATACAATTCGATTTGTTCTGGGTGAATATGATCCGTCCAAAGAACTTGTTATAGATCCATTTGTGCAGTATAGTACCTTCATTGGTGGAAGCAACGAGGACTTGGGTCATGCGATTGCTGTCGAAGATGGGTATGTCTATATTACCGGTGAAACAAATTCTCAAGACCTACCTATCGATACAACAATTAGCTTTGGCAATCTTGAGTCCTTTAATTGCTTTATTATGAAATTCTCCACTGATGGCTCTCAACTTGTCTATACCACGCTTCTTGGCGGAAGCCAAATGGATGCAGCTTATGGCATTGCTGTCGAAGATGGGTTTGCATTTGTGACTGGCATTACTAATTCGAATGACTTTCCCACTGCTAATGCCTTTGACTCATCGTATGGTTATGGCTACGATTGTTTCGTAACTAAATTAGCAAAAAATGGATCAACTCTCATCTACAGTACATATCTGGGAGGATCTAATGACAATGATGTTGCATATGATATAGATGTTGAGGAAGGTCTCGCGTATATTACAGGATTCACACTATCTGAGGACTTTCCAAAAGTTAATGCACTTGATTCGACTATTGAGAGTGCTGATTGCTTTGTAACAAAGCTGGCAGCAAATGGGTCTGCGCTCATTTACAGCACTTTTCTCGGAGGAGGCTCTTCAGACACTGGTTTGGGAATTACTGTTGAAGATGGCTATGCATATATTTCTGGAAGTACTCTATCAGATGACTTTGCTACAATAAATGCATTTGATTCTACTCTCAATGGAGGAAAGGATTGTTTTATTACAAAATTGTCTCCAGATGGTTCATCAATAATCTATAGCACATTACTCGGTGGCAGTATGGATGATGAGGCTAGCAGTATAGATGTGGAGGACGGCTATGCATATCTCACTGGCATTACTTATTCGACCGACTTTGCAATCAAGAATGCATTTGATTCTACTCATAATGGAAACTCCGACTGTTTTATCACAAAAGTTGAGATTGATGGCTTGTCACTTGTATATAGCACCTTTATTGGTGGAATCGCTGTTGATGAGGCGAATGATATTTCTGTTGAGAACGGGGAAGCTTACATCATAGGTAAGACTACATCACCTGACTTTGTGACTATCAATTCTTATGACTCTGATTTCAATGGGCTAAGTGACTGCTTTGTATCCAAACTTGCATCCAATGGCACTGCTATGATATATAGCACATACTATGGGGCCAATTCTGCAGATGTGGGCCTTGGTATTGCGGTTGAGAATGGCTATGCTTATATAACTGGAAAAACAAGTTCTGAAGAATTCCCAGTTCAAGATGCATATGACTCTTCATATAATATGAATGGTGACTGCTTTGTTGCCAAATTTGCAAAAGATCCACCAATTCAACCACCATCAACTGGCTTTGATCTTATGCCAGTAGTATACATTGGTGCAGGTGTCTTGGGAATTGGAATTGTAGCACTAGTTATAGTTTCAAAGAGAAAATCAAAGACATGAATGGTAAGGAATCATCATCCCTAAAGATAGCAAAGGATAAATGTAGCAATTTGAATTGTTAGACATTAGGTAATCATAAAGGAAGGATGGTATAAAATTGGAACGTCCATGGTTAAAGCATTATGTTGAAGGGACTCCGCACGACATCGAAATCCCTGATGGCCCATTATGGATATATCTAGAAAGAGCAATACAGAAATATCCCGATAATTTGGCATTATGGTTCGAGGGTCGAGAGGTGACCTATCGTGAACTTGGTGAGCTTGTTGAACGAGCAGCCAATGGTTTTGTAAAACTAGGAGTGAAGAAAGGCGATGTAGTAGCACTAATGCTGCCCAACTGTCCTCAGTTTGTAATCGCCTATTATGGTGCACTAAAATGCGGTGCGACAGTCACTCCAATAAATCCCCTTGCAATGCCAAAGGAACTTAGAATCTATCTTCAGGATACAGGTGCAAAGACAATAGTTGTGCTCAACTTCTTCTATAAGATCGTAGAGGCGGTTCGCGAGGAGTCGAACCTTGAGAATGTGATAGTATCTGCAGCATGGGATATGCTGAGCAAGATCAAGCAGATCCTCGCACCAAAGCTCGTGTACAAGAAGGAGATGAAGGAAGTTCCGCCGCTGCGTGAGGGCGACATCCTCTGGAATGACTTTATTGCAAACACGGAACCAAAGGCACCTGATGTGACCATTGATCCTGATAATGACATTGCAGTCTATCAGTTCACAGGTGGTACTACAGGCATTCCAAAGGCAGCCATGCTCAGCCATAATAATCTCAAGGCAAATGTAGAACAGTGTAGTGCTTGGATGTCTTCGATTGGAGAAGAAGGAAAAGAGATGTTCGTTGCCGCTCTGCCATTGCAACATATTTTTGGTCAGACGGTGTCGATGAACCTTGCAATTAGCTGGGCATCTTCAATGCTATTGGTCGTCAATCCACGAGATATTGAGAAGCTACTCAAGTTGATTCACAAACAAAGGCCAACATTTTTCCCGATAGTCGCAACACTCGCTATTGGAATATACAGCCATCCAAGCGTACACAAATACGACATTACCTCACTCAAGATGGCAATTGCAGGAGCAATGGCTTTACCTGCTGAGGTCACCCGTAGGTTCGAAGAAGCCACACAATCAATAATCATCGAAGGCTATGGCCTGAGCGAAGCAAGCCCTGTGACTCACGCCAACCCCTTGGACAAAGAGCGCAGGAGAGTTGGTTCTATCGGTCTTCCATTCCCGAGTACATATTGTAAGATTGTGGACTTGGATGACCGCACTAAGGAACTGTCCCCTGGCGAGGTTGGGGAGCTTGCAGTGAAGGGGCCTCAAGTCATGAAGGGCTATCATAATAGACCTGATGAGACCGCTGATGTTCTGAAAGATGGCTGGCTGTTCACAGGCGATATTGCAAAGATGGATGAAGAAGGTTGGACTTACATTGTCGACCGAAAGAAGGATCTGATCAATGCATCAGGCTATAAGGTATGGCCCAATGAAGTGGAAGAAGTCATTATTGAACATCCAAAGGTAAAGGAGGTCGCGGTGATCGGTGTTCCTGATGAGGTTCGTGGCGAAACTGTGAAAGCATTCATAGTCCTTGAACCCGGGGAAACCTCAAGCCTTAAAGAGATCCGTGCCTTCTGCAAGGAGCGCATGAGTCCTTACAAGGTGCCAACACTTGTGGAGTTTGTAGATGATCTTCCAAAGTCAGCCGTTGGAAAGATACTCCGACGTGAGCTACGCGAGAAGACAGAGTAAAAACAAAGATGCCGGGAACAACCCGGCCTCTATCTCTTTTTGTTAATCGATTGGTTGAATTGAGCCAAGATCAAGGTTTTCAATCAGGCTATGAATCTCAGGACGTCCCATCAATTTCCTGCGGGTTTCGGATAGATTGTTAATCACACAGGCAATGCCCACAACACTCGCACCCAATTTCTCAAGTGTCTTAAGGACTGCAAGGATAGTGGTTCCTTGGATTAACCAGTCATCGATAATAGCCACTCGATCTCCAGGGTCTATTGAGTCTGCGACCAATGCTAGGCGGTTATCGGCAAATCTGCTTGTGGGCATCCATTCTACAGGTCTATGATAGTCCTCTGGAAGATAGGCAATGGACCTACAAGGGACTATGCCACATCCCAAATAGTAAGCAATTGCACTTCCAAGAGCCAGACCACGCTGCTCGATTCCGATGACCTTATTGGGCTGCAACTCAACAAGAGGTCTGGCAAGTGTAACAACAGCCTTATGGAAAATATCAGGGTGCTCCAAGAGCCGACTAATATCAAGCATAGCCTCACCAGGCTTTGGCCAATCGCGAATTACCTCTACGTACTCTCGGAAATCTATGTCTGTCATTTTGCTCCCTATTCATATCAAAACGAACATAGGATATTTACCTTTCTGTAACTACATCTGTTCTTGATATTTGACTCGAAACAGTTAAGAAACATATTTGAATAAGTAAAGCTGGCACTAATTGATGCGAGGGTCTTAAACTGATCGTTCCAGGAACTACTATTGCAGTTAATTTGCTTCCCGGATATATTGAAATCAGAGACAAGGGTACTATTAAGAAGAAAATTCTAACGAAGAACAAGTCATTTGACGATGTGCTTGCAGAAGTGAAGGCATTTTTCAAAATACAGGGGAAGATACTTCCGCCAACCCTTCTTCATGATGTGCTAATTAAAATTGGCCTGCCAAAGGTCAAATTGATAATTCAGGATAAAGATATCGAACTTGAGCAGATATCTTCCGTTCGCCCCGAATTGATGGAAGGTCCAACTAAGCCAGCTTCAACATCAGGGTCCACACGGCCTCCAATGAAAACTGAAACATCAAAACTCGAAACTAACCCTGAAGAATCAACAGATAGAGAGCTCGAGGTTCCTGTAAAGATTGGTGATGCTGAGGTTGTCGATATTGTTGAAGCTCTAAGCGTTGTCGAGTCCTTAAGTGATTCATTCATGACTCCGCAACAATCGGATAAGGATGAGTCCCCTAAGAAGGAAGCTCCTCCTATTAAAATTAGTTTACAAGGAGTGGAAGAGATTCAAGCAACAGAGAGCAGTCAAGCCACTGTTATTCCTTCAGAATCCTCATCTTCTACTGCCGAGACCGAGTCTATAATTGAGCAGGAAACCGAACCAGAGCAAAATGAAGAAACGGAAGAAATTATTCATGAAGTTCAGAGTGAACAGACGGATACTATGTCTGAAATCCATGTCCCTGTTGCTGAGCCCTCAATTATGACTGGGACCATGCCCATTAAAGAAACAAGTGCTGCAATGGTAAAACCTTTGATTGAGAAGAAAGCAATAATTCTTGGCGAAGAAGAAGTTGGAAAGCTAAACCTGATTACAAAGGCCGGCTTCTTACCAATCCTTACTGAGGATCTTTCAACTCCTTACATTTATGAAAAGACATTCGAAACTGATACGCATCGTGTCAAGCTTAGAGTGTGGTCATTTGATCAGGCCTCATTGCAGAGTATATCTAGAAGAGTGTTTTACGCGAATGTTGATGTTGCAATTATTGTCTATTCAGCTGTTGACCGATGGAGCTTTCAAAGCATTGATTTCTGGCTTAAGGAGGCTGGGGCAAGTTCTGATCATCTTCCCCCACTTGTTATAGTTGCGAATAAGATAGATTTGAGAGACATTGCAGGGCCTCAGGCAGTGACCCACGAAGAAGGATTTGCCTTGGCTGAGAATCTTGCGAAATCAAGTGGGGTTGAAGACTCACTGCATCCAACTGGTTTCATTGAAACATCATGCACCACTGGTGAAGGTGTTGATGCTCTATTTCAACTAGCTGCCGAATTGGCGATGAAGACAACTTGCGATGAATAATTATTCCGAACTCAATGAATTTTTATTGTCTTGCGATAATACTCGATAAAGATATATTTCACGCTTAAGTGTAATAAATTTGAATATCAGGAATTATTGAAAAAAGGTGATTTATTGGCAATATTTTGCGAGTCTTGTGGAAAGGAGGTCGAACCCCCTGAGTCAGCTAAGACTCTGGAGAAGAGTTTTGCCAATGATGAGAGGATGCAGCGCAGCCTATGCATTGAATGTTTTTCGAAGCGCTTTAAAGTAACCTCCAGAAAGAGTTCAGGCTATGGCGGCACAATTTACAAGCTTGAGCCCAAGCCTGCGCCACGATTTGGACTTGGAAGCAAGACATTTTCTTGTCTAAAATGTGAATGGGTGGCATGGACTGAAGAAGGCCTTGCAGCCCACATGAAACAAAAACACTCTACTTGAATTGAAAACTTGCATCCTTTACAATCTCATATCCTTCTAGTCTTAAACCCTTGATCTTTGACACAGCATTTTCAAGCATGCCCATCCGATAAGCTGCAGTCCTTGGACCTAGACCATGAAGCCAAGTTAATGATACAAGATCCAATCGCTCATGGTTCATGAAATACTCTTTCAAGTCTGAAGCAATTGCATTGGTTCTCTCATACATGGCCAGAGTGAGTCCGGCACTGGGAATAAGAAATGCAATAAGAATCCAGATTGGAATAAAGGGATCATTAGCAAAGTAGTCGTAGAACAGAATGAATCCTGATATCATCGGTTGCATTAATGCCAATACAGTCAAAATCAGAGCAACATGCTGAGATGCGTGATCACTGCCAAGTCCCGCTATTCCGATAACATCTTGAGCTGGTGGAAATAGATAGACTAGAACGCCCCCTGAAGTTATTCCTACAATCATGGATGAGAATAGAATATAGAGAGTGAATGCGAATGGATGAACTGACCAGATGCTGGGGAAGCTGATTAATGACTGCATGACCAGCAGCACACAGAGGAGTGATGCCCCCACTGTAAAGCCTTTCCAGCAAAAATCCTCATGTGGTTGAATCATGTCGCTGATCAATCGTCTGCCCTTCCTTCGCAACATCATTGAATGATTTTATACTCATAAAATACATACTTTGAAATAAGCCTTGTTATTCCGATGTTATTCATTCCTTGTATTTTATTCTAATTTTAGATTCTAGCATCACTACGTCATCGCTTTAAACGTTGAATTTATAATGACAAGTTTGGGTGTGAAAACAAGTATTCATGGAGCGGGATTAATTGAACACTGAATTCATTGTTGACGTAGATTCTGCAACAAAGATCTATTCAATGGGGACCGTTAAAGTTCATGCGCTCCGTGGCGTTTCTCTTAAAGTTAGGAAGGGCGAGGCAATCGGAATCATGGGCCCTTCTGGATCAGGAAAGACCACTTTGCTAAACATTATTGGTGCACTCGACAAGCCAACAAGCGGGAATGTGATAATTGATGGCATTGACATAACTGAGATGCCTGAAAAAGAACTGACTGGAGTCCGAAGAGAAAAGATATCATTCGTCTTTCAGTTTTTCAACCTCCTTCCGGTTCTTACTGCATGGGAGAATGTTGAGCTTCCTTTGCTTATTGCTGGTGTGCCAGAGGATGAACGTAGAGAGCGAGTGGATCATCTGCTTCAACTGGTGGGTCTAGCTGAAAGGGCTGAACATCGGCCTGATGAGTTGAGCGGTGGCGAGCAGCAGAGAGTTGCTATTGCTAGAGCTCTTGCCAAGCCCCATGGATCTACAGGATCCATAATTGTTCTTGCCGATGAACCGACAGGAGACCTTGACAGTACAACTGGTGAGGAAGTAATGAGAGTTCTAATAGACCTCACCAAAGGAGAAGGTGGCACATTATTAGTTGTCACTCATGACCCCGAAGTTGGAGAGAAAATGGACAAGGTCTATCGTATGGAAGACGGAATGATATTCGAACCATAATGAGGTGTAAGGATTGTCCATCACTCCTGCAGGCTACGAAGCTTTTCACAGCAAGCGAAGAAGATCAATCACATTCCTCTGCTTTCTAATTTCAATCAGCCTGATCTCGGGACTACTCATCTATATCGATTCCTATTCCATACATAAATGGAATGAATTCACTGACATAGGTCCAGTTGCATTCTATGTGTCTGGTACAGGTGCATACCCCACATTTAGGCAGAATGTGAGAAATGTTCAAGGAGTCACTCATACTTGTGATGTGCCTATTGCATATGCTCATTTCAATAGATCGGACATTGAGTACGGGAATTATTATTCAGGCTACATCTTTGCTCCATCAGATGATGGCTTTGATTATTTTGCCTCGATTTACAAGTTCACCATGGGAAGATTCCCAAAGAATAACAGTGAGATTGCAGTTTCTTCCAGTCTAATCGATTACTTGAATCTCACTATAGGCGATACTGTTGAATTCGAAATCTCAGGTTTTACTGTAGAGCACCGCAAAATGACGATTGTAGGGATTTATGATATCAACACTGAAAGTAATGATGCCTACTCGCCAGTTGACTTTGAGTATCTTTATGGTGTTGCTCTGGTTAACAACTCATATGTTGATATTCGCTTCTCAGAATTTCGTATCTTTATTGATGTCGATAGATCATTCATTTCACCATCTTCTCCACAGAGCTCAATAGACTACTTGAAGAGAATAAAACAAGACATCCAAGAATTGGACCCATTCTATTCGCCGAACTATTCTAGCACACAAATATATGTACAAACATTTCTCCTTGACCAGATTTACTCGTTCATATATTGGAAGGACGCAACAAGCTCTTCTGAACTCTGGCGTTCTTCAGGAGTTTTGCTTCTAGCGGGTCTACTAATATTCTTGGCAGTAAGATATAATATGAATGATCGAAAATACGAGTCGCAGATGCTAATTTCAAGAGGGGCATCACTGGGAACGATCAATGGAATTGCCAACCGTGAATTCTTTGCTCTTTCAATTGCCGCGACTATTCTCTCATTTCTTGTGGGGTCCATATTTAGTAGAATTGCCATTGCTTCAACTGGTTTCTTAGAACTAGATCTTGAGATGATGATCACAGAACCACTCCTAATCTCAATTTCGACCCTCTATTATATCCCTATTATTGGGATAGTAATGACTATGATAATTGCATTGTTTCACCACTCATTCTTCTCTGTGATAACCCCAAAGGAACGCAGAAGAGGAACCCTTTCAAAACTCACATGGTTTTTGCGACTCATAAAATGGGATGTCCTAGTCCTCATCCTTAGCATTGTATTAATCTGGTTTATTCTCTCTGCAGGACCCATCAGTTATACATACCCAATCCTTTCACTTGCTTTGAACTTGGCTCCATTAACACTTTTTCTCTCAATGGCTTCATTATCAATAAAATTTCTGAGAAAGACTGCTGAGCTCATGTCAAAGCATTTGACCCGTTTCTTCGGAGCGGTACAATCAAGAGTAGGCATTCGCAGAATTGGCAAGAGTGCATCTTCTGCTGGCCCAGTTATCGTAGTACTTGTTCTATCCATAAGTACAGCATGGACATTCTCGGTAGTGAATTCCTCACTTCCCATAACAAAACTGAATCATGCGCGCTTCAGCCTTGGCGGTGATGTATCTCTTCAAATAGTTTCGGATAACTCATCAATGGATCAAATGCTGCTAGAGAATCTCACATCGCATCCCCTAATTGAAGCTGCCACCATAGTGCAGATTCAGCAGATGCAGCTATCAACCTCAAGCTACACTGGATATGATTTTGCGGCAATTGATCCAGTGCGATTTGCAAATGTTTCATATGATTTTCGGGGAAGACAACTTAACTCAACATCAGTTAATGACATATTAAAAGAACTTGCCATAAACCCAAGTGGTGCCATAATTACAGAGTCGATAGCTAGAGAATATGATCTTGCTAAGGGCGATATCTTGCGAAGTTTTGCAGATATAGATGGTACACAGATAGCTGTTTCATTCAATATAATTGATATCGAATATGCACTTACCAACTGTAGAGCTCTATCCTCAGTCTTCGACTTCAGTCCATGGTATTATTATGACAAAATAATTGGCACAGATGTTATTTGGGTGAACGGGCAGTATTTGCTAGAGCAGCTGAATCAGACTGAATTGGAGTTCAGAGTCCTTGTTTCAAGGGCAAAGGCCAATGCAAACAGTACAAGGATTGTAGAAGACTTTCTAAATTCAGGTGCTTGGCAATTCATAAACACGGATGAATTGAACTCCGTGGACAATGAACTATCGCGCTATGTGAACAGTGTTGATTTCAGAATCAGTCGATCTGTTGACAGTATGTTGATGTTTGGAACAATACTGATCACTGCTGCTTCTTTCTTGGTCTATGCGACAGAGGGTGTATATTCAAGGCGGAGAGAGATAGCACTAATGCGGTCTCAAGGGGCAGACAGAATGATCATAATCAAGACTCAGATTGCTGAACTCTCAGTGATTTTGATACTTAGCACTGTATTTCTTCTGATCTATGGCCCTCTACTCTTTACCATTGCAATTAATATGACGCGAGTCACATTCTATCAGTTTCCAATTCCAATATTTGTGGTCTATCCCATTCTCTCCATGATTGAGATATATCTGATTTTCGTAGTATCAATTCTCTTGTTTATTGTACTGATTTCAATTTGGAGTTCACGAATTAATTTGGCTGAATCTTTGAATGCTAATTGGGCCGAAGCCAGCCCATTTGGGGGTGAATGAAAATGTTCACACTTTCGAGACTAGCCTCACGCGCCCCTCATGTCCTTGCAACATTCTTAGTGTTCTCTCTGGCTTCTGGTGTGCTTGGAGGCATTCTGTTCTATATGGACAGTGTTAGTCCTCAGGTATATCACGAGTTCACAATGAAGACTAGTGTTGACATGCAAGTCGGTTTCATGAATTCTTTTTTCTCGCAAAATGAGACCACGCTTGAAGATATAGTAAATGTTCTTGAAAGTTATGAAGAAGTCAATTTTACAAACACAGTTTTGAAGTTATCATTTTGGGAAGATGATGTTGATTTTATCTACAGGAACGCAGTCAGTCTCGGTGTCAATGAATCAGTTTTTGAGAATTTTCCAAATGCTTTTCAGATTAACTCAAATGTTTCAAAGCTGACTGACAATACTTGCTATCTAGAAACCAGCTTCATGGAAAGGTATAATCTTGCAATTGGTGATAACTACACATTAACCACCTATTTGAGGAAGGCCAATGGCAATTATCTTGAATATTCAAAAACTTACACCATAGTTGGATCCTTCACAACAACTCTATTCCCAGCATTTGAGTACTATTACTATGAAACTGCTACTGGCACTAGTAGATTACGCTTCATCACAACTATTGGTGGAATTCTTGATACCTTTGGAAATGTAACGTATAATGATTATGAGGGGCTTGGCTATCGAGTCTTTGTAAAGCTCAACCACGACTTGCTTATATCTGAAGAGCCTTTTACCGCATATGACAACCTTGTAGCACTGAGAAAGAAGTTCGAGCAAGCAACACTTCCCTATGCTTTCGTTTCAACCAATGATTATCTACTTCTCAAGGCTGTAAGTCAATACATGCTCTGGTCAATTATAATCAGGCTGGTGGGCATTACATTTTCAGTGCCAACACTTCTAATGGGCATACTACTTGTATATTATAATAACAAACTTCTCGAGTCGCAGCAACGTCGCGATATTGGTACATTAAAGACCCGGGGTGCAACAGGTTGGCAGGCATTCAAATGGGTAATGACTACTGCCATCATTGTGAGCATTTTGGGTTGTACTGGTGCAATTCTAATGGGAGTGGTTTCATCTCTTATGTCTGCTTCTGCAGCGCTATTCCTTGTTTTTGATCTATCATTGCTCTCCGAGTTCAGGCTGCTTTTATCAAGCCCTGCAATTATAAGTGTGATAGGGTTCTCATTTGTGATGGGCATTATTATCTCGTTGCCATCAGCCATCAAGGCATTGATCATGACGCCTGCAGAAGCGCATGCGGAGATTGAGGAGGGCATTCTCAAAGGTGAAGAGACCCTTGGAAATGTTGGCTATGATGTCATAGGTCTCGTCATTACTATTTACCTGATCATCCCAGTAATAATGATTGGATACATTGGATTTTCATACGAAGGTTTGCTGTCCTATATGATCGTGTTCACACCCTTCATGATAATCTTTGTACTCTCATTCACAAGACTGTTCTCTAGACAGGTGTCTTCATTCAAGTCGAGGGCCCATAAGATATTTGAACGGACTTCATTCATCGTTGGCGCCCGGCTCTTGTCTAGAACAGCAAGAATGTTCAAGAAGAGTGAGTCGATTGGAGTGATATTCATATCACTCGTGTTTGCTACTGGCGTTTTCTCATCAATTTCTGCAACCACTGGATACATGCACTCCTACGACCTCTATATGTTCAACTCTGGTGCTGACATCATTATTGAGTTTAAGCAAGACTCTTTTGCCACTCTCGATTGGATTGACAACATCACAGCCATTAATGGTGTCGCTGATGCAACAGGTGTGCTGAGAATTGAGGGCCATAGAAACGAATTAACGCAATATAACCAATACAGCGGCCGGCGAAATATCACATCTAGGACCATGATCTATGGTGTTGATCCCGCCGCATGGAAGCGAATAGGCTTCTGGCTTCCATACTTCACATATCATGGTGACCCATGGACCGCACTGGACAGCCTTGCTAGCTCAAACCATACTGTACTTACAAACAGAAAACCAATTGATTACTGGAACTTTCTGCCCAATGGCATGGCGATTCCTGTCTATCATGATGACCTGACTGTTGTTATGAAAAAGCAAGACGAAACCGAAGTGAGAAATCCCTGCACAATAGTTGATGTCTTGGCCAGTGATGATAGTGGACAGAAGACCTATTTTCCCGGCCAGCCGGATGTTAATGAATTCATTGTGATTAATTTGTCTTGGGTCCATGATGTTCTAAATACCACGGCCATTAATATGGTCTATATCGATCTTGCCGACAATGCTGACTATGACTATGTCCTAAGTGAGATAGAACAACTGGGATTAGAGAATTTTATGAGGGTCAGTTGCGGGCTCAAAGATTTTGATGAGAGCAATGAGTCGAAGGCCAGTCGATCCATATATGGCATCTACACGATGGACATGTTATTCTCCCTGATTTATCTGATCGCTGGCATGGCAATAATTACTCTTATCCGTACACACAATATGTCAAAGCAATTGTCAGTCCTGCGCGCACTTGGTTCTAAAACCACTTCGTTACTTGTTCCACTTCTCATTGATGTCTTACTCAGTCTGGCCTATGCATTATTCATTGGCTTTCTATTAGGATCGGTGATCACGCTGATAATTGTCAATATGCCAATAGTGTTCATGGCGAATGTTTCTAGGACAATGTGGTTCAGGCTGCCCATGGTAGTTCAGGTTCCAATTGGACTACTGATCAGTCTAATTGGACTGGCCATTGCATCATCATTGTTCAGTTCGTTTCTTATCATCAGGAAACAGTTGCGCAAGAACATTGCAGATGATATCAAATATATGGAGTGAGTCAAATGATTGAGGATCTTGAGGAGATTGCAAAAGAGTACAAGGTTATTGTCCGAGACCTGATGAAGGTCTATCGAAGAGGACAGAAAGAAGTTATTGCATTAAGAGGAATGGACTTTGAAGTACGTCCCGGCGAGTTTCTTTCTATTGTTGGACCAAGTGGCTCAGGCAAGACAACTCTACTAAAATTGATTGGGGCCCTTGACAGGCCAACGGGGGGTTCTGTACTCATAGACGGCTTTAATATTACACTACTTGACGACCGCAAGGCCATGATGTATCGTAGACTTAAGTGCGGCTTTGTATGGCAGATGGGCAATTTAGTTCCAGGCCTGACAGCCCTTGAGAATGTCAAGCTTCCCATGAAACTGGCCGGTGCTCGCAAGAAACCGACTGAGTTGCGTGCAAAGGCATTGCTTGAGAACATGGGTCTCGGTGACAGAATGAATCACAAACCCCATCAATTGAGTGGCGGTGAGAACCAAAGAGTTGCAATATGTGTTGCTCTTGCAAACAATCCTGAGCTTTTGCTTGCTGATGAGATAACTGGTGAGTTGGACTCGGAAACCACTGCCATGGTCATGGATGAGCTGAGACGGATTAACAAGGAATTTGGAACTACTGTTATCAATGTGACTCATAATCCTAAAGTGGCCGAATACGCGGATCGTGTCCTAAGGATTCGCGATGGTCTCATCGAGGGTCAGAAACATACACTCTATGGAGATATCTCTGAGGTTGATGCGAAGGGACGAATAGTTATTCCTGAAACAATCAGACGTCTTGCAGGGATCGAAAAGCGTGTTGTATTGAAGGTCACTGATGAAGGTCTTCTAATCAGTCCTCTCAAGGATGAGAGTGAGTCGGGTTCACAAAAACAACAACATAAGGAGCCTGACTAGCTGTTTGGAAATCTTGAAATGTGACCTTAGTTTAGGTAATGTGAGCAAAGATGACAGAACCAAGACTACCCTGGTCCTTCTATGCAGTACTCGTTTCATTTGGCGTGTTCTTTGCATCGTTAAATATCTACATTCTTACAATATATCTAGACCACCCATTTGCAAGTCCACTCTGGCTAATTGGCGTGTTTATTGGGCTTATGGCGCTTATCTGGTCGGTTAGAATGGTTCGCATACATCAGGCAATGCTGATTGATAAAAAGAGATTTCAGACCAGCGAATGAAAAACCAGACCGCCTATTTTGAATAGCGTCGCTTCATCTTCATACGAGCTATTTTTTCAATTACAAACACTGCTTTCTGTTCAAGCTTCTCATATTCTACGGTCTTCGACTCTAGCATGCGGTTAAACAGGTCTGCCCCTCTCTTAGTTCTAACAATCACTGTTGTCCAGTCGTCCTCTGAACCAATGTTGCCAAAAGACACGTCAGCATTCATACTAGTGAGATCATAGCAATAATGACATGACTTATTCATAAGATGCTCGAGATCTGCAATTGGCCACTCAAAACTGCCTGCATCGGTTTCCGCACGAAGCTTACCCTTTGATATCTCAAAACGTTTCACACTGTCAATTTCAATACTGTTCTCTCTGAGGAAATCAACCAATTTTGAATAATTGAACGAGTCCATACAAAAGAGGCCCAGTCTTAAAACTTCGAGATCTTTACTTCGAGCCAGAACTCCTGCGGGCCTGGATTGAATTTTCTCTAAAGCATCAATATTGCATGATGTGCCAACAATTGCGATTCTTTTGTGGCCCTTACTTATTGCCTCCATAAGCGATGTTGTCATGGGGATGTGGCTGTAGAATGTGCCTCCCTGAAGGTCGTCGGGTGATGTGATTATCGAAGACACTGGTCTCCACTTGTTATTGCCCGGTATTGCAACTATTGCGGCATCAATCAGTTTCTCCTGAAGTAGATATCTGAGGAATGAAGTCGCTGCGCCACCATTCTGTCGTCTAACATTCTCGAGCATTGAGCGGACTTGATATACATCTCTGACTCGACCAAGCAATTCATCATCAAGTGAGAAGGTTCTTGGGCAGAATGCATAACAAAGACCACAAGCCACACAATCGCCTGTGAGTTTGGGAACATATCTCGCATCTTGCCATTCACCCGATATTGCATTGACTGGGCATACAGAAACACAGGTCCCACATTCAACACATATCTCCTTCTTGATTATCTCACGTTCGAGCTTTTTGAATGCAAAACGCTTGGCGTTCTCCTTAAACCATTCACGAGTGCTTTGAATCATTTCATCCAGTTGATTAGTCATCAGAGTTCACTTTCTTTCATGAATGCATATCCTGCTTAAAGCAATAGCGACTCACATTTCAAGTGTCTGCTTGGTTCCGAGTCATGTCCAAGAGTCCCTAATAGCATACGGCCTGACCATCCTTTCTGTGGTCCGAACCAGCAATCCATGCATGGTCAAGTCTGATGATTGCTTGGCCTCCACCAAATGTTGAAGTGGTTTCATGGATCAGTCTGTGTCCAAGTCGTCTGAGTATACCTTGCTCATATGCGAGAATTCCATTCTCAATTGCAACAGTGTTAGACTTCTGATCATGATGAAATCTTGGATGGTCCAATGCCTCTTGCGGTGTCATCTGATAATCTACTAGGTTACTAACGAACTGTGCATGAGCCTGTGCTTGATGATCCCCGCCCATGATTCCAAACACCCCAAAGATACCCTCTCTATACAACGCTCCTGGAATGATGGTATGAAATGGTCTCTTCCCTGGTGCATAGCTGTTGGGGTGGTCAGGATTAAGAACAAACAGATTGCCTCTGTTTTGAAGCTTAATGCCAGTGCCTGGAACAACAAGGCCGCTGCCAAATCCACGATACAAGCTGTTGATGAATGAAACTGCCATTCCTTCGGCATCGGCTGTGCACAGATATATTGTATCGCTGTGTCGTGGAATTCCTGTTGGTGGAGGTGTCATGACATTTGACTCGTCCACTAATGATGCGCGGGATTTTGCATATTTGTCGGAGAGTAACTCCTCAATGGGAGTATCATAGAAGTCTGGATCTGCATTATGCTCCAGTAAGTCAGCATATGCAAGTTTTTTGGCCTCTATCATGAGGTGATATCTTCTCGCATCTCTTGATTGATATCTTGAAACTTCAAGTTCTTCCATAATCTGCAACATAATCAAAGCAGCAAAGCCCTGTCCATTGGGCGGATGTTCATAGACTTCGAAACCCTTGTAGTCCATGGATATTGGTCTTGTCTTTTCGGTTTCATGTTGTTTCATATCTTCAATTGTGAGAAATCCACCATGAGCCTGAACAGTGTCTACAATCCTTTCAGCGATCTCCCCTGAATAGAAATCAGCAGCTCCTTCAGAAGCAATTCTCTCAAAAGTTTTGGCTAGATCAGCATTTTTCATCAGCTCGCCCATCACTGGTGCTCTTCCGTCTTTTGTAAAGACGCGTTTCGCCTCATCATTTTGAAATACTGAAACAAGCATGGCCCAGTATTGCGAGATTATTGGAGCAACTGGAAAACCATTGCGAGCATATCTAATTGCTGGCGTGAGCACCTCTGCAAACTCAAGATTTCCATATTGCTTCACTAAGGTTTCCCAAAGATGCATGGCACCGGGCACAGTGACTGATGCACCGCCTCGCAGAGGTATCTCAGTCCACCCTCTTGAGAGAAGTTCATCCAGCGAAATAAGTGATCCTGCACGACCCGAACCATTGAATGCAAGTGGCTTCTTTGCGTCAGGCAGATGCAGGAGCACAAATGCATCGCCGCCGCAGCCTGTTGAAAATGGTTCCGTCACATCTAGAACCGCCGCAGTTGCCACAGCGGCATCGATCGCATTGCCCCCCTTTTGCATGATCTCAACTCCTGCCTGAGCCGCCAAGGGCTCCGAAGCTGCCACAACGCCATTAGGAGCGAGAACATCAGAACGTCCTGTAAATCTTCGCCAAAACATATCAATCAGCCTCACAAGCAAGATTGTTATATGCCCCAAAATGCTTTAGTTCCACTAAAGGCCCCATATCCCTCTTCCTCTGTCCTATCTTCAATAGATCTTCATCATTGAAATCCATGTTCCTATAATTAAGTCTCGTCTGGTCTGAGTGTCCAATTAGTGTATTAGAGAAATATCTCTTTAATTCGATAGAACCAATCACATAATCTTTATTTCTATTCTTCTCTGGTATCATAGTGATGCGAGACCTTGTCTTCATTGCCAATTCTACATATACACTAACATCACGACATGGTTTAATAACAATGGCTTCCTCTCTGGATGCCACAAAACAAGAAATGTGTGCGGGCCCTTCTTGCTTTACTGGCACTACTCTCAAATAATCCACCAAGTCAGTGAAGAGAAACTCATTATTGAGGGATACGGTCTGTGTATTTTTCTCAAAGCAATGATGCAATTCAGACTTCTATGGAGTTGATGATCCTGCAAATCTGCAACTGCCCGACAATCATGAGTCTCATATGTCGCGACAAAACAAATAATATAGTGAAGACTGGGCGAAGAACAAGGGAGCATTGGCAATGAGCAATGGCCTTCAAAGAATCTTCAACAAGACTGCTTCAACATATGAGATGATTAACCATCTACTAACATTAGGTCTTGACATGCTTTGGCGAAAGAAGGTCGCTGAACTAGTTATTGCCAATGGAGGTTCTAAATGGCTAGATGTCTGTAGTGGTACTGGTGAACTTGCAGCTTGTATGCAAAGAACCGCCTTGCCTGATACTCAAGTAGTGGCTGCAGATTTCTCATATGCAATGTTAAGGGAGGCTCAGAAAAAAAAAGAATTTCAGCATATACAGCAGGTTCTTGCTGAATCTGGAAGACTGCCCTTCAAAAATAACTCATTTGATATTGTGACCATTTCATATGCAACACGAAATCTTTGTCCAACAGAGAAGCGACTCATGTCTTACCTCCAAGAATTTCATCGTGTTCTTAAGCCAGGTGGCGTTTTTGTCAACCTTGAAACAAGTCAACCAAGGTCACCTACTATTCGAAGAATTTATCATCTATATGTGAAGCTTGCAGTGGCGAAATTGGGAAGCTTGATTTCTGGTTCAAAATCAGGATATAGATATCTTGCCTATTCAGTACAGAGGTTTTATGATCCTTTCAAGTTTGCTGCAGTACTTCGTGCTGTGGGGTTTAGAAAGGTCGGGTTCAAGTCATTTCTTTTTGGCGCTTTTGCCATACATCAGGCTATTGCATGAAATAAGGCGACTTGCAGCATTTTAAAATCGCACTGCATGTGCAACGTAAGAATCAAACAAAGTCAATGCTAGAGATTTCAGTGTTGTCTTGATTTTATTTCTTTATAACAAGCAACAGCGATTACTATTGCCGAAACTCCTACTATCGAGTATTGCGCAATAATCAGGGGGTGCGTCTGAATAGAGACCATGGTCGTCCATTTTGCAACATTTCCAGCCTCGTCATACACAACAATAGTAATGTTATGGACTCCTGGGTTCAATGAACTCAGGGGGATAACAATGCTGCCTGAACGTGTGGATTCACTACTGTATAAAGTTCCATCAATATAGACCCAATATTCCATTGGATTTGAATCCCAGAGTTCAATGATCAGATCAACTGTAAGTTCTCCCATTATTAGCGATATTTCTGCTGGAGCTATTATTCTGGGTGGCGTGATATCAGCATCTCCCAAAGCAAGGGGATAACGATCCACATTCTCACCATTGCCTGGAATATGATATACTCCTGTTCCATTATAATCACTCCAATGATTGCCCATGTCAACCCCATTGTCCCATTGTGCATTCACTGCAGTTGAATAGGCATTCCCCAATGCATTTGAGTCAAAGATATTCCCATGTATCTGATGCATGTCACCATCATTCAAGACTAGGCCATAACCCTGATTCATTATGAACTCGTTTGATTTAATTGTCATTTTACCTGTAGTATTGCAACGAATTCCATCTCCCATGTTCTCTATGATTTTATTGTCACTCAAGAAGTCATTACTTGTGAAGCCAAAAAAGACCCCCGCTTCTGAAAATGAACTTATTCTATTAGAGATATAGTCACAATAATTATTAAAAACACCATAAATGCCATAGTGGCCACCTCTTAATATATTGTTAGCGATTTTTGAATATGTTAGATCCAATCCATGAATTCCATAATAACTATTCATTATTTCATTATGAGAAACCTCGAGAGAATTAGAACTACTTAAATCAAGGGCATTTGTCGAGTTGTCAAAATAATTATTGACAATTGTGATGGCACGGGACTCATAGATTTCAATACCATTTTGGCAATTCCAGAAAGTGCATTGTTGAATACTGCTTGACTCGGAGAACTCGATATAAACGCCAGAGACTAAGGCATTTTCGAATTGCACATTGGAAACCTCTATTTGGTTGGAAAATGCAATCTGCACAGGTTTAGTGGTCCCATACATGTTGCCCGAATTAAGCACTATGTTCTGACTGTTTGCAATAATAATCTGTCCCCACTGAGTTGCATTGATAACCAAATTGTTATCATTAAAGCAATACAACAATGGCTTTGATGATATATACACCTCATTGAAATCAATATCCCAATGAAAAACAGAACTGCCCATAATACTTACTCCAGTGTCGAGAAAGCAATTGGTTATGGTTGAGTTTGTTGATAAATATATTTGAATACTGGATAACTCTGTGCCAATTGTTGTAATATTATTGATGACAACATTATCTGAAGTGTAAAGAGAGATTCCGTATGTGGCCCCGATTGATCTTGAATTCTCGATTGTACTATTATTTAGATATAAACTCAACATTATTGATGATACATTGAAGAACTCGTTATTAGAAAAATGACAAGATGATGATGAAAACAGAATTATGGATGCATCAGAAGATGTGAAAGTTGAATCAAAAATATTGCATGAGATGACATTAAAAACAACAACATCATTGTCATTTGAAATAAAAAGAGAATTCGAAATATTGCTATAATTCGAATATCTAATACTTATGCCTGTATAAAGATTAATGAATACCGAATTATTGATCTGGCAATTGGCCGAGTTATTAAGACGTATTCCAGTATCATAATCAATTGAGGGGATGAACAAGCAATCATTAATGAGGATATGTGCATTCACATTTGAGATTGATATTCCAAACCCTTCTGCGGTTATATTAAGTCCGCTAATTATGAATGGATCCGACGGTGTTCCTTCTCCTGGCCAGCCTTGACTAATCAGGTCTTGAATTGATGATATACTAATTGGTTCATGTTGTATATATGTTTCAGAAAGCTTGGGTATACTTTGATTTTCAAGATTATTTACTTGATCTGAAGTGGCCTGCGAGTTTAGATAGGTCATTGGTCTGATAAGTGATAGCGATAGCAGTGTCATAATCAGGCCATATATTCGCATCTTCATTCCAAGTTGCTTCTCCCTAGTTCTAACAAATGCAATTTTCAATCAAGTTTAATATATATACTGAATTGAATAATCATTGACTGTCTAAGTTCTGCAAATCTATAAAATGTTTGATTACATCTTCCGAGTTATCTGCATCGATAAAAATCGGAACTGAATCAAGACCTGTTGCAATATAACTGGAAAGAAGCCATGAGCCTGGCGGAAACTCCAAAGTTTTATCGAGTATGCTGAGGTCAATCTGAAATGAACTGCTAACTACGGTTCTGTCGTATGGTCTTGGAAGTGTTCCTATAAAGAATGTATGAAGTTGTTGAAGCACATTTGTATTAAGATAAGCGATTCTCTGGGTAGCTATTGCTCCGCCAAGGCCATATTTTCTGCCCTGCCTTAGAAGTCGTTCAATAGCTTTACTACATCTCTCAGTTGTGCCACTCGCTCTTGATGGAATGAACTCTTGAGCCTCATCAAAGACAAACAGTATCTGGGGCTTAATTTCAAACTTCTTTTTTCGATACTTCAGTGCAGCACCAGTAAGACGAATAATAAGGTCTCTAAGCGTGTCAGGTTCGGACATGGATATACAGATTAATCTCTCTGGGCCACTCAGCATGTTTAGTATATCTTTAATTGTGCACCCTACCTGCTTTGCATCCCTTGCTCGTTTCAGTGCCCCAATCAGAGTACCACGAGTATTTGCCCATCCATAGATTGAGGCCCCTTTGTAGACAGAGAACTTTTCCATGGCTTCTGTAGCAACTCTGGCCAATTCATTTATGAACTCCTCATCTAATGTGTGCTCTGGTTTCTTGCCATTTTGATCCATCCAATCCATCACAAAATACAGAATCTCCTCCATAGCTTGGATATAGGTTGGCCTATCGGTCGAAATTCCTGCTAGTTGATCATTAATCTCTTGGATTACACCATCATAAGTTGGAGTCCTTGTAAGTGGCTGGTTGTAGAAGGTTACTATGTCCAAATCATAGATCTTCCTTAGGATTTCAGAAGCAGTTGGTTCATCCTCAAAATCTCTTGGCTTGACAATGGACCTTGCAAACTCTTCTGCATTAGTGGCCTCCTCCTCAAGGATGATTTTACTTGAAATCTTTGGATCAACGAACACATCGGACAATAGAAATGGGTATTCGGAGCTGATATCAAAAATAACGATCTTTGTGTCCTCTGTGTGATATAGAATTCGTCTAAACAGATTTGAGAGTAGGTTGCTCTTTCCGCCTCCCGTGAATGAGAAAACACCAAAGTGATAACGAACTAATTTGTATAGGTCAACATAAACTGGAATCTTCTTTTTGCTCTCCATAAACATTCGCAATGTGCCAACCCGTGGGTCTTTCCTTGGATCTGGCGATGTGAACTTTCTTGTGAACCCAATAGCCTCCTTGATTGAAGCATTATAGATTCTGTCTATTGTGTCAATATTGATGATGTGGACCTTATCGCCAACCAGTGGGTATGAGAATCCCTTTTTGAACTCGAGCTCACCCTCTGCATCAACAACCAAATCGTAGTTTATTGGAATCGCAGACATCTGAATCATCATTGTTGCACTGTCATTTGTGGCCCAGTCAGGGACTACTTGTTCTATGATCTCCATCTGAAATGGATAATAATGACTATCGCTGATCCCTCCGAGACCATAGTGCTGAGGCCATACCTTGCTAACAACCATTACAGTGAATCTCTGGATGCCATCTTCTTCAGCACGCCTTGATTGTCCCCTGAAATTTCTCACTGCAATCATCATGCCTTCTTCGAGAACAGCCATCAGCTCTTTGTGGTATTTCACCTTGATTCTACAGTCATACCTCGCTGCAGAGCCTGCCCATTCTGATGTGTAATTTGCAGCAACTGGAACAACTCTTGCAAGCACACCCTCAAATATGCCATCAAAATCAGTGAAGTATTTTTCAGCCAAATTTTCTTGTTCGCTCAACTTCAGACCTCCTCTCACGAAATGTGCTTAGGTAAAACAGAAACTCTCTTAGCTCAGGATTACTTGTTAGCCATGATCCAGTACTCTCCACCATTGCTTTAAACTGTTTATAGTAGTATTTGGCAATTTTGTCTGCAAGGAACAGTGGCTTGATGTGACCAAACAACTCTGGGATGTTGTTGCTAGTAAATGCCTTCATAAGGTTCAACACAAAGGCCTGCATTGGGTTTGGCGTGTTTAGATAAATGATCAGTTCAAGAGGATCGCACTGATTTACATCATTGTAGTAATCGTGTTCCATAGATATTGTATGGCCACCATCAAGGTCGACCTCTGGAAACACAAGTCGATCATAGAGTAATACATTGCTCCTGAGTTTCTTATCGGAATGTGCCTGACAGAGCTGAAAGTAACTCTTTACAAATGTCTTTTCTAGCGAGATCTGATTCCTTCTAGCTCCTGAGACCTTTCCCTTAACTCCACCAAAATGGGGCACTACAGTCTTG
This sequence comes from archaeon, assembly GCA_024276825.1. Classification (GTDB taxonomy): domain Archaea; phylum Asgardarchaeota; class Thorarchaeia; order Thorarchaeales; family Thorarchaeaceae; genus JAJRWI01. The sequence goes on from JAJRWI010000076.1 coordinate 23,683, forward strand.
AATGCGGTATCATATTCTATTGTTGCCCATGGAACTTCCAGACACAGGCGCTCCTTAAGCGAGACCCATTGTAGAATCATCCTGTCAGTGTCTGGAATGTCTTTAAGATGTTCTAGATTCACATTCAGTGCGCCCACATGATTGAGGACTGGAATCAATTGCCGCTTGAGGTCTCGTGCTGATGAGTCCTTTGCTACTCCGATCAACAACGTTTTATTCTGCCACGCTTTATTCATGGCCAAGTACAGCGATACTAAGCTTAGAAATGAGATATCAGTAGTTGTGATCCAACGGTTTCCAACCTTATATCGTTCTTCGAATGTTATTGTGTCATCTTCTGCAAAAATCCTCTCGCAGACCTCAGTAACCAACCTTTCCATTCGACCAAAGATGTTCCTAAACTTGGGGTTAAGAACATAATAGTCCTTCTTCCTTATCAGAATATTATCATGATCAGCAGATTTCTTAATC
>JAJRWI010000077.1 GCA_024276825.1 archaeon
AAGAAGGCATTCTCTCATTGGCATCCTATTCCTTTATCTTTGAGAGAAACACTTGGGCATCGGGTGTCATTCCCCAGATCTCAGCTGTCATGGGCCCATGTGCAGGCGGTGCCGTCTATAGTCCTGCAGTTACTGACTTCATTCTCATGGTCAAGAATACATCTCACATGTTTATCACTGGTCCAGAAGTCATCAAGACAGTGACTGGCGAAGAGGTCACCTTTGAGGAACTCGGCGGTGCTATGACTCATGCTTCAACTAGCGGAGTTGCTCATTTTGCAAGCGAAGATGAGGATGAGTGTTTCAATCAGATTAGACAGCTCCTGAGCTATATTCCAAGTAATAACCTAGAGGATCCCCCACGTGTAGACACGGGGCATGCTCCTGATGATGTTGATGAGTCCATTGATGAATTGGTGCCCGATGATCCCAACAAGCCCTATGACATGCGGGATGTTGTTGCGAAGCTTGTGGACAATGGTGAGTTCTTCGAGGTGCATGAGCACTGGGCAAAGAACATGATTGTCGGCTTTGCCCGTTTTGATGGGCGTTCGGTGGGAATCGTTGGAAATAATCCTGCACATCTTGCCGGCACTCTTGACATCAATGCATCAGACAAATGCTCCAGATTCGTAAGATTCTGTGATGCCTTTAATATTCCAATCATCACATTCATGGACGTCCCTGGATATCTGCCTGGGACAGCTCAAGAATGGGGCGGTATAATTCGCCATGGTGCCAAGATTCTGTACGCCTTTGCAGAGGCAACTGTTCCTAAAATCACAATTATCACGAGGAAGGGCTATGGTGGTGCCTACGATGTCATGTCATCTCGCCACATTGGTGCTGATCTTGTATATGCTTGGCCCACTGCGGAGATTGCAGTGATGGGACCCGATGGAGCTATCAACATCATATTCAGAAAAGAGATCGCAGCTGCAAAGGATAAAAATGCTAAGCGCAAAGAGCTTGTAAAGATGTACCGTGAGAAGTTTGCCAATCCGTATATAGCAGCAGGTCTCGGATATATTGACAAGGTGATCTTCCCCCATGAAACCCGACCCCTAATCTGCAAGGGGCTTCAAATGCTGGAGAGCAAACGGCAGACACGTCCCCCCAAGAAACATGGAAACATTCCACTATAAACAAACATTAAAACCTAGGCAGCATTAGTCGAGTACAATTATTTTCGAATTATTGAAATATTGCTCTCAATCTATTATAATTGACCAAAATGATTAATTACACTCATAATTAACAGTATATAGGAGATATAATGCAAATATTTACGCCACCAATTATCATTGCTAATTTTCCTTGGCTGATCATTGTTCCACTCATTATATTCTTTGTAATATCGATATTTATTGCAAAAGGCCTGATAAATATAGAATCACCTTGGCTATCGCATATTCGTATGTACTGGAAGATCTATTTCCTCTTCCCAATAATTCTGAGTTATATCATACAAATAGCCATAGCATCTCTTGCAATGGCAGATATTATTCCACACATGTTCGCAGAGAGTCTTATTCTTGCTTTTGGAACAATATTCTATGGCCTTGTACTAGTCGGACTTGGAATTCTACTTGGACTTGTTCTATCATTCATTTACATATCAAGAGGAACATCATTTCTTATGCTTACATGGGCTATTCTTCTTCTTCCTGTCTTTTGGCTAATGCATGTTTACAATCCCTCTTCAATGATTGAGTTTATCCTAGATGAACTAAGCACAATAATCTTCTTCATAATTATAATGGCGGCCTGTGGTCAATCACCGACACTTCTAAGACTCATGGGAGTGGACGCATCGATTGATGAGAAACTTCGGAAAGAACTTGTAACTCGGAATGCAATGGCATACACACTAAAAGCTTATGAAAAACTGAAGAAACGTGTAGAAGTTGATGGGGATCCTATTGCTCAAGAAGCAATTCGTCAATTGCAGATGGTGGGTGGACTATACGGTGAAATAATCAGACGGTCCATCGGTCTCAAGACTGATGCCTCAGAAATGAAACCGCATGAAACTTCTATAACGGATATTTCTAACGAGATGATGAGAGTTCAAACATCTGGATTATGGACATTGACTCGACAAAAATTTGACACAAAACGAAATATTAACCGCATTTTGTATATTGTCCTCTCTGTTGTTTATGTCCTTTTCATTGTACAACTGTATCAGATCTCAACATTGTTTCAAATCTGGTCATTTGTACTTCTTGGTGGTATGATGCTTTTTTCAATTCCACTTCTCTTCTATGATCCGTTGTTCATAGGTGGAAGAATGAGTGCTAATAACATAGTCAGGACAATTCTTCGGTACTTTCGTGGAATGGATGCTATTATTAGTGATCTTGATGAGGTCTTTGAAGCAACCCCTGAAACAGAGTCCATTAAATATGATGAACAGATCCAAGAGCCTTCCACTGAGACCTTCTCTCTTGTTTCCGAAGTGGTGGACAAGATTGAATCTAAAGAAACAAGGTCTTTTGTTGAGCGAACTCTGAAGAGAAAAGATGATGTCTATCCTGAAGACTATACTTCCTTCTATCTCTTTATTATCAGTTTTATTGTCGTATTGGCTTCAATCTTCTTAATCTCTCTGGTTATTGGACTAAGAGCATTGGTGATTGAATTCTTTTGGCTGCTTCCCACACTCATAATTTCAATAGGACTCGGATTGGCCGTCTATTGGTATCATTCTTCTATGAAACGATCATTCTTTGGAATGCGGCGAGGGCCATTGAGTCTGGCTATATCATATCTCTCATTAACTGAAGCCGGAGTTGATGATTTAGGGCTGGTCGCGTTTCCCCCTCCCCCACAGCCGTTTATCTTTATCAGCGTCGCTGGTCCGCGCCACTTGGCCAAATTTCAGAGCAAGATTGCTTCATCTCTTGAAATTGAAGAGAATCAAGAAGTATCTGTCAAATCACTGGAAGTCGAATTGAAAACATATAGAGCTATGATACCACTTATTGTTGTACTGATCCCTATTTTCCTTCTAACAGTCAATATGTTTGGTATGATAGGCGTAGACTTCATATTTGTAATGATTTTTATCTTGGTGGCTGCTCTCATTCTCTTTGGAACCATACCTTTTGCATTGTACAAGTGGTATCAACTAAGAAAAATTAGAGATGCTAAATATAATGCATCTCGAGAGCCCACCATCTCATTGAAGACTGCACAAGTGATTAATCTTCTCAGAGAGCAATACAACTATCCTTTGAGACTCTTGCTGGCATTCAAAGTACCAAGATTATTTTACACTGGGAATGAACATTACAGCACCAAAGGTGTGAAGTTGTATGAGGCTTTATTCATCCCTGAGAAGGACTTGAATCAAAGCAGCTAGATTATGGCGTTGGCGATCTTGCATCATCTTTGACATAGTTGATTATCTCAAGTAATTTCTCTCGTGAGAACAACGACTCATCAAATTGAGCACTATACCTGATCTGTTCATAGCAATATGCTATTCCTCCTCCCTCAACAAACCCATCGTATGATGATGGAAGTCTATACTTTCCTTCAGTCCTGATTAACGGGACATCACCAATTTTCACACGCTTTCCTGATATGGCTTGGAATCCCGGGCCTTTTACTGATTCGTTTTCAGTCTGCTGAGGCGCTTCTTTGAATGCGATGAAGTAGAGGTAGCCTGCCCTGTTCTTTGCAAGCAGATAGACATCATCTATGATTGCATAGATGACCTCGCTTTTCGAATTGAAAATTGGTTCTCCCACTCTGCTGATAATGTCATGGCATCGAACCAGAAAGGCTTGTGAAACTCGAAAATGAAAGATCATGATGAATCCTGAGATTAAAAGTAGCCCTCCTACGGTAACAAGCAGAAAAGCGAGTATGAGATTTGAATAGCCAAAGAGAAAAGATGCCACAATGGCAGCTATCGATATTATGAGTAACACAGCTCCAGCACTCTGCTTCCGAATCTTTTGATCTACAAACTCTATAAACTCAGGATTGTTCATGAGGTCTTGTTCAGTTGACATGGTCAGCACTTGATTTAACTATCCTCTAATTGCAGTACACCTATGTACAATTCGAAGCGTCTTGGTTGACATAATCAATGATTCAAACAAGAAGTTTCAGTTCAAGGTTGAAGATGTCCGCTTCACATCCCAAATTTAGTAATAGATTGAAACAAGTGATTCCTCCTCCTGCTTATCATTCCTTTTAGATGACACTCAACACACCCTCAACACGAAATAGGTTGGCACGCTGAAATTTTGCGCTCGGTCATCAAACAAAAAAGTATGCGAAGATCAAATTACTCTCTATCTAAAACCAATCACATGCCTCTTCAAGACCAACTTAATACTACATTATTGAAATTGTTCTCCCGCTCATAATTTACGTCATGGCGGTTTTACTTGCATACAAACAGCAGTCTAGCCATAATCATGCAAAGCGTGTTTCATGCTTTATTTCTTGAATGATTTGATTAAGTTCTTCTTTGCTAAACTTTGGGACAGTCCACTCAAACTCTGAAGGCTGCAAGCTACGGGCGTATACAATTGCCTCCCCTTCAACATAATCCCCTTCCGCTGAAGGTACTCTAAAGACTCCCTCTCTCCTGAATAACTTGATCTTTCCAATTTCGACCTTTGGACTCCACTGGAAGTAGTTATTCGGAATGCCTAGAGATTTCTTGTCCGATATCTGGGGAGTTCCTCTAAATGCAACAAAAGATAATAGTGAGGATTTTCCATTTATTATGATATAGACCTCATCATAAACAATGTATGCAAATCGCTTGTTCCAATTCACTGTTGGTTCTCCAAGTCTTGAAAGAATCCTGATCCCCCCAAACAGAAATCTACCAACAAATGCAAAGTACATCAATATTGCGAATCCTGCTAAAAGGAGGATTACGAATAATATGAATGAAACCGTTAACATAAGACCACTTTGAGGCCATAATGTTGTTACGACGTACAAGTAAATGAATGACAGAGCCATCATGCAAAGGCCATATACAATTTTCCGTCTATTTCTGGTCCGAAATGCAAGATACTCATCACTCTCGAAAATCGCACATTCTTCGGACATTGAGGAGAACTCCTTTGACTTTAGATCATTCTGATGATTGACTTACTGACTCTTTCAGGAAGTCTGTAGTTCTAAATCATTACCTCGACTTAAACTTAATCTTCAATAGTTATATGTCGAAAATGGTTGCATGGTCTTTCAGTGATTTTTCAAGATATCAGAACTTCTATATATCTATAAACGATTGTCCATTCGAAGAATATGACCAAGCTCAAGATAACCGAAACCGTGCTCCGTGATGCCCATCAATCGCTCATAGCAACAAGGCTTCGTACAGAAGATATGCTTCCAATCTGCGAGAAACTTGACAAGGTTGGCTATCACTCTCTTGAGATGTTTGGTGGGGCCACCTTTGACTCGATGATGCGTTTTCTTGACGAGGATCCTTGGGAGCGGGTTGAAACCCTACGCGATGCAATGCCCAAGACGAAATTCCAGATGCTTCTGAGGGCTCAGAATGTTGTTGGCTATCAGCACTATCCTGATGATGTTCTGGAGGCATTTGTTGTCGAAGCAGTAAAAGTGGGTATTGATATATTTAGAATATTCGATGCTCTGAATGACGTACGCAATATGGAAGCAGCAATGAGATTTGTCAAACGTGAGGGTGGTCATGTTCAGGCAAGTTTCTGTTATACTCTGAGTCCGTTTCACACCACAGAGAAGTTTGTAGAAAAGGCAAAGACTCTCTATGAGATGGGTGCAGACTCGATCTGCATCAAGGACATGGCAGGTCTAATATCCCCCCAAGCGGCTGGCGAACTTGTGAGTCGTTTGAAGGAAGAACTTGACATCCCCATTCAACTTCATAGCCACATGACCTCAGGCATGGCCTCGCTTGCGTATCTGAAAGCTGCAGAAGTTGGAGTTGATGTTGTTGACTGTGCCATTTCATCATTCTCAATGGCAACATCACAACCTGCCACTGAGTCAATTGTAGAGTCCCTAAAGGGGACCGAAAGGGACACAGGTCTCGACATAAACCTTCTGGCGAAGATTGCAGACTACTTCCGAAAGGTCCGTAGAAAATATGCAAAGTTCGAGGGAAGTCTAAAGGGCGTCAATCCACAGGTCCTTGTGTTTCAGGTGCCTGGTGGAATGCTTTCAAACCTTGATAATCAACTGAGAGAGCAAGGTGCTCTGGATCGATATGATGAGGTATTAGAGGAAGTGCCTCGAGTGAGGGCTGAACTTGGCTATCCTCCTCTTGTGACACCATCTAGTCAGATTGTGGGAACACAAGCGACCCTTAATGTCATCACTGGAAAACGATACTCAATTATTCCTCATGAGGTAAAACAGTATATCCGCGGATATTATGGTCGTCCGCCAGCACCGATTGATCCTGAGATAAAGGAGTTGGCCATTGGTGATGAGGACCCAATAGACTGCAGACCCGCCGACCTTCTGGAGCCTGGTCTCCCGAAGGCAAGAGAGGCATTGGCAGACATTCCTCACCTTCCACGTGATGAGGTGTCATATGCATTGTTTCCGCAGTATGCAAAAGAATTCTTAATCAGGCGAAATGCACGCAAGAAACGGGGCGAAATGACTGAAGAACTCGAGGCTGCAATCATCGCATCAGTTCTTCACATGAGTGCCCAAGCAACGATTGGACCCAGTGATACCATTGCTCATGGTTCCTCATGGGCGCAAATGGCACGTACAAATTCCATAGACTATCTTGTACAATTTGGCTCATGGGAAAAGAGCTCATCACTCTGGGCCTTGGCTGGCAGGCGTGAGGCAATGAGAAACGGAAGACTGGGGGTTCCATAATGAGTCCTGAATACACCCTGAAAATTGATAGTAGAAGTCATCAAGTGAAGATTGAGAGGCTTGATGAGGGCGGTGTGCTGATAGTCAATGTTGGAGATCAGTCATTCACACTCAAAGCATCACAAAATCCCGATGGGTCTTGGACTGTCAATAGCACGGACACTGACTATTCTGTGAGGGTGAACTCACGAAAGGGCAAGAGATACATAATAGAGATCAATGAAGAGCCACTTGAAGTCGAATGGGAACGGATCAGGACTTCTGATACCACCACTCATACAGGACCCACTCAGGCGGCCAGTGGTAAACGTGTCAAAGGTGGCGTGTATCCTCCAATGCCTGGAAAAATCACTGAAGTCAAAGTCAATGTTGGCGATTCTGTGAGTGCCGGTGATACAGTGTGCATACTGGAAGCCATGAAGATGTTCAATGAGCTTAAGGCCCCCAACGACGGAGTTGTGAAAGAGATAAATATTGAAGTCGGGTCCTCCGTAACTCCCAACGACCTACTGGTTCTTATTGAATAGGTTGATGCCCATGGATGATGTTTTTGTAGCTGGCGTGGGAATGACCCCCTTTGGGGTTTCTGATAATTCGATAATTGAATTGGCTCGTGATGCTGCAATAGCCGCATTGAATGATTCTGAAAGCATTAGCGAAAGAATTGACAGGGTGATAATAGGGACCCAGAATCCTGATGAGTTTACAGGCGTCGGTCATCTCTCAACTCTACTGACTGATCATCTTGGTCTAGTCCCTGCTGGTGCCTTCAGAGTCGAATCTGGGCCCTCATCTGGATCCAGCGCCTTTGAAGCAGCTGTCGCGCTAGTTTCAGGGGGTCTTGCAGACATTGTCCTTGTCATTGGCGTCGAGAAAATGTCATCTGTTGATCGCGGAGTAGCATCAAAGATTCTGGCCAAGATGATGTCATATGAGAATGAGACCCGATATGGGGCGACACCAGCAGCGCTCGCAGCAATGGTAGCAAGACGGTATATGCATGAATATGGTCTCACTCGTGATGAACTCTCCCTAATCCCAGTCAAGGCACATAGAAACGGTGCAAAAAATCCGCTCGCTCATTTCAAGAAGGAGATATCAGTCGAAAGAGTGAACAACTCTCGCATCGTGGCAGATCCATTGACTCTTTTTGATTGCTGTCCAACAAGCGATGGTGCCGCTTCCGCTGTTGTCATGTCACAATCAAAAGTAAAAGAGCTGGGTCTAAGGGATAGCTCTGTCAAGGTGATCGGGGTTGGTCATGGCACAGATTATCACGCAGTTCAGCATAGACTCTCTCTCACATCATTGAATGCTACAGTTATAGCAGCTAGAACTGCTCTAAGGATGGCACATATCACTCCCGCTGATATTAATGTCTGCGAGCTTCATGATGCATTTTCAATCCTTGAACTTATTGACATGGAAGATATTGGCCTGTGTGAACGCGGCCACGCAATTTGTCTTGTGAAAAATGGCGAAACCGAAGTGAATGGTTCAATTCCAGTAAATACCACTGGTGGTCTCAAGGCACGTGGCCATCCCACAGGCGCAACAGGAATCGCTCAGATTCATGACATAATACGGCAGTTGAGATGTGAGGCACCGCATGGACTTCAAGTGGACTCTCCCTCAATTGGGCTGACTCATAATATAGGCGGCTTTGGCAATAATATGACCGTCTTTATCTTCGGAATCTAACAGATCTTTGACTCCTTACTGAAGTTTGTTCTTCCAAATAATCACAATTGATAATTTTCCACTTCATTTTTTGATTCAAGTATTTTTAAACTGATTATCAAATCAGATTAAAGAAATATTACATTAGAAATATAAATATACAATATATTTTTTAAAAATCATGGATTATCTTATTAGTCACATGCAGTGAATATATCCTATTACTATCAAGCCAGTGGGATTTGAACTCAACCAAGATGTGTTGCAGTATGGGGACCTATTGCTGCTCACTTTCAATCAACCCAAACGAATACTCCTTGATAGTTATTGGACTTGGGTTCTAATCCCATTGAAGCATTTGATGAAGAATCGGACAGGATGCGATATAAAATGCCGAAAGGACTTGCTGTGTTGAAATGGGATGATGAACTTGGACCTGTTGTCACCGCAAAGACTCCAAGTTCACTAAAGGTTGGACTCGATCCAACAACTAGTATGCGTGTCTATGGAATAGCCACCCTGGGTGAGACTGAGGAGTCTCAGAAGCCAGGATTCAATGCTCTGACGTTTGACGAGTTCAGACTAGCTGTGTATTACGGTGGTCTGAATATGCACCTGAAGGGCTTGCCCTCAATGGTCTTCCTTGTTCTTGAACCTGATGAGGACCCTGATGTGTACAAAGACGCCCTACCGGAGATAGCCACTCAGATCTTTCTTAATGCAGAAAATGATGAATACATCAAAATGGTTCCAAAATTATACAAGCAGATTGCACGGTACACCCAGATGTCGCCAGAACAGCGACAGGCGTCAATACTCAACGATCCTGTTAGAAGGGCAATTCTTCAGAAGCTCATGCGTGATGGGACGGTGCAATCCACAGATCTTGAGCAGTTGATATTTGAAGAAGTTGGAAAGAAGATTGATGTAGATATTGTACTACGCCCACTGGTAAAGATGGGAATTATAGCCACCGGTTGGGTTGAGGGTCTGTCTTCTGAAGTCATATACTTGACAAGGGCACTATTCATTCTCAGAACAATCTCACGCGAAACTGTAAAGGCAGTTCAATCAAAACAGGTTCCTCCTGAAGTGGCCAAGCAGTATATTGATGCCACAAAGAAATATCATCGTGAATACATCGCCCGATTGAGAAAAGACCTGTCCGAAACAATCTGGGTTGAGGCTGAAACTCTTGCTAAATTCATGCTTGATTTTGATGTCTATGACATCCTGCGAATTCTAAGATCTGGACCACAGCAGACCGAACACCTTCCAAGCCTTCTTGAAACCACAAAGGCCAATGTGCGGAAGCATGTCAAAAAGCTTGAGAAGGGCGGCATTGTAATGAGAATAAATGACGAATCCGGCAGAGAGCATCTTTTATTGAAATGTAATCCTGAGGTAGTCACAGTCTATCCAGAATGGTTGATACAGAGAACCATTGATCTCTACAACGATGAAGAGATTGTCAGTCGCCAGGCCATTCATTATCTCGAAGTCCTAAAGGCATCGCATCCAAGTCAATCTCTCTCAGGAAAGATACAGGAGGGTGAGTAGATGAAGCGGGTGGCAAAGCTATCTGTTTTCATCGCACTGACTGTTCTCTTCTTGATTCCATTATCAGGAAATAACACAGTAGCCATTGATACGACCTTAAATCAAAACAACAATTTCCGGATATATGACGGTGTAACATCAGTAGCGGGCACTCAGGATTTAGCATCTTGGTGGAATTCAAGTTTTATTTATCGGCGATATTTCAATTTCACAGAACCCAATATAGTGGACCGCACATTGACTCCCGTCCATCCGTTCTTGACTTTTGAGAGTGGGCATTGTTATCGCGACTCGCTCAGAGTGCTATATTACTCGAATCCCAATTGGATCTCAGTGCCCTTCACTTTATGGAACACTACATATGATGCATCAGGAAACTATATTCTCTCCACAAGAATCAGCTTCAAGGTAAATGTGAGTAAGGGTACCACTGAAATGAATTATTATATCTACTACTCAAAGACCTCTATGGGTTCAGTGAGTTATCCAGATTTCTATCCATTCGTGTATCGCAGCTACACCTACTCTATGTTGAATCTGATATCATATTATGATAATAACAATTATGTTGTCAAGATGTGGGACACCTCTAATAATGTGTGGGATGATCCAAGAAACATCGACACTCAATGGGCATCAGCAACTGGTATCATTCAGTCTGGTGTTGTCACAAATGACCCCACAGGCACTCTAAATAGATATCAGGTTGTAAGAATTGAACCAAATGTTGATACATATATCAACACAGCGTTCTTGGGCTTCTATCAGATTGAATCGAATTATCCTTTGGCAGTCACAGCAGGAAGTGGTCATAAGAATAGCAACCCTGCTGTTAACGACTGGTATCCAAATGTCAATGAGCTGAGTGATGGCCTTGGAACCAAATTCCTCATTGGAGGCGTTTCAGGGTTTGATAGCTACTATGAGGGCAAGTATTGGATACAGGCGCACAGCGACAACACTGAAGTATGGGTTTGGACTGTTTCCGAGTCCCTTGATAGCGGCTGGGTCTTTTACAACAACACTGCAGTCACATCATGGCCTGCAAAACTCTCTGCAGGCGAATATATATCTAAAAGAGATGTGACCTACCAGACAGTGTATATGGTCAACTCGACTAAGCCAGTATCCGTCCGAAGCGGAGATGTAGATGCTGCTTATTCGCGTGATGTTATGGGTCCTTATCCATCATTGACAGGTTCTCTGGTTGATGAGGAGTTCTATGCAATTGGCATGGGCAATACGGGAGACCGTATCCGTGTCACAAATGTTGGTTCAGATTCTGCTACAATCTCGGTCTATAGAAATACTGGCTCTGGTTGGACACTAGAAACAAGTCAAATAATAGCCGCTGATGGTTATTATGATATAGCGCCCGGTACTGCCAGTGATACAGATCCTGAGGACTTGCTGCATATTGTGGGCACATCTAATGCCAAATTAATGGTAGAAGGTGTTTACAGTCCTACAAGTGCGACCGATTATGGCGATTGGGTCCCAACAACAAATGGATACCGCTTTGGAACAGACTTCAAACTGTGGGGATTCAGTCAAATGAAGTTCTTCATCTATGCCTGTGAGAATGCACAGGTCTCAATCACGGGTGCAAACAGTGGCACTCTTGACATTCCCGCGGGTGGAGCTGATTTCTTTCTACCACTATCATCATCTCCCTCGTTATACACTATCTCATCCAATACAACAATCAGCGTGACCAGGGTTGCACGGTTCTATACAAGTGCACCTTATGCCCCATATGGTGACCAGGGCTATGGCTGGATGGTTCCTGCCTATGTGCCAGATCAGGATGAATATGGGGTCTCTCATATTATCGGAATTGAAAAGCACCTATTCGAGTTTGACATAACCGTTGTCGATCTCGATGGCGAGCCCGTTCAAGGAGCGTCAGTCAGTATCCATTTCACAAATGGCACACTATGGGTGGACGAGCAGGGCAGGACCAGAACCGGCACAACCGATAGTTCGGGAATGATAGTCTTTGAGGGTCTCTCGAACCAAACCTATCAGATAAGAACTGGCATCAATGCTGCTTCATGGCTGACCACCTCTGAAACCTACATATGGGTCAATGATACCTCAAATCATGCCATAACCTCCTCAGTAACACCAGTTCAGATCACTCTGGATATGGCATCGATTTACATTCACTTGAGTGATTTAGATGGAGTTTCTATGGATGACACTCCTGATGAAGATGTATTCATGAGGCTCTGCACTGGGGTTGACTTCAACCAATATGTCCATCAGGCTCAAGCCAATGGCACTGGCTGGCTGGTCTTTCCACGCGTTCCTCAGAACGATTATAACTTGTATGCAAAATACGCTGGTGCTAATGGTTACAATCTGTTTGGATATGAGGTCATTCGAAGGTACGCCAACTGGACAATCTCTGCCAGTGAGTTTAGTGCAGGATCTATTGTACATAATAATTGGGAATTCCCACTGACCTCTCTTCAGATTCATGTGTACAGCTGGGACGGAAAGAATGTTCCTAATGCACATGTGGAAATAAACAACACTGCTAATGGTGTGGATTATATTTACATCCTCACAGAAGTGACAAATGGTAGTGGTTATGTCACATTCAACAGGATAGTAAATGGCACTTGGAATGTCAATACTTGGAGATATGATGACTTTGGTCAAAAGACTTGGAATAACAGTCAAGTCCTGTCAAATGTTCAGAGCTTCACCTCTACAGAGATCAATTTACGTCTCACAAGTTTAATTGTTCGTGTAATGACTGGTGGTAATCCCGTTGAAGGCGCAACCGTAGACCTACTCATTGATAATTCCACATTGCTGGCCACTGGTCAGACAAATGCAAGTGGACACATAACATTTCAATGGATTCGGGGCAATATGACCAGCCCACTCAATTATCGCTATTCGGTTAACGTGACAAAGGGCAACTCTTTGAATTGGACTTGGGTGGATGCTGACTACAGCTTAACAACAAACATACTTATACTTCCTGAACCGCAATACTCGCAAACATATACTGAACTGTCCTCGACCTCAGGATTTGAGGATGCATTCTGGTATAATAATTTCACATTCTTAATAGAGTATTACAACTATACCTCTACACTTGCGACTCCCGAAATGAAAAATATCTCATATGATTTGAGTAGCATATTGACGGTTTCAATTTACACATACGATGGCACCACGTTAATTGGACAATTCTCATGGACATTAACAACTACTACTTATATTGAGCAGTATCCATCACCGAATCAACGGAAATTCAATGTGACTATTGATCTAGCATATTGGAAGCTCAATGCAAGTGGTAACCCGTACAAGGTCATCATCACGGCACATACGGATGGATACGATGATCCCAATGATTTTGTCATATATCTAACAGTACATAATGCTCAGACCGCCTTCGGGTCTGACACTGCATTAGCCTTCACAGAACCCTACAGGATGAATGAGGATCATCTCTTCTGGCTTGAAGACTTGTCTAATGCGGACTTGGGCAATATCACCGCATTGGATGTCTATTCATATGAGATCTATTCTGGAGGTCTACTCATCCGTTCTGGCAATCTTGTGAACAACACAGATGGAACCTTCACACTCCCATCGTCAGCCTTGAATGGCCTGACAGTTGGAAGTTATATTGTTTCAATTAATCTTGATGCATTGAACTATGAGGCAGCTGAACAAGGCTTCACACTCACAATTGTGGAAGCCCCCATGAAAATAGCCAACATTGTTGCTCCTGACTACAACTGGGCACCATTACTTGGCACTATTAGTTTTGAATACCTGCTTAATAATAACAACACTAGTCCAGATCTCGCTGGTGTGAGTTTAACTGTTCGCTGGATCAATCCTACAACCAGCGAAATCGTTGTCACACAGGAGTTGACTATTAGTCCATTTAGCAGCATATACTATTACAACTTCTCACGAAATATAGTGCCCAGCGGCACATGGGATGTGAATATCACCTGTTCAAAGTCCAATTATGCAACTGCCACAGCTCTGTATAGTGGAATTGTTGTATCCAATGCTCCTACAACATTAACAGTTGTAGGTAGCAACTCCATCACTGTAGACTGGGGCGAGTCTGCAGAATTTGAGGTGTATTATGAACGCGTTGAGGACTCTGCATTTTTGGCCTCTGCATCAAGCAGTCATAATTGGACTATATCATCAGTGCTAATTCGAGATTTGGGTAATGGCCATTACACTATCAGTGTTGAAACCGATATTGAATCAGGAACTTATGCATTGGACCTAACTCTAAGCTACAATAACCATGAGAGCAAGTCAATTCTGCTGACAGTTATTGTTCGTGTCCCATTACAGATTGTATCGGAATATAGTTCTGCAGAGAATCCATTGGAAACATACTGGACACACAACTTTACTATTGACGTCATAGTATACGACATATCACGAACAAACGTAACTGTTGACGGTGCTGATTTAACATATCAGTGGTATATGCAATATGTAGTAGATCAAAGTGGTACTCTGACAAACAACGGCAATGGATCATATTCGGTCACTCTCAATGCATATGATGCCCTGCCTTTGAGTCAATTGTATACTGTGACAATATCTGCAACCATGGCTGGTTCCACATCATCAAGCATTACTATCTTTGTGCGTATCAACTCCGTACCAAATGAGATAGTCCTAGAACAGAGTTTCTTTGAGGTATATTATGCAGATGTGTTTGATGTACGATTCTATTGGAACAACACCTTGGATAACCAACCAATAACTTCTGCAGATTCAACAACTTACTATCTTGCATCACTTGGTACTTATATCACAACAGGTGTAAATGAGGGCGAAGGCTGGTATCACTTTACAGTTGACACCCGGGCTCTGGAAATGAATACTGATGGGGCAGCAGTTTATGTGATTCAAATAACTCATGCAAAAGATGGATACGCGCCACATGATATCACAACAGTCATCATTCTCGTCAGAGAGACCGATGCATCACTTGTAGTGGACCCGATTGACAATGTCAACTGGTCAGACAGCTTCACAATCACCGCAAGTCTATATGATGACAGGCATGGTGACCTAATCTGGATTGGTGCACAGGTGACCGTTTCATATGGCACATATTCAGCTGTGATGACCAACAATCTGGATGGCACTTTCACAGTGGCAATAGACTCAGATGCTTGGTTTGCAGCATCAGCCATTCCATATAACCTGACATTCACCTATACTATCCCGAATTATGTTGATAGCACCAACTCATCATCAGTCATCATCGACCCGATTCCTGGTGTCATAAACAAGGATCCGACAACTGATGATCCAATAGTGGTGATTTGGGGTGATATGGTGACTGTGCGTGTGAGTGTCAATAACATCTATGGTGGTGGAAACACGCCGATAGATGACACAGCAGTCTACTATCTATGGAGTGGTTATGATACACTCCATCCAATGACCTTCTTGCCAAGCACCCATGACTACTATGTTGAGTTCAACTCTAGTGAAGTTCCCTCAGGAAGCTATAACTTGATTGTACGTGTGATCAATGAGAACTTTACGATTCCAGATCTTCTAATCTCCGCAACCGTCAATCCAGTCAGCACAACTCTGATTGGTGATGTGAACTCCATAGTAGCGATTGTTGGTGTAGACCAGACTGCACGAGTCGTGCTCACATACTCAATGGTTGGTGGTACACCGCTATCAGGTGCAACAGTCTACTATGACTGGGCTGGACTAACAAGAAATGGAATTCCAAGTGATGGGAACTATGTATGCGACTTTAATCCAAGTGAAACCACACTTGATGTTCCCGGAGTCTATGTCTTGACCTTCCATGCCGAGCTTCAGAACTATACAGCACAGACCTATAATGTGTCTCTCCATTTGATTGCACAGACAGAGATTCAGGTCGAGAATCAAGTACTTCAGTCTGACCAGATTCTACGCCTGCACTTCAAGTATTATGATTTGACTAATGATCGCGAGGTGCCTGTATCAGCCATCATCAGTCTTACTTTGATTCTCCCGGATGGCAGCACAATGCCTGTAAACCTTGACAACCATGATACAAATGGATACTTTGTAGACATTGCAGCCACTGCAATTGGTGAAGAGAGCACAGATGCATATCCACTTTACATAATTGCCTTGGCAACTGGCTATCAGAATCACACTCAGACTGAATATCCCGAGAGCTTCACTGTTCTCATCATCGAACCTCAGATTGAGATTCCAGTACTTTCCAACTTCATTGGTCCCATTCCAAAGTCTTGGTTGATACTGGCAGGTGGAATCAGCTTCATATTTCTCATTGGAATTGCTGGAGCAGTGGCCATACGCCGCATGAGGATTCCATACCAGATAAAGCAGATCAACAAGGCTCTAAAGGCAATTGAGAACCAGAAGCGGGCAGAGGTAGAAGGAATCAAGAGCATGGGTCAGGTGATTGCAGAGCTGCTGGCTCCTGGTCTAGCAGAATTGAATCTACCTGCCCCAGTGATTGAGGTTGGTCCATCTGAAATATACGAGGAAGTCCTTGATGAGGAGACCGAGGGTCTGCTTGATGAACTAGATGCCCTCGAAGACATTGGCGAGGCAGAAGGAGCTCCTGAAGAGCCTATTGATTATGAGGCCGAACTTCAGGCTGAACTCGAGGCAGTGGAAGTTCCTGAGGAACCAACTGAGATTAAGCCAGAGGTTGAGGAAGCGGCAGAAGAGCCAGAGGTGGAAGAGCCCACTGAAGAGGTTGAAGCTGAACCTGAACCTGAGCCTGAAGCAGAGGTTGAAGCTGAGGCTGAAGAGAAACCCGAACCAGAGGCCAAAGCTGAAGCTGAATTGGAAGGTGAAGAAGCCCCTGTCGAACCTGCCATTGAACCAGAAGCTGAAGAGAGTGAAGACACAACTACTGAGGAACCTGACTCATTGGAAGAGGAACCAGTTTCTGAAGACTCCGAAGCAGACTCTGAAGAGCCAACTGACGAATCGTTTGAAGAAGATATGGCCGAGTCGACCGAGTCAACTGATATTGGCGAGTCACTCTCAAAGGAGGAGATCATTGAGCGTTTGCCACCAGAAATCAAGGAATCCATGAGTGTGGAGGAGTTGAAAGCGCTCACAAAGGAGGAACTCCTTGCCCTTCTCAAGTCACCTAAACAGGGAGGTGAGGAGTGAACAGGCTCACTCTTATCCCCATTTTCTTATGGAGGCAATGATATGCTAACGATGCGGAGAAAGATACTACTTCTGTCATTTGTTCTCGTTTTCTTGTTGATTCCAGGATCCAACAATGCTATCTTTGATACAGTCAGACAAGACCTTGCAGTGACGAATCACTCCACAATATCAGCAGATATTGAGGAGTCGACGCCTTGGTGGAACACAACATTCCATTATAGAATGCATGTAAATCTCACCGACACGAACTCTACCACTCGTGTTGATGTTCCTACTCACGTGTGGCTGACCTTTGAGAACAATACCTGTTACAAGTATTCCATCCGTGTTGTTGACAGTAACAATGTCGAGGTCCCATCTCAAGTATACAACTACACATATTGGGAAAACCCCAACTATGTGAAGAGTGCCACAGTCTTCTGGTACGCCAATATCAGCGCTGACAGCACTTCAGTCTACTGGGTCTATTTTTCAGAACTAACAACAATTGAACAGACAAACTATGACTCAGTCGTCTGGTTTGCTCGAACTACGGGGGCTCTCTCTGGAAAGTTCGATGTAAATTATTGGAGCTTTCGTGGGGAGTGGTACAATGTCACCATGTACAATGCAGCCGGTGGAAAGATCACTAATGGTGCCCACAAGAAGGCTGATGGAACTTGGGACTGGAACTGGGGCACCAATCGTGGAAGCATGCACTGGAATCCTGATGGTCTTGGAGGGCAGGCGACCTCTGCAACTCCTCCCATCTCAGGCACAACTTTTGTAAACATCAATGGTCCCCTCTTCATTAATTATACTACCCAGCTTCCATTTGGATCTTATGCAAAATTGAATGTGACCTATACATTCTATAAATGGGGCTGGATCACTAGAATATACATCAAATACACTGCTTCTACTGGTGGTTCAGGGCGTACTGATGAATGGGTGTTCTACCCTTACTTGACTATTGAGGGAATTGAGGTGGCCCCTGATGGAACCCAGACCTATTACAGTAACTGGGCCCCAAGTTCAAACAAGGGTTTACCTGCAGGCTTTGGCTGGTGGAACAACAACGGCATTTCTCATGGCACTGTCAGAATCTTGCATGAGGCCTACAACATGCCAGCAGGTCATGAGGATGACTTCAATAACTACTATTACAGATGGTGGGATACAAGCTCATATGAATTCTGGGACACATATCATCCAAGTGTGACTGTTCAGGCAGGTACTGTTCTTAAGGAAGAATGTGCTTTTGCAGTCTGGAACGGTGCAGAGGGCGAGGATGGCTACATGAGAGTGTTCAACGCCACTTCCCGATATCTGCCCATATTTCGAGAAATAAGCAATGTGTCATCCTATTCATTCAGAATCAATGTGAAGGATCTTGGTGGAAACAATATCGAGGGAGCAAATGTCACGCTTCTCAATCCCATTACTGGTGCAAGACTGTACAAGCCAACTGGTGCACCCTATACCGATCTCACGGACTCAGATGGAAACGTCACCTTCATTGGTCTTCTCAATCAGACATACCGAATCGATGTCTGGATTGATACAACAACATGGCTTACTCCTGAAGCTGGTGCTACAGGAATGAACGTGACCTGGAGCGGCACAGCTGTGGCCGATGGCCCATTTACACCAGTTTCAATCACGTTGGACCTCGCATCAATCACAATTCATCTGGATGATCTCGCTGGTGACCCCTTGGGCACAGTTGGCGCAGAAACAGTCAAAGTCTGGATATACAATGCCAGCGATCCTTCAAGGGCGAACTGGAAGTACATGGACTATGAGACCACAGACTCATCTGGCGATCTCACATTCTATAGACTGCCTAAATGCGATTGGTTGTTCAACTTCACCTATAGCAACACCGATACTGGTCATATATACACAAAAGCGGACTTTGGTCTTTACGTGTCGCATAACATTGATGAGAGTCTGATAACTGATGATCTCACACGAAGCTGGGTGCTACCTCTCACAACCATTGACTTCTATGTGGAGGCTTATGATGGACAACCTGTAGAGAATACATATGTCAGAATCTCAAAAGCAGGCACAGCAGATCCCATAGCAACAGGAGTTACGGACTCCTATAACATCACCCATATGACAGATGCCAATGGAAATGTCACCTTCTACCGAGTACTAAAGGGCAACTGGACAGTCGTTGTCTACAGAACTGATGACTATGGCCAGACTGCTTACAATACAAGTGAATATGTCTATGACACAACAGGTTATGCTTACAAGAAGATATCTATTCCTCTAACTTGGCTACGAATACGAGTTGTGGACAATAATAACAACCGAGTAACTGGCGCAAAGATCGATCTCTATGCTAATGGCGTTTTTCTTGTGACTGCCTATTCAGACAGTGCGGGTGAGTACAATTTTCATTGGATCAAAGCCAATGATACTTCAATTGGATGGAGTTATACTGTTACTATTAGTAAGAACACAGCCCAAACTAGTGATTCGGTTTATGCTTCATATGACTATCTCCATTGGAACACTATTACATTAACACCACCTGCTTATACTCAGAAATATACCGAACTCAACTGCACAGCCTCCGTATATTCATGGTATTATGCAGATAATGGGACATTCCAAATTGGCTGGTTCAATCGTACCAGCACAAGCCCATCAACGTGGGAAGACCAATCTTTGAATCAATCTGAGTACTTTGCAGGAACCATGAATTTCACAATATCTCATAATGGTGTTGTGATTGGGTTCGGTGTGTGGAATTCTACCCACCATCTATATATCTCGCATTATACATCCGATGGGATATATTTCACAATTGCAATTGATACATTACTTTTCAAAATGAATGCGAGCAATATACCCTATATTATAACAATAAAGGCTGAAACTCCCAATTATGATGCTCCTGAAGAATATACTGTGACCGTTGTTATCTCAGTGGCAAGTACTACTAGAAATGGAGCCACTTCATTGGAGGCATATTACCTTGATGGCTTTGCTGCATTATATTCATTGACAACAAATCCCTCTGGACGCGACGCTCTCAATCTGACTGATCTCGACTTTACGAACTATACAATTTATGACTCCGATAACAATATTATTTCAACAGGCAATCTCACCCATCTTGGCTCCGGCATCTATCGGTTCTCGGACTCCAACCTCAATACATCAGATGTTGGAAGCTATGAGATTGTAATCTGGCTTCATAAACTGAACTATATGAACCATACTTTCACTTTAACAGTCACAATCAATGCAGTGCTAACTGAACTTGTCTGGACCACCGACCCATCTGATTATACTTGGGGCACAGGAATAAGTTTTGTAACCCTTGAGTTTCGAGATACTGTTCATGGGGGAACGATATCTGGTGTGTCAGTGACGTATTCATGGATAGACGTTTCATCAGGGACAACTGTTCTCGTAGAGTCATCAAGTTCTCTGACATACTTGTATGCAAACAATATTGTTGCAAATGGCACATATCGAATCTATGCCTATGCCACCAAACAAAATTATCTCGCTGCTGATAGTACATCTGTTTCTTTTCTGGTTTCTCCCGCAAGTACAAGCATCTCGCTGAAATCATCCGACACAATAACTATTGAATGGGGCAGCGAATATGCAGAGTTTGACTTTGACTATGTTCAGGCACCTTTCACCGTAGCGGGCGCCTCTGTGATTAATATTGATTGGACTGGAGAATACAGTCTTGTTGATTATGACAATGGAACTTACACATTGAGAATGCTTGCAGTTCAAGAAGCAGCAAACTATACAGTCACTTTCACGATGTGGATAGAAAATCGTACCAAGGCCTCAGAGACCGTATATGTCAATGTGCTGATCCCATTGGATGTTTCATCATCTGAAGGGAAATCACTACAAGACCCAATTCAGGAGTACTGGACACGTTCATTCATGCTACAAGTAATCGCTGGAGATCAATCCAATCAATCAGAATATGTTTCTGGAGTAATTGTCACTTACAACTTTCCAGCGGGTGGTATCTCTGGAACTTTCACAGAGAACGCCACTGGTCAATACTATTGGCTGGAGTTTCCAGCATCACTTGCTCCTGGTCCTGGAGTGTACGAGATTCAAGTGGAAGCAGCAAGAATTGGGTGCACAGGAACTTCTCTGTCAATTTACATTGAAGTTCTTCCAACTCCAACAAGGATAACCGCTCAGAATCAATTATTGACAGTCTACTATGCAGACTCTTACCTACTCAATTTCAGCTGGTCAACAACTATTGATACTCCTGTTGGCATTGAAGGGCCAGATAATGTGCACATTGAACTATGGAAGAGCACGAGTCTTGTCAATGGAAGTATTGCTGGTATTGTTGAGCTGGGCAATGGTGACTATCAATTCTTGATGGACACACGAATGCTTGGAATGACCGCAGACTCTCCTCTATTTCCAACTAGTTATTACTTTGTCATCACAATGAACAAACTTGGATACGAGGAGCCTCTTGCCGTCACAATAATCATTCTTGTCTTGCAGACTCCTACAGAGATGACAGCAGATCCAATAGAGCCAGTCATCTGGTCGGAAGATTTCACAGTCAGAGTTCACATTCGCGATATAGTTCACAATGAGTATGTCTGGACTGATGCTTCAGTATACTTCATTTATGAGGACATTAATGTTACAATGACCTCTCTTGGTAATGGGACATTTGTACTGACTGGCGATTCTGCTGACTATTTCTCATCGTCAGACTTGCCTCACTCAGTTACTATCATCTATACATTACCAAACTACGTTGATGGACAGATTCAGGTGGAAGTGCAGATCAATCCAAAACCTGCCTATATTCTTAATCTACCGCTAGATGATACTTATGACTGGACTGACACAATCGATCTTACTCTGGATATTATTATCAATGGCACAACCACAAGACTTGAGGTTGACAGTTGCTACTTCTATTGGAAAGAGTACCCTGCAATAAATGGAACACTCGCATATGATTCAATATTCAACAGATATCTTGGTACGGTGAACACAAAACTAGTTCCAGCAGGTAACCTGACACTTGTGCTTGCAGCAGTCAAGGGCAACTACACAATTCCTGAGATTGAAATCTCACTGGAAATTAAGCCATTGCCTGCCAAGCTTAATTCAGTATCTGGTGATCTGCTAACTGTGATATATGGTCTTGATCAGTCAGCTCAGATTATTATGGCATATACACACGGAGACAATGATACTGTTCTGGAAGGTGCGAGAATCACCTTCATTTGGAATGGCCTTGAGCGTGAGGCTCTGTGGAGTGATGGTCAATACATCTTCGAGTTTAATCCATCATCTGACACTTCACTTGAAGTTCCTGGTACTCTGGAACTTGTGTTTACTGCAGCACTTCAGAACTACACAACTGAAACTACCACAGTTCTAATGAGACTCGCTGCAAGAACCGAAATTGTTGGCGGTCCCTATCGAGTCGAGTCTGAACAATATCTCAATCTTATCTTCAAGTATTGGGATGTTGTCAATGACAGACCCGTTGGGTCTGCAGCCACGGTTCAATACCAGATTGGAAACAACACCCCTGTCACGGTGACTGCAGAGCAGTTTGATGGAACTCAGTACATAATTCGTATACTTGCCGATGACATCGGTGAAGTGAGCCCCGATCCCTATCAGATCCGGATATTTGCAAGCGCACCTGGCTATCAGAATTGGACCGTATTGGATGATCCTCAATACATCACAGTCTATGTAGACCCACCTACTGTCCAAATACCATTAATAGGCCTATCAATTGAGAGGTCTACGCTGTTTTTGGTTGGCGGAGTCAGTCTGCTGTTCATTCTTGGTATACTAGGTGCAATCGCAGTTCAACGCATGCGTATACCTTACCAGATTAAGCAGATTAACAAAGCACTGAAAGCTATTGAGAATGACAAGAAGGCCCGTGTTGAGGGCATCAAATCCATGGGCACTATCATCTGGGAGCTTCTTGAGCCTGGTCTAGCCACACTCAATATCACCCCTGATGTTCTTGGCGCAATCTTGGAAGCTCCCGTAGAAGAAGAGATTGCACTTGAAACTGAGGAACTCCTTGATGAGCTTGAGGCGCTTGAAGATATTGAGGCCGAACCAACTCGGGAAGATGCTGCTTATGAGGAAGAATTGGTCGCCGAACTGGAAGAAGCAGTTGAAACCGCCGCGCAACCCGTAGAAGTCACAGGGCTGGTGGAAGAGCAGCCCGAAACCGGAAAGGCAGAGTTGATGCCAGAGGCTGAAGAAGAAACAACAGAAGAATCGGGGCCTGAAGAGGAACTCGAAGAAGATGAAGAAACTGACACTGGAGAACCTATTACCGAACCAGAACCCCCAGCTGATGAAGAGCCTAGCATGCCAGATGAAGAACCCATTGAAGATCTAAAGGACGACACAATCGAGCCTGACATGGACGAAACTGAAGAGTCAGCGGGAAACATCGACCGGCCAGAAGAAGATGAATCTGTTGAATCCAATGATGAGGCGCCTGAGCCAGAATCGCAACTAGATGAAGCCCCCTCTGATGACTCTGATGAATCATCTGGATCAACTGATCTTGTTGATGGAAATGGTGAAGGTGATGAATGATTGAGAAAAGGCGATAGGTCAACCATAGACAGGCAATGCTCATATTCATTCTGGCATCTGTATATCATGAAGCCATATCGCCAGTTCCCAACCTGCTGGACATTGGACGGTGATCAAATATGATTAGAGAGATTCATGTCTTTAAGGATGGCGAGACTCTGTTCGAGGATGTCATTGTGCCCAACAAAGACCTAGACACAAAAGCAGTAATGATGCTTGTTTCCTCATCCTGCAAGAAACTGCAAGAGTGGAAAATTGACAGCATGGAGATTGAACGCTTTCGATATGTATACATGAACAGTCATGATACACAATTCATCATCACTATGGACCGCCAGGCCTCATTAATGAAGGTTCACGAGGCAATGACATCTGCTGTATCAAAATTCATGACTGCCTTTGAGAGTGTTCTGGAAACTGATGAATGGAAATCAACTGACTTTTCACCCTTCAAGGATGGCTTTAGAAGGATTGTCAGTAGGATTCCAGTGAAAGTCTGTCTTGCAGGTCATGGTGGTACCGGTAAAACAACTCTTCTTGAGCTTGCCACAATGCCATCGCAAGGGCCACCTCAAGAGTATGTGCCAACTTTCTTTGGCGATAAGGCTCTATTAAAGGCAGACTTTGATCCATATGTGTTCAGCATGTTTGACCTTGGTGGCCAAGACCGTTTCGTACAAGAATGGGGCAAGATAATTCGGGCTGGTTCTCTTGTTGTGATTGTGACAGACTCTACTACTGAGAACTTGGCATGGACCAAGAGAGTCGCTTACCCCGTTCTAAAGAACGAGTTACCTTATGCACGGGCAATAGCAATAGCAAACAAGCAGGATCTTCCTGGAGCTCTATCGCCTCAAGAGGTGAGCAGGAAGCTGGGAGTACCGGCGTACGGCATGCAGGCAAATAAGATGGACTTTAGAGATCGATGGTTGAAACTGCTAAGAGGGTTGGCTTTTGAAACCCTTGATTTTGCAGTAGTAGGAGAAATAGAGGTGGAATAAGATGTCAGATCCAAGTGAAACCACAAAGAGTATACTTAGTGAGGAGGAGCGAAAGAGACTCATCACTGAAATTGGGAATATAAAGAATATTCTTGATAGCTTCAAATATGGCCTGAACTTCGAGCAATTCGCTGATGCTTTGTTCAAGACCATTGACCGCCAGACACTGGCAATCAACAAGCTAGAGGCGCAGATGAGAGAGATCATTGAGAGAATGAAGAATCTTGAGAAACGATTCGATGAAGGTATTAGAGTCACAGTTTCTGGAGCTGTGAGTGCCGAAGGTGGTATTGAACCAACAGAAGTGATAATTGGCGACAAGGCAGAAGAAAAGGCAAAAGAAGAACCAACTACTCCTCCTGATATTGAAGTCATCAAAAAAGAGATAGAAGAGCTGAAAATCAAAATTGCCAAGCTGTTCGAGAAGGAGAATGAACTCACTGAGATGGCCATGAATGACCCGGCAGCAGCCGATGAGTATGAAGAGAAAGCAAGAGTTGCTCGTGAAATGAGAGTTGAACTGGAGGCCAAGAAAAAAGAATTGGAGGACAAACTGCAATAGCAATTGAGGTGATCAATGAAAATGGGAATTTTCGATAAATGGAGAAGGAAGAAGCACAGAGCTGAAATGAGTGGTACTAAAGTGCCTGCACCACGACCAATTTCTGCAAGGGAAATGAGTTCTGAAGTGCAGGCGGAGATAGTCAGTCTTGTTGCTGAATATGAGCAATTGTACAAGCGACGATCAGAACTTCAAGCTGAAAGAAGCGAATTGACTGAGCGCCTGGACCGCGGTGAATTGACCGCAATTGAATTCAGGAAACTTCTGATGGAGAAGATTCAGGAAGCCGCACAAGTGGCAGAGAGCTTAAAAGCAACAGCTGCTCGGTTGACAGAACTCGGCTATCGTGGAGTACTTCGCTGAGGTGGGAACGCTGTCCAGGCGTGAAGATGAAGAACCCGAGACCCCCTCTGATATTGAGGAAAGGACTCGTCAGCTAATGGAGAAAGCATTAGGCACCTCTGAATCGACAGATGTGCATGATGAAGGAGCCCCATTAGCACCAAGCACATCTCTCGCGGGACAGATATCTGAAACTTTTTTCAGGATTCAGATTCGCATGGAAGATCTCATCTCATCGATTGAAGACTCGATTAGGTCTATAGAACCTGAGATCAACGAGTCCCTAAAGAGCACGATTGAATCCATTTCTGAGCGGTTAAGGCGTGAGGCAGGTCTTGGTGTGTTCACAAGCAAGACAGTGAAAATTGTAAGAGAAGAGCTGGAAAAGGCCCTCTCCGTAGAGGCAGTTCATAAGGGCCTATTTGCTGCTCTTGCTGAAAGCCGTGAACAGGTGCGTGACATAATTCAAAAAACCAGCCGCGGTTCAATTCGTGAAATTGACAGACGCATTAGCACATTACAATCGAAAATTGTTCATGTTTATGCCAGACTGAACGAGCGAGAGCAAGAGATTGACAAGTTAAGATCAACAATAACCGAGCTTCGCAGCAAGATTTCCGAGATGAATGACATAATCGCACGTAAGGACAAAGAGATGGCTGAATATGTTAAACGACTTGACTCATTATTAGCAACCAGAGACCAATTGGCTGCAAAACTTGTCGAACAAGACTCCACCATATCCTCATTAACTGGACAGCTCAAGCAAGCAAGCTCTGAGATATTGCAATTGAAGACAATGATTGAGAAGATGGACTCTGCTGAGGAGCTTGTTGTCGAATATGAAAACATGACAAAGACACTATCTGAATTGCAGGGACGCTTGGCTGAACTTCAGGAAACCCTCAAGCAGAAAGACATGACTATTGACGAGCTAAGCGAAACAATTAAGGAGTTCAATGCCGAGAGATCTGAACTTCAGTCACGTGTGCAAGAATTGGATGAAGAGGTCTCACAGCTTCGTGGTGCCAAAGAGGGCTTGCTGTTAGAGATCGAAACCCTCAGGCGAAAGATTGCTGAACTTCAGGCACGTTGGGAACTATTATATCAAGTGGCTGAGGAAAGCCCTGCTTTCAGAGCATATTTTGTGGTCGCTGATAAGGAACACTGGTTTCCCCTATCTCACCTGTCTTCAGCACTGGGCATTCCTGTTGTGCGACTGAAACAACAATTAGAACGATTCATAGAAGTTGGTCTCTTAGAGATTGATGGCGACCGCATCCGCCCGAAAAAGCTCACTGAGGTTGTCAAAGAGGTCTTGGACCAGGATGAAAGGGTCCTTTCAGAGGCGAGGGGGGACTTGGGCATGGGGGATGACACCAATAATGAACAATCAGACAACGATACATGAATAACTAACTGGTAGGTGCATTGAATTGGCAAGATCACTTGACGAAGTAATGAGGTTCCTAGAAAACTATACACTGGCTTGGCATCATTGGCTAATGATTCTAGCTTTGTTGAAATTGGGGGGTGCAGCGACCAAGGCGCAGATCTTCCCGGTGTACAAGAAGGAGGGCTTTTCTCCTCATGCAATTGAGGATGTGTTTCGCAGAGATTTGATAGAGCTTGGCGAAGCAATAGATATTGATGGCGACATAGACACTCTTCAAGACTCAACAATGATTTATCTTAGTGATAATCCCAAGTTTCAACGGTTCATAAAGAAACATCTGAAGTCGGTGGTCCGAACTCTAAAGATGCAGAGACCGAACTGAGTCCTGTTCGTAAATCTTTTGAACACATCTATCCTGATACGCATGGTTGAGCATATTGAGCGTTAGAGCATCAGTTTGCAGTTCATGTGATCGGGCCATTGTGCCCCCTCGAAAAATATGTCCCTACTGCGGGCCTTCTGTTGAACCAATGAGAACAATAACCCTGGATGGTAAAGGTAAAGTCCTTAGTCATACTACTCTACATATGCCACCCGCTGGCTTTAAGGCCCCACTCCATCTTGCTCTTGTTGTTCTAGAACACAATGCAATTGTCTTATGCCATGCTCTAAACGAGTCTGATGCCATGATTAAGATTGGTGACCGCGTTCAAGTTACAACAGGCGAAAAGGAACTTCTCTACTATACGAAGATCAGACCTCTTTGAATCGCAACTATAAGCAACTGTTTCATGAGCTACTAATTTAAGGTAGAATTTCTGAGGATGAGTTGGTGTCAGATCAAATGGACTACTTGTCAACGGTTCTTTGGACGGATGAAGAGTTAGAGTTTAGAAATGAAGTTCGTGCCTTCTGCGAGAAAGAGATTGCTCCGATTGCTGACGAACTTGATAAAGGCCCCTATCCCCGTGAACTGATCCGCAAGATTGGACAGGCTGGATATATGGGGGTTCATCACTCAAAAGAGGCAGGTGGCTCTCAGAAAGGCCTCTCCTATGAGATTATTGTGGCTGAAGAGATATCTGCCGTGAATCCCGGACTGGACATGGCCAGAATGGCATCCACAACTCTCTATGGTATGCCAATAAGCAAGTTCGGGACCGAGGAGCAGAAAAAGAAATACCTTCTTCCCATCGTGAACGGAGAAAAGATAGGGTGTATTGGCATCACCGAGCCAGATGTTGGTTCGGACACCGCTGGAATGAAGACCCGTGCTGAGAAGGATGGCGATGAATGGGTCATCAATGGAGAGAAACGGTTTATCACAAATGGCAGTCAGGCTGATTACATGTGCTGCTTTGCTATCACTGATCCTACGGTGAAATCGAAGCAGGGGATGACCGCATTCATTGTGGATACAAAGACTGATGGGTTCAGTGTGGTCAAGGATCATGACCTTATGGGTATGAAGTCCGCAAGGGTTTCATGGCTGAAACTTGAGAATGTCAGGGTGCCACCTGGAATGGTCTTGGGCGAGCCTGGTCAGGGGTTTCAAATCCTCATGGATGAACTTGATAGTGAGAGGACGGCAATTGCCGCCGAGGCTATTGGATATGGCCGCACACCATTTGAAGTTGCTGTAAAGTATTCAAATGAACGGGTTCAATTTGGAAGACCCATAAGAGCGTTTGAGGGTGTCAGTTTCAAGATTGCTGATATGTACATGAAGCTTGAAGCTGCTCGCGCACTGACCCTAACTGCCGCAAGAATGTATGATAAGGGATTGAAGATCACCAAACAGGCTTCTATTGCCAAACTCTATGCCACCGAGGCTGCCATTCAGATCACCAATGATGCTCTTCAAGTACTTGGAGGTATGGGCTACACCACAGAATATCCCGTTGAACGCTTTCTAAGGGATGCCCGCCTAATGACAATTGGTGGTGGGACCGCTGAGATTTTGCGGTTCTTGATTCAGAGAGAGATCTTCAAGGAATTCTTCCCTAAAAAATAGAGGGTGATGAGGAGGAAACTCCC
Organism: archaeon; assembly: GCA_024276825.1. Taxonomy (GTDB): domain Archaea; phylum Asgardarchaeota; class Thorarchaeia; order Thorarchaeales; family Thorarchaeaceae; genus JAJRWI01. The sequence continues at coordinate 29,219 of JAJRWI010000077.1, forward strand.
TCCTCATTTTAGTCTATTGAGAAAGCTATTATTCTATATACATCTCCTACAATCTGGATTGTAGCTGTAAACGAGTCTCCCACGCTAGCATTTAGCAGCTCATACCAGTCATTCACATCCATCCAGGCTTGAGCTCCCTCTATCCATTCATAGGTCGAATTATCTGTGCGGATGACGATGTGAGTGTTTCCATCTGACACATAGGATGCTTTGTTCAGAATTGTTGCATTCAATTGAATTGTATCTGTTGGTTCTTCCACTTCAATACCAAGCGCATTTCTTACTTCTTGGATGTATGCCTCACGTACAGCCTGAACAAGACTTGCACCCACAAGGTTTCCCTGAGCCTGTAGAGCTGCATTAATGGTCACATCCTTTGCATCTGCAATGCCTAACGAATAGAGTCGAATGTCTGTGATGTACCACTCCTCGGTGTCTGAGTTATATTGTGTGTTCCACCAGTAGATTGGGCAATACCATGCCATACGCGTGTATGTCGAATTGATCTGCACTGGATATATCAATGGCATGGCTCCAAAATAGCTGCCCTCAACAGGATCTGGATATTCCTTGATCACCTGATTGATAGCAGCCTCTCCACTTGCATAGCCCAGATCGCTGAGGTCGTGGAAATAGACCCCATCTTTCGTTCCTCTTAGCATTCCACTTAGAGTGAGACTCGAAGCGCCAGGCGGATGCACTGCTATCATCGCCTCCACACGATTTGTGTCAGGGTTGACGATGTATCTTGTGTCCTCTGTCATTATCAATCGATCATTTGAGGGAGGAATCATCCAGAGGAATCCACCTGCAAACAGGTCAAAACCATCATCGCGGCGGTATCCGCCCCATCGATTGACCTGGCGCTCAAGCCATTCCTCGCTATATGCCTGAGTGATCCAGTTCGGGGTTTCTTCAATTGTGGCATAGGTCCTTATAGTACCATTTTGGCAGTACACCTTGGGACCAATAGGTCTCTCTACAAAGTCCCAGCCAAGAACTGTTCTTGTTTGCACATACACAAGATTGCCTATAGGGTCCCATGTTGGGTATGCATACTCATAGGCGCTTGTCATGTCTTCAAGATAATTGCCAAACTGGATGTTCTTATCCCACCAGAGCCCTTCACCCACAGGTATCTGAATGTCGGTGATCACTTCAACCTGAGTCGGATCATTGGCATCAACCACAATGAGTGCTTTGATGAAGTTCTCTGAGAGTACATTTGTTGAAACCACTACGCAGACCCATACTAATCGCCCATTTCGTGTTGTAATATGTGCTGCTGCAATATCGATATTGGACCCAATACTGGCAAAATGGCTTCTAGCAACAAACATGGCATACTCGCTGGTCACCAGCCTGACCATGTTGTCTGGAATTGGCGTGTTGAATAATGGATCGTCAGTTTGAATCACAAATGAATCAAAGGTTTCAGCGTTTGATAGATCGGATGTCCATGTTATAAGGCCCGAGAGTGTCGGCATAACAAGGATGATTAAGAGTCCAATGCACATGGCTGGTGTGCGAATTCCCTGCCTGATACTATCAAGGTCGTGTGGTCTGATGCCACCCCCGAATAGTAATAGCAGACCAAAGCTTGTGATAAGTGAGATTATTGCCCATGGCAGCACCTGCATTGTAAAAATACAGATAAACAACCATGTTGCAGTTCCCCAAACAAGTCTTAATGGCAACCACTTGAACAGTCTTTTGAACTTGAACATCTCTGTATTGAAAGGAATGGGTATTGCGAAAAATACCAGGGTAACTAGTAGGAACAGTATCACATTCAATCCTATGGTCTCCACAAATTATTATTCTAAAATCTCTTCATGTGCTTTTATCATTTTGCCAAACAGTCTGCTTAAGATTAATTGACTCGATGGTTTTTATAATATTGAATGGCCCCTCCTGCTCTTAGAATGTCCATCATGAACGCTGGAATTGGCATAAACTTGATGAGTTCTCCTGTGTCCGTAATTTTGACTTGACCATCTTTTAGGAACACAGTTAACTGTTGACCATCAACTATCCTCTCTGTCGCGTTCTTTATCTCAATGACAGGTAGTCCAACATTGATGGCATTCCTGTAGAAAATCCTTGCAAATGACTCAGCAGCAATGCATCCCACTCCCAAAATGGTGAGGATCATTGGTGCCTCCTCTCTTGAAGAGCCTCCTCCAAAGTTCCTTCCTGCGATAATAATATCATTCTCCTTCACATTCTGGGCAAACTCGGGCCTTGGTATTTCTAGAGCATGCTTGGCCATCTCCTCATAATCCAGTAGATTAAGATGTTGACCCTGAATGATTTGATCGGTGTCAATGTTATCGCCCAACACCCAGGCCCGGCCAGTAATTATTTCAGAGAATGCTCGCATAAGACTAGAACCCCCTCGGATCCGTGATTCTCCCCATTATTGCACTTGCTGCGACAGTTGCTGGTGATGATAGATAAATCCTCGAGTCCGGATGACCCATTCGACCCCTGAAGTTCCTGTTGGTACTTGTAATAGCGACCTCATTGGGACCTAGTATTCCCAGGTGCCCACCCACGCAGGCCCCACATGTGGGATTAGTGACAATTGCTCCGGCTTGGATAAAAGTCTCAATAAAGCCCATATTAAGAGCAGCTTTGTAGGTTTCCATGCTGGCAGGGGTGATGATAAAGCGTACTCCCTCCTTGACTTTATGTCCCTTCATTATCATTGCAGCAATCTGGAGGTCCTCAAATCTCCCGTTTGTGCAAGAGCCCAAGAATGCTTGGTCAATCTCAACATCAACCTCAGTCACTGGTCTTCCATTTGCAGGGCTGTGTGGTGTTGCAATCATGGGTTCTACAGGGTCCGTATCCAGATCATAGGTTATCATCTCTACGTACTCGGCAGTTGGATCTGGGTCAACCCGGGTCCAATGAGCCTCCCGTGCTCTGAGGCTTAGCCAGTCTTCCACCTGCTTGTTTACAGTCATGAGACCTGCCTTGGCACCTGCTTCAACAGACATATTGCACATTGTTGCCCTTGAGGCCACAGTCATCTTATCAACCACTGGCCCATGAAACTCAATGGCTTTGTAGTTCGCTCCATCCGGGCCAAGGTCTGCAATAATCTTGAGAATTAGATCTTTGCTCATTACCATCTCTGCAAGCTCGCCATCAATGTTGATTCTCATTGACTCAGGCACTTTGAACCAATTCTTGCCTGTGGCAAGAACTATTGCACTATCCGTAGCCGCAAGTCCTGTTGAAAATGCATTCATGGCACCATAACTAGTTGTATGGCTGTCAGAGCCAATTATCAGGTCACCAGGCTTTGCAAGCCCCCATTCGATCAAGACCTGATGAGACACGCCGCAATTCACATCGCAAAAGTACTTGATACCATGCCTCTTGACAAACTCTCTGTTTCTTTGATGGATTATTGCACTCTGTATGTTGGGTGCAGGCGCCCAATGATCATTGACGACCATAATTCTATTGGGGTCCCATACAGAATCTGTTTCCATCTCCTGCAATATATCAATGATTCTTGAGCCAAGCACCTCGTGGACCATAATAAAGTCAACAGATGCTTGAACGATCTCTCCAGCATCTGCCCTACCATTCTCCGTATGTCTGGCAAGAATTTTCTCAGCCATTGTCTTGCTCATGTCCTAGCTCTCCTGACTTTCTATCACTTTGATGATCTCATCAGTGACCTCTACTGTTGTGGACGGCTCAATCCTACTCCACTGCTGTATGCACAAGTCGTATGTTCGCACTCTACTCTCACGTAAGACCTCTGCAACAGCGTTCTGTATGACATTCGAAATTGCAATTGCCTTTTTATCGTCATGCCTTATTCCTAACCAGTCCATCATCATGCTTCCTGCTAAAATTGCAGCAATTGGATTTGCCCTGTTCTGACCATAATGCTTTGGTGCCGACCCATGCACTGGTTCGAACACACCATGATGGTCTCCTATGTTTCCCGCAGGGGCCATGCCCAATCCTCCCTGAATTGCACCACCAAGGTCCGTTATTATGTCTCCAAACTCATTGGGTGCGACAACAACATCATAGAACTCTGGCTTCTTTAAGGCCCACTGAGTCCAAGCGTCCACGTATGCATAATCTCTCTCTATTTTCGGATACTCATTGCCAAGTTCATCAAACACGTCACGGAACAACTGACATCCTGCCAATAGATTGCTCTTATCAACACAGGTCACTCTTCTCTTACCATCCACAGGTGCTCCATCCCTCTTCAGTGCGGTTTCATAGGCATATCTTATGACTCGAGTAGCCCCTTTTCTTGTGATAACTCTCAGGTCAACAGCAGTGTCCTTTACACCCTCTCTAATCAGAGTGCCCCGAGCAGGAGTATAGAGCCCCTCCGTATTCTCTCTGATGATCACCATATCGATATCCTTGTGAGTCTTGTCCGCGAGAGGTGTGGGCACTCCCTCATATAACTTGACAGGTCTCACATTGGCATAGAGCTCCAGTGATAGCCTTAATCCGATGACCACATTATATCCTGCTAGATTATTGTCTGGAAGCCGAACATCCCTTCCATCAGAATCAACGGCACCAATTGCCCCCAAGAGCACTGCATCTGCCTCTTCCTTTGCAAATTGCTCGGCCTCTTTTGACCATTCTCTACCAGTCTTGAGATAGTATTCTCCGCCACATTCAAACTCAATGATCTCAAACTCAATGCCTCCAACTTGGCTGGCTGCACTCTTTAAGACCCTTATTGCCTCAGGCACAACCTCTCTACCTATTCCATCACCTGGAAGGACCGAGATCTTATACTTGCGGGCCATCATCTTCACCTAATAGCTTCCCAGCCAACCCAAGTCATTGCCCTTGTCATCAATAATACTGACCATGGTGTCATATCGTTTGCCATCTACATATCTCACTCGTTGACGAATGGTGAATTGTCTATGGCACTTGTTGCACTTGACCAGCCAGTATTCAACAACAACCTCCAGACTCTTGCCCTTGATTCTCGGAGGTTCCTTCTTCACACTAATCAGAGTCAATTCTTTCCCATCACAAGCATAAGTGCACTCCTTTAGCGGAATTCCCTCCATTCCCCTCCGTCCGAGAGCCACGAAAACATTATCGGGCAAATCGTCGAGTGTTAGTTCATTATCCATTAACAACACCTAATTTGCATTCTACACCACTACGAATAAATGAGTTGGTTGGACGAAATTACTCATGCGACTAGTCAGCTATTCCAATGGCAATGGAACATCTTTTGGCGTTGAGATTGGGTCAGGAATACTAGACATCCCTGAGGCCTTAAGTGTATATCATATTTTAAATGACAGACCCGGCCAGCCTCTTCCGAGAACTATGATTGACCTCTTGCGTATGGACTCGGGAATTAATGCTATAGAGGAAATGATTAAACAGTACTTGGAGATTACTGATGAGATGCGACCCCCACTGGTCCCTCTTGATGAAGTCCGTATTATGGCACCAATTGAGCGACCAGGGAAGATTATTGCCTTGGGTTTGAATTATGTTGATCATATCAAAGAAACTGGTCGCGATGTTCCAAAGTTTCCTGTCATATTCGCAAAATTCCCATCTAGCGTTGTTGGACCCGATGCTGACATTAAGTACCCAAAGCTCACAGAACAGTTGGACTGGGAAGTAGAACTAGGTGTAGTCATTGGAAAGCGCTGCAAGGATGTATCCGAAGATAAGGCATTAGATTATGTTGCTGGTTATACAGTCATCAATGACCTCACTGCACGAGACCTTCAGAGAGGTGATGGTCAATGGGTGAGAGGCAAGTCTTTAGATGGTCTATGTCCCATGGGACCCTGCATAGTCACAAGGAATGAACTCGGCGATGGATCTGGTCTTAAGATGCATTCGAAGGTCAATGGTGAGATTAAGCAGGACTCAACCACATCTAATTTGCTATATAATGTTCCTCAGATTGTTTCATACCTCTCGGAGGCCTTCACTCTCGAGCCTGGTGATGTCATTGCTACCGGAACTCCCTCTGGCGTCGGCTTTGTAAGAGACCCCCCTGAGTTTCTTAAACCGGGTGACGAGGTTGAGGCCTATATCGAAAAGATAGGCACAGTACGAAACAGAATAGTCTAGACTGATTGAAAACTGATGATGACGCGATCTCTCTTCCTAAACTGGTGGATCACAGACACGACACCATGTGCTGGAGTTCTGAACTCCATTGAATTCCCGTTTATCATCACTGATACGGGACTGTAATTCTCGGGATATGAAACATGAATTTCCTCAACATGTCGTAGGTCCCTTGCAATTGACAATGTCAGCTTATTGGAGGACTCGTCCCAGTTTACATCTTCAATTTCCATAGCTCCTTGTGTGAAGTGTGCTGATGTGCCTAGAAGATCAGGTCTTTCCAATACAGGCCTTAGACCTAACAGCCTGCATGAGTGTGATGGTAACTGTAAGACCTTAATCATCTCATGAACCCCCAAGTATTCCTGCCCCCAAAACTCGAATATGTGGGCTCTATCATCAACAAGCCCTACTCTTGACAGTGGTATTCTGAGGTCAATGGGTTCCGAAGTGAGATTGACCACTGCTAGAATGACCCATACTCCAAAACCGGTCTTAATCGGCAGGGCAAACAACCTTGGCTCTGGCTCATCCAGATAGTCAAGAGATATTGCACCCTGGTGGTAGACTGGTAAAATCCGGTCGATGATATGAAGACGTTCATCAGAAACATCCATCATTCTATCACTCAACATTACAATTCCACCACTCATGGCAACAACGGTCGCCCAGAGGATGACCTCATCGATTGTCAGTTCATTGTCATCCTGACGAACCAGTATACAATCTGGATCATTTATCCAAAGCCTGTTATGCATTACAGCGCGAGTCATTGTGTTAATTGAACACTCGTAAACTCCACCGCCCCAGTCATACCTCCATGCTGTAGCGATATCAGTGCCAATCCTCATGGCATTTACGAAACCAACGCATGGCACTATTGGAGCGCCGCAGCCAAGAATTATCGAGTCACCCACCGCCCGTCTAATCACATCAAGCCCCTTACGGAACAACGCTGCTCTGGTTGTTCTATCATCTAGTCTTTGACCTTCAACAACCGCATGATATAGAAAGTCAATCTTAAAGTAATCAAAGCCTACCCTCTTCAATTCTTTGAAGACTGACTCGATGTATGCAAGCACTTCCATTTGTGTCAAATCAAATGCATAGTAGTTTCCAAGCCAAAGAGGGTTTTGATCCACGACAAGAGGATTACCATCATCATCCTTGACAAACCAGTCTGGGTGCCTCTTGAACACATCGGATGGCTCAGTGGCGATGAAAGGCGCCACCCAAATCCCTGCCTTGAAACCCATTGACTCTATTGTTCTTACTAGTCGTTCAAGCCCATTAGCAAATCGCTCGTTTGTAGTCCAATCGCCAACAGTCTTCTGGTATCCATCGTCCAGCTGGATCCATCTGATATGCTCTGGCAATCTTCGCTGCAGAAAGCGCGCATTCTCAATAACTTCCCCCTCATCAGGCTGCGTGAGATAGAAGTACCAGCTACACCAACCAACAGGCACCTCGGAGCAGCTGATTGCCTGCATCTGCATCATCATTCTCTTAACATATTCGTTCAACAACTGATAAGCATCCCTGCCGGCAAGAACGAGTAGTTCCTCTGTAGTCACAGAACTATCGACATCTAAGACAATGTCATCGAGATGACAGCGGTTCTTTATTCCTGTAAGTCTGCCATTGACATTATCATCTCCAATAATTCTGATTGTGGTCATCTGATTTGTTGCAGTAGTATACCCAAACACAAGGGCATCACGGCTTCTAATGTTGTGCAACACCGTGTAGAAGTGACTAATGTTCTCACCCGCGTCGATATCCTGAATCTGACTCAATATCCATGAATGCAGCCCATTCTTGAAGTATTTTACATCACTACCTTTAATGCCCGTGATGATGCTATACTCGTCTAAATCAATCACAAGCTGATCAATGTGCTGCAATCTGATGGGCTCGCGCGACTGATTTCTTAGCTGTGTGATGCATGTGAATCCCCTCAATCCCTCAACAATACTGATTCTCACTCCTAGCTCGATTTCACCACTCCTCGCCCGCAACTTGATTGCAATGACTTTTCCCCTTGGATCATCAATGTCAATCGTTGCAAATGACTGATACTCCATCTGACGTGAGTCTATAATACCAACATTTGTCTCAATCTGGATGTGAGCCCCCTCAAAGTATGTCATAGAATCATTTTTGGAATAGAACGATAGGGTCCCCCCATTGATGCTATATGACACTCTCACAAATCTATTCGAGAGAACCAGTTCATCATCTGAAACATCCAGACTGCAGGCATTTTTTTCATCACTCACGAAAATACCTCGCCATATTAGGAATATAGTCTTGTATAAATCTAATCTGCTGACCTATTTCTACTTTAATTCTGATGCTTTTTGCATGGCATGTTCTGCCTCTTCATACTCAAACAGGTGCTTATGTGCCCTTGCTAGCATCTCCCAGACCTCTTTGTCTTTGGGAACGAGGTCCAGATATCTGAGACAGAACCGTTTCATGTCTTCCCAGCGTCCAAGTTCCTCATAGCATCTTGCACCATAATACAGTGCCCTCCTATGGTCAATATCGGGGTCTAAAAGTCTGTTAAAGAGTTCCAAAGCATCCTCCCATTCTTCCAGATCATAAAGCTCCTTGCCTTCTCTAAACAGTCTTTCCTCAGCCTCATAGGTGCCCAGTTTGCTGGATAATGTTCCAACTGAGGATGATGCCACGCAGCAGATGATCAATGTGTCCAATAGGATTGTGAATCCGATTGTGGCGCTCACGGGTCCCAAAAAAGTGATTATTTCAGCTATCTGAAGTATTGCAATAGTCATGCCCACTATAAAGATCACTATGACTATTTTTGCAGCTTTCAAATACCCTGAATCCTGCTTCTTTTGTTTACTCATGAGAACTCGTGGTGTGTGTGTGAACGGTGGCTTTTTAGTTTGTGGAATCAAGAATCAATCAATGCCAGGCTCATCACCAACTTCTAGTTCCTTAGGTACCCCCTTCTTTTCTCGATATTCTCGATCAATCTCTTTGGATGCAAGTCTTGCCTTAGCAATGTGAATCCATTGTTCAACTCTCTCAGCTAAGGAGGGGTCTAGTTGGATTGCGAGTTCAGCATAAGCCACAGCTCGCTCATCATCTTCTTCAATGAAGTGCGCATTCGCCTTGTTGTAGAATGCTGCTGCATAATCGGGTTTCAGAGCAACGGCCCTTGTATATGCTTCAATTGCCTTCTGCCCCTCTCCCATGCGCGAATAGCAGTTTCCCATATTGTTCCAGAGTTCTGCATCGTCGGGCATTAGTTCTGCCGCTGCCTTATAGCATTTCAAGGATCCTTGAAAGTCTGCCATCTCATAGAGCAGGTTGCCCTTGTTGAACCAAATCTCAAATATCTGATTGTCAATGGCCAGAGCCTCATCATATGCTCTGATTGCCTCCTCTTCATGACCACTCTCTGCGAGGGCAATAGCAAGGTTGTACCAGCCCTCCACTGAATCTGGATTCTCTCTGACGAATTGCCTGAGGTCTACTACTGCCTGTTCATAAAGCCCCGCCTCTATTTTTCTAATAGCTCGGGCCATTAACTCTTCGCTCATTTCATTGTTGAAACGACTACTCTATAGATAAAATTTCTGAAAGGTCGATGCTCATTTAGCCTTTCTTCGTGCAAAGATTGACAGAACTATCGCAATCCATCCTGCAAATGAGGCCTCAAAGAGGAACATGTCATAGACTCCTGTAATGCCTCCAAGCCACACTGCCGTGATCAAGTTGATTATGATACCAATTAATGACACTCCTGCAGCAAGCCCAATCACGAACTTACCTGTGCCAACCTTGTCCCTTGTAAGCATTAGCCCACTTATAATGACACCAATTCCACCAAGGGCCTCTATGAACGCAAGGATATGCAGCGTAATGTTAATCGCTCCCTCAAATGGTGCTAGTTCGGGAAACAATGTGGTAATGTTTCCCAGATATTGAAATATTCCAATACTGCCAGTTCAAGATATATGAATGAATATTAAGCCTGCTAGCAATGCCAGAATAAATGATATGCGATTCTCTATCATATCACTAAAATATGCAACTCATCGTCCTCTTAATTCTTGTTGATCGTTTAATACATTTAACATAGTTCTAAAACCGAGCTGGCTCATTAATGCCATATTCTTTCAGTATATTATAGGCATCAGTCAATCGATATCCAACATCTCTGGGACAGTGAGCATCAGAGCCAATTGTGATGGTTTTTATGCCTCTGTCAATAAGCGCCTTGATTATCTTTTTACTTGGCATTGGTTCATTCTGTCCTTTTCTCCAAGATGATGTGTTGATCTCAAAACCCACATTATTTTTTATCATCTTCCTTCCAAGCTCATCAATATATTCTCTCCACAAGTCATTGACCTCACCACCATATATGTCCTCACCAAATCTTCTGTAGATATCAATGTGTCCCAATACATTCACAAACGACATAGAAGTGGCATCAATTAACTTTGAATAATATAATTCGCCCATCTCTTCCAGAGTGTGTTTCTTAAATATGACATCCGCATGTTCTCTGATTGATATTGCAAGATGATCAATCAAATGAACCGATCCAATAACAAGGTCAAAATCTGTGTTAAAGAACTGTTCTGGCAAGTTCTCTAATACTTCTGGATAGATGTCGACTTCTACTCCAAGTAGAACTCGCAGCCCCTTTTCATTATACTTGTCGCCAATTACTCTAATTGAATGCTCATAATGTTCTAGCCATTCGCCCTGACGAATGTCCTTTTTTATTCCATCAATTATTACATAAAAGTCGTCACCCTTGGGATCAGTATCGAGGTGTGTTGTGAATGCAATCGCTTGAAGTCTTCTATTCAATGCGGCTTCACAAAACTCATCAAGAGTTCCTTTGGCATCAATGGAATACGATGGGTGAATGTGATAATCTATCATGGTGACTCTTCCAAATCTAACACTATTGCATTCTTGTCCTTCTCATCAATAAATAGTGCGGCGATTGTTGCAAGTAGAGAGGTGCCAACCAAGAAGAGTATTGATGCACCAAGTCCAAAAGCGTCTCCTATTGCTCCGAAGATAATAGGGGCTACTGCGCCCGGAACTGCACCAATTGAGAACAATATACCGAATGCGAGACCTCGCGCATGCTTTGGACTGATCTCGGTTTCAAAGGCCTGGTTTGGAGGAACACCGAAGAAGTAAAAGAATCCAATTGCCATCAGCACCATTATCAAGGCAAAATTATCAAGCGAGTAATTCAACATTAATAGAAATGGTGCCATAAGGCCAGTTGATATTATTATGAATGGTTTTCTTTTTCCAACCCTGTCAGATAATGGTGCAGATACGAACTGCCCAAAGAGACCTGTGACTAACATTAATGTTGTGAGTGATCCTGCCCATATTGGCTCATAGCCGTAGCTCATAACTAGATACAATGGCATTAGTAGTGTGGTACATCTGAAAGGCATTCCCCGAAGTCCTGATACGACTAGAGCGACAACGAAGTTCTTTGTCCAACCATCAGGGCCATCCTGCTCGATCTCTTCCTCCTTAACTCTCTCGGTCTTAAGGTTCGCATAAATCATTAGCAATGCTATCGGAGCAAAAACAAGAAATCCGACACCTGCTAGAATTGTCAATGAGACTCGCCATAGCCCATATCGTAGCAGTAGGCCAACGCCAAGGATTGGGATCAGTGCCATGCCAATCAGGCCACCAGCCGCCTGGATCCCTGTTGCTTTTGCTCTATAATTCGTGGGAAATCTCTCAGTCAATGCAGGAAACGCACTAGGGTGATAGGGTGCAGCACCAAAACCCAACAGTGCCATGCTTACAGCAAGAAACAGAAATGATGTGGCAAGACTTGAGATGAGAATAATCAATGCGGTGATCAAGACACTTAATGGAATGAAGATGTCTTTCCAACCCTTATCAACTAGATGCCCGACAAACAGATGTGATATAGTCATAGTGACAATTGCGGCACTCGTCACAGCTCCTGCTTCAGTCAGAGTGAGATTCAACTCATTCTTTATCGCTGGCAAAAATGGTGCAAGTGCCCCTGTGTACATGTGATTCATAAAATGTGCGAGAACGCATGCAAGAAGTACTGCATAAGATGCTCTTGTCACTTTACTCAATGCCTAGTTCACTCCGCCATGGAGTGGCAGGCCATCCTTTAGTTAAAGATGATGATTTACGTCATTTTTTTTTTAAAAAAGCAGTGTGGTTGGATTTTGACTGATGATCCGAGAAGTCCCAGATCATCAGTCGGCATCCGTTCGACTCGGTTTTTTATTGCAATAGACATATGAAAATCCTCCTTTTAAAGCTCCGAAACAGCGCAAGTTAGGTGTATCTAAATACACTTAGACAACCATTTCATCTTTCATAGCATGCCTGCAATCCATTGGACGATCTGATATGCTAGAATGTCATCTTCAATACTGATGTATCGGCCATTGAGTCCCCAATTGTCAATAAAATAATTTGTTCCAGTGACTACAATACGTCCATTATTGGCACCCTCTAAGATTCCAAGAACTGGCAATCCCATATATGAAGCAACAACAATTCCTTCTGAGGGGACCACGATAGGGGCTCCAAGGTAATCGAAGGATGTGACACCATCTGTTATTGAGTGAGCTGCTATATCCTCAATGCCTACAGGATTATCATTCATATCAATGCGTGAATAATCCAAAGAAAAGTTACTCCATGCAAGGAACTCGTTCAATGAATTAACATCAAGAGTGTCATTCGATAATCCGACCACAAAAATTCCTCCCCCAGCATCATAATATTCATGATATGCCTGTATCTCAGAATCATTGTATGTTAATGAAAACAAAACTGGATTCAAAGGGTCGGTTTCATTCACATCCCAAACACATGGATCCAGAACAACCACTGCATCAAACTGCTGAAGCAGGTCAAGGGTGATGTTTGTCCTGTAACGTATCTCGGTCACTGAAATATTATTATGAGTGAGTAATAAATAGAACTCCCTAAATTGACCGTATATCGAATCAATCGCCCATAGTGTATGTGAAATATCAAATGCAATCTTGGCTCTTGGTTCGGCTAACATGAACTCAAAAGTTGTTTTGACTTCTCCATATTCATCTGATGTGAAATGTACTGAACCCAGATGGCTTAAGATAAGAGGATCAACCTCGTCTGGTAGATGCAGAGTGATCTGTACAAGTCCAGTCTGATTAATCGTGATTGTTTCAGGAAAGTCATAGATGTCCATGTCCGAAATATCACTGATTTCAAAAGTTGTGTATCCCGATGAGAAGAGATGAATATTGAATGTATAATTAGTTCCATAGAACAATCTATCAGTGATGACGGGGAGTGTTTCCGGCAAGACATATGACATTTTGACCCTGCTATCTTCACCAATACTCGATTGCAGAAGGCTTAACGCACTATTCACATTTAATTTACCTGCACCAACAAAGTATGATGGGGCTGATAACGGAGTGGCACTCTTCAAAAGCAATGTCATGATTGTGCCGGCGTTGTAGATTACATCATTATCCTTACAATAGGCAATCAACTGGGCTGCAGCTGCAGATACTCTTGGTGCAGCAAAACTTGTGCCATAGTAGATATGAGTCAGGTCCCGTGCCTCTCCAGTGGTTGAGATGTCAGGCTTTATGACTCCATCATATGTTGGTCCAATGCTTGTATAGTATGCTGGTGAATCAGTAGAATCTAAGGCCCCCACACTAAGTGCATACACCGAGATTCCTGGTGTGTTTATGCTACTTCCTCCAAATCCGCTATCCCCCTCATTTCCTGCAGCTGCTACAACAATCACTCCTTTTGAGAAGGCATATTTCACAGCCTTTTCTAATGGGTCGCCCACTGACGGAGTTCCACCAAGACTGAGATTGATCACATCACTGTTCTCTTCAACAGCCCAGTAGATTGCGGCGCTGATTCCTGCAGTTGTTGCCATTCCATCATTGCCCAGAACTCTGGCATTAATAATCAATGCGTTGGCATAGTTCTCAGCAATAGTCTTTGCCACCAATGATCCATGAGGAGTCCCATCTGGTTTGCTATCATTTGGACTGGAATCATCTACATCATAACCATATTGCTTGAGGACAAAGCTCTTTTCTGATACAATGTTGATACGACTGGAAAAAGTTGCATCAACCCCCGAGTCAATGACTGCGATTCGAATACCCTGACCCGAACTGAAGGTGTTTGGCGTGATTAGTATTGATCCAGTCCCGATGACGATCATTATAACAAAAATTGCTGCGATGATCTTAATACTACCTGAAGAACCCTTTTTCCTAGGCGCGGTTTCCCATACTAAAGCCATAACTTGCACCAATCTGACTCTGGTCTGATGTTCTCAACGTAAGAGCAAGTATACATGAACTTACCGCTTACATCATAATTGGCATGTTGAATCTTACTATACTGGAAACTTTGAAAAGGCATTCTTCATTATGTCAAAATACTTGGGCTTATCGATGACAACTTAATTTATCTATGAGAAATACAAACAACAATAAGCCGATAGAGAGGGACAAACAGTGTCTATGAGCGAAGCCATCCAACCAACTGAATCGTCCGAACCTTCTTTTCACGCCATCCCCCTAGAAGAAATCTATAGGATTCTTGAAGTCGACCCTTCTACAGGACTGTCTAAAACTGAGGCAGTCAAGCGCATCGAGAAATATGGACCAAACACAATTCGAAAGGTCAAGGGCTCAATCTGGCAAGTGTACATTGCACCAATATTGAACTGGTTGATCACAATTTATCTCATCAGCTCCTTTGCGCTTGTTGCATTAGCCTATTTTTTCCCTGAGGCTTACAGCAATGAGAATCCTCTTGCTCAAGCAACCCTGTGGCTTGGTGTTGTCTTCATCAACTGTATTGTTGCAATATTTCAACAGATTCGTGCACAGAAAAAACTGGAGGCACTTGAAAAGCTGTCTGCTGGTGAGGCGCGAGTAATAAGGAATGGCGTTGAAGTCAAGGTAAGCCCTGATGAGATAGTCCCTGGTGATATAATAAAGCTGGAACAGGGTGATAAAATTCCTGCGGATGGCAGAATTATCAACTGCAGCAATTTTGCCACAAATGAGGCCTCACTTACTGGTGAGAGTGTTCCTGTCACCAAATTTGCTGATGCTAAGGTGAACGAAGATGCCCCCCTCACTGATATGGCCAACACAGTGTTTCTTGGAACATATGTTGCAACTGGCAATGCACTAGTCATTGTCACTAAGACTGGAAGCGATACTGAGATTGGCAAGATTCAGGGTGAACTTGAACAATTGAACACTGGGGACATCCCCCTTCGGAAAAAAGTCAATATGTTGGCAAAGTATCTAGCAATCACAGCAGTAGCTCTTATGACCCTTTCAATTTTCTGGCCCATGTATGGGCTACCACTCTTTGGATATGCTTTCGATATGACGATACCTGAGGCACTGAGTGTTGCTATCATTAAAGCAATGACAATCATGCCAATAAACATCCCCCTCCTGACGACCATTGTGCTTCTTACAGGAGTTCTTGCTATGGCCAAGAAGGGTGTTATCATAAGGGATCTCTCCGCTGTTGAGAGCCTTGGCCGTGTCAGCATTATCTGTTCCGACAAGACTGGAACAATGACAAAGAATGAGATGACAGTCAAGTACATCTGGGATCTAGAAAACCTCTATTATGTGACTGGAGATGGCTACTCACCTAGAGGTGACATCTTCAGATTACAGGACGAGCAGCAGGTGGACCCACTAAATCTTGATAATGCAGTCAAGGTGACTGATGTTCTTGGATGGCGTGGGCTTTACAGGATTATAGTCAATGGCGGTATAAATAATGACTCTGCAATCGAGAAGCGAGAGCTTCCCGATCAGGGTACGGTCTGGCTACCAATGGGTGATCCCACTGACGCAGCACTCCTGACTCTATTTAGAAAGAGCGGTCTGAATGAAGATGCTCTGCATGAGAAATATCGGGTTGTGAAAGAATTCCCATTTGACTCTGAGCTCAAGAGGATGTCAAAGATATGTGTTGATGAAGATAAGTTCATTGTGTTCACAAAGGGTGCAACCGAGATAATTCTTCCTCGCTGCACTATGATTAACGGAAGCAAAGAGCCCTCTTACATGACTGAGAATGATGTGAAGAGAATTCGCGAGCTAGCGGACAGCTTTGCATCAAGGGGTTATCGTGTAATTTCACTCGCCTATCGCCGAATGGAAACACTCCCTCTATCTGAAGATGCAAGAGAACAAGCTGAAACCAACCTCATATACTTGGGATTTGTCTGCATTGTTGATCCACCAAGAGAGGGTGTAAAAGAGGCTGTTGAAGCGTGCCATAATGCAGGCATAAATGTAGTAATGATCACTGGTGACTCAGCACCTACTGCAAAGACCATCGCTGAAGAACTTGGCATCTATCAGGCCAACTCCCTTGTTGTTGAGGGTAGTGATATTGAACTACTGTCTGATGATAACTTTGTGCGAGTGAATGTCTTTGCGAGAGTCAATCCTGCTCACAAGCAAGTCATTGTCGAACGCTATCAGAATGAGAAGAAAGTAGTAGGTATGACTGGTGATGGTGTCAATGACGCTCTTGCACTTGCGATGAGTGATGTGGGCATTGCTATGGGGATAACTGGTACAGATGTAGCAAAAGAGGCCGCAGATCTTGTCATCACAGATGACAGCTTTGCATCCATTGTCAAAGGTGTAGAACAAGGCCGTGGTCTTATCTCGAAGATTCGAATGATGATTTACTTCTACATCGCTATTAATCTGTTTGAGAGCATCATCTTCTTCGGCGCAATGTTCGTTCTTCCCGAAGTTATGAGTCTGCTGACCAATTGGCAGGCCCTCTATCTTGTTGTCACTACACACTCATTTCCTGGACTTGCTCTCGTCTTTGATAAAACGTCGCCTGGTGTTATGAAAGAGAAGCCCCGTGACAGCGAAGAAATCATTACTCGCTCACTGGCGAAATTCATGGCATTGCATGTTGCACTCATGGCACTAGGTGCAGCACTAATCTATGCGATAACCTATACACAATGGTTGGGCCTAATCCCAATTAATCCTACAAATCTAAGTGGGTATTACCCAATGTTTGCACCATTTGAGGATGGTAGCCCGACTGTTCAACCAATACACAAGGCTGCAATGATGATGCTTACAGTGTTTCTGATCGTTGAGAGCACTGTGGTGTTGATAGTCCGAAGGATAAACATGCCAATTACAAAAGGCATCAGAGAACCCGGAATACTACGTTTTGCTGTACTTCTTGGACTGATTTATCTTGCTCATCTATTGTTGATGTACAATGTTGCTGTGCAGGAGATTCTTGCGATCTACAACCTCAATTTTTACTTCATTCCGCTCTCACTGTGGGATTGGGTGATCTGCATCTTGTTCTCATTGCCGGCCATAATTGGAATGGAACTGTACAAGTCACATTTGAGATCTAGGGGAGTAACTCTATGATTAAGTATCCCAGAATCACATCTTGCATATGAAGAGCAATTCATGCAAAGTATATACATTATATAAAACGCAAGAAAATATGTGGAACTCTATAAATAGCGCTTTCTATCCATTTATCATGGGCAATTTCAATGGCACGTGTTACAACACACAAGATCAAACAGATGAAAGCAAAGGGCAAAAAGATTGTCATGCTCACCGCCTATGATACTCCCACAGCCAAGATTCTCAGTGATTGTGGTATTGACATCATCCTTGTGGGCGACTCTGTGGGCAACTCTCTGCTAGGCTACGAGAGCACAATTCCTGTGACCCTCAATGACATCATCCATCACTGTGCCGCGGTTTCAAGAGCGCATCCCAAAAGCCTTATCGTTGGAGACATGCCCTTTATGACCTACAAGGTCAGCATTGAACAGGCTTTAGAAAACTGTGGGAGGATGCTTCAAGAGGGTGGTGCAGAAGCAGTCAAGATTGAAGGTGGCGGTAAGGTAATAGAAAAGATCGAGGCTGTTGTCGATGCTGGGATACCGGTAATGGGACATATAGGCCTTACACCACAGTCTATCTATGAACTTGGCGGCTATAGGGTGCAGGGCAGGACCGCAGAAACTGCGAAGGCGCTTGTAGAAACCGCAAAAAAGATTGAAGCCGCAGGGGCATTCTCTCTTGTGATAGAGCTTGTGCCCTCAGATACTGCCAAGTTAATCACAGAATCAATCAATATTCCGACAATAGGTATTGGGGCAGGTCCTTACTGCGATGGGCAGGTCCTTGTTCTATGGGACATGCTGGGGCTCTTTGATGAGTTTAACCCAAAGTTCTTGAAGAAATATGCCAATATTCGCAGTGTGATAACTGAGGCTGTAAATCAGTATTCTGATGAGGTCAGGGAGGGTATATTTCCCGACAAAGAACATAGCTTTGAACTCTCAGAAGAGGAGTCTGGTCGGCTCTACGGTCGCACCTAGCCGACCTTCAACATTCTTCTACTCTTTCTTTATCGTTTCATTAAGTGCTTTAACTAAGGCATCTGGATCAATTCCATGAGCTATGGCACCCTGTTCGATGTTCTCAAACCTCGCTACAGCACAGCCATAGCAATGCAATCCCCACTCTAGAAAAGTTCCCGCAGTTTCAGGCCATCGGACAACTACTTCTCCAATTGTCATCTCTTTTGTAATCTCTTCATCAGTCATCTTTTTCTTCACCGATTCAATTAACTATGATTAATTTTTATTAATTACTTAAATATATGTTGTCGGCGGCATGACTCTGTTCGAAACTAATATTGGCTTATCAAGGTGGCATTCTACTCAGTACTAACAATCTCATTCACAAGTTTGATTAATCGTGGGATCTTTTTGTTTGCAATCTTATAGAGACGCTTTTGTCCCTCTTTGCGGGAAACCAGAATCCCCGATTTTACTAGCTGTGTGAGATATGATGACACTGTTGATTGTGACACACGAATGCTGGGATGAATCTCACACTGACAGAGCTCGCCATCCAGCAACATCTGGATGATCTGCAACCTGACAGGATTGGCAAGTGCTCTGTAGAACTCTGCAGTTCTTTCAAATGTGTTCTCTGTCATATAAACACCTCATTCATACTATAAATCTTGAATATTCGAATATTGAGATATTATTTCATCACTTCTATAAGAATCCCTTGGTTTGAAAACTCACTCGAATATTGAGGACTTATTGAAGACAACGATAATCTTCAGATATGGAAATGCTCAAGTGAATTTTTGCTGCTTTCAAAGATAATATTTAATATCTCGGAACGAGTTTCAATTTGAGTCTCATGAAACTAATGGAGGAATTCACGTGGGGATAATAGAATTCGACGATTCGGATTTTGGCGAATTGAAAAAAGATCAGCTGACTTGGTTTCTGCCCACAAGCATATTATTTGGAATTGGATATCTGGGGTTGATCTTTGTCTACTTGCTCATGATACCAATTTCATATGAAATGGCAATGTCTGCTCCATTCATTGCATTAACGACAGCTATGCATGTTCTTGTGCTCGCTCGCTTTTTTGGACTTCTGGGGCTCTATGGCAAATACAAGAATAGTCTATGCCTTCTTGCATCAATTCTTATTTATCTTGATATACTCCTTTTAGCTCCAATTCAAGTAGGCCTTGCCACTCTTGCCAATTTGATTGGTGATCCCTCATTGTTTTTTTCCATGAATACAATCTTCAATTTTGCAATGTCGTTTGTGATATTCATTGTTATTGCACAATCTCTGATACAACTTCGCCCACGATTGAAATCTCCTCAATTAGTCAATCTATTCATAATTGTTGGACTCATTTTCATGGCATATACTATATTGGACATTTCGGCTTTCACTCTCAATCTATTCTTTGAATATCGACTATTATCCAGCTTGATTGGAGTGGTATTATTTGGCTCGTTCTTTCTCACTCTTCTTGGAATCTTTTACACTGAATATGATGAGAGTGTTGTCCCACTATCAGAACCCTTAACTTCATCTATCGAGATTCTGATGGGATCCATTCTTCCTGTTATCGGTATGTCTTTCATTGGCTATTCGCCAATTGTGGCTTTGGTGTTGATTGTGGTCGGAATAATTCTATTGCACCTCATCTATTCTGAGAGAAAACATAGTTTAGAATCATTTACAAGTATCGAAGATTGAATGTGAATGATATTAATTCATCGGACCAGTTGACCACTTTGAGAAGATTTGAAACAGGATTACTTTGCATTATAGTTGCTTATATAGCATTATAAAAATATTCCAATATAGCGATATTCCTATTTGACGAATAATTGAATTTGTAGTCTAACCGTTATAGATAAACCTGTATAGATTTCCCACTCCATTACTGATGAATGAATTGCCAAACTCTCTGGCCATTGAGCATTGTGCTCTCCAGCCTGTGCAATGACATGGTACAATCAAATTCGGATTATACTTCTTGAGGTCTCGAATTGTCCGCTTGATTCTCAGTTCATTACTTCTTCCGGCCAGATGAAGCCCCCCTATGATTGCAGTGATTTTTGAAACCCCAGAAATCCTTGTTGCTTCTTTGATAATATTGATGATTCCTGAGTGACTACAGCCTGTCAGAATTACAATTCCCTTGCCCTTCACATGAACCACCGCAAATCTATCATCCACAACCTTTTGATCATCATACCACTTTTCGCCCTCTTGAATCTCATGACCAATGAATCCTCCCTCATATTCAGTAATTCTGGGAACCTCTCCACTCAGAAGCATTGTGTTGTTTGCAATGAATGTGGGACTATTAGTGAGAACAAGTTCTCCACCACGCCTCGTAATCTCATCAAATGTGAATAGTGGTTTCATCTCTCTATATCTGGTGCCTGCATCAGTTTCATATCTAACACGACGCTTGTTTGCAGACTTAGGGTGCATGAAAACCCTCACTGATTCCTCCATGTTCTCAAGCAATGATAAAAGGCCACCTGCGTGATCCCCATGTCCGTGTGAGATTGCAATGGCTTCGATCTCTTTTGGGCTGACATTCAGTATCTCTGCATTATTCAGCAGCACTTGGCCTGAGCTTCCTGTGTCATATATTATGGTCTGAACATCCCTATCAACATAGATTCTGACCAGTAGCGACAGTCCATGAGTGGCCATCAACTTATGAGGATCAAAACTGGGACCAGAAACCCAATGCCTTGCTCGTATAACCTCCTTTCTTTCAACACTGGTCATCTGGTCTATGATGTTGTCTACAAGAGATATGATCTCTACTCTATCTACAGGCCGAATTTTGGGCAAAATGGCGGCCTCTTATAGAATCATGTGTTCTAGACCTTTCTCTCTTAGGACTTCAGGATAGATCTTGTAGAGTGGTTTGATCTTTGACAGAAGACCCAAAGCCTTGGCTACTGACCCCTGAAGTTTGACCTGCCCTCTGGCCATTGCAATTGTTGTGTTCAGCTTGCCCTGCCAGAACTTGTTAGTGGTTTCAGATGTACTCCATACTGCAATCTCTGGCTCGACATCTGAATCAAAAGTAAGTGTTCCAATCTCTCCACCCGGACCAGGGTCCCTAAAGTTTATCGTCATGTGAATCTCTGGCTGCTCGATGTCGAACCTGACTACGATTTTTGATTTTTTGAGTTTCTCCATGACTTCGGTCTGCTGGGTGGCCAGTTCCCAGAATCTATTGAATACTTCCTTAAATTGCTCAGCGCTCTCAAAGAATGGCATTATATCTCACCTGTAATTATGTCCTGCGTTCCAACTGAAAACTTTTGGGATTCTTGTTATCTGGCATAAATTAGCGAAATTTGAAATATTCAACTACCTTCTAATACATTGACTGATTGAGAATTTTGAACTCAATTAACCGCGATAGCCATTAACAATGGGCATTTTCCATCCTATTCCAAAGGCCTTTTTAGTTATCTTGATGCACGGGGGTGCCTGCCATCGCTTATACTCAGCCCTCCTGATACGTGAATATACATCCTCGACCACATCCGGGGGATAGCCCATTTCAATCAGTTCTTTCTTACTACGTCGGTTCTCCACTATCTCATCAACCATTGGACTAACAATATCAAAGTCAAAAGGGTCATATTGGTCTGGCCTTAATTCGGCCGAAGGGCGCTTCTCAATACTCCCACGCGGAATGATATGACATCCTGCCCTTCTGTTCACATACTCGGCAAGTCTGTATACTTCAAGCTTGCTGACATCACCGATGACTCCGACCCCTCCTGTCATGTCACCATAAAGTGTGCAATAGCCAAGAGCGAGCTCTGTCTTGTTTCCTGTGTTGAGGACGAGTATTCGAAGGTCTCTCAAGCGGTTTGAGATGTCCATCAAGATGTTGCCTCTGACACGAGGCTGAATGTTTTCATCAGCGACTGGGTCATCATGTTCCTTACTGACACCAAATAATAATCTCAAGTCTTCTAATGGGGCATCAAGCGTACAATGATATTGATCAACAATCTCTTGTATGGGTATTGTAAGATACTTTATCCCCAAATTCTCTGCGAGAAGTTCTGCATCGGACTTGCTGTGATCGCTTGAGAACCTTGATGGCATAGAGATACCAATCACATTCTCGGGACCAAGTGCTTCAACAGCAATAGCAGCTGTCACGGATGAATCGATACCCCCACTTAGCCCAAGAACGGCCCTCTTAAAGCCAGTCTTTCTAAAATAGTCACGAATGCCCAGCGCCAGAGCCTTGAATATCTCAGCATCTTGATCATACGGGGGAAAGTCCACTTTATTTGCAGTACCCTTGATCACATCCAAATCAACAACAATTAGCTCCTCTTCAAATGCAGTCCCATAGGCTATTAGATCACCATCACAATCACAACCCAAACTCTGACCATCAAATACAAGTTCGTCCTGACCTCCGATTAGATTGGCAAGAAACATGGGTACTCCATTTTCTCTGGCCTTGTTTTGAATGAGTTCGAATCTCTCTTTACACTTGCCCACATGAAATGGGGATGCTGAGATAATGATGATGAGTTGGGCCCCCCTTTCACACAGAATCTTTGAAACCTTAATGTCATATGAGTCATCCCAAAGGTCTTCACAGATCTCAATGCCAACTTTAAGTGGTTCTCCTAGCAGATTAATGTCTACTGGCTGTATCTCATCAATTGTAGCAGGTTTGAAATATCTGACCTCATCAAAGACATCGTAGGTGGGCAAAAGTGTCTTGTGAATGATTCCCTCAATTCTCTTATTGCTGATGACAGCAGCTGCATTTCTAATAACCCATGAGTCGTCAAAGTCAGCAAACCCAACAATGATTGTGATACCCTCTGAATGATCAATGATTCTGTTCAAAGCAGCCTTGTTCAAACGCAAGAACTCATGATCAAAGAGCAGGTCAAGTGGTGGATAGCCTGTGATTGAAAGCTCTGGAAACGCAATCAGGTCAACCTCTTGCTCCTTGGCCTTCTTCACCCAATCAATAATCAACTCCGTGTTGCCATCAATGTCACCGACTGTTGTGTTGATCTGAGCAAGCCCGATTCGCAACTAATCTCACCATCAATCATTGGATGGTTCTATGATGCTGTTCTATGTTTTGAGTCTTGTCAATTGGTCGGTGTTTACTTAGAAATCAAATGTGAGGGCCCTGACCTTCCCCTTGGATTCGACCAGTTCCTTCAACATCTTTGATGCAGTTTCATAGTGTTCAATTGCCAAATTGATTGATGCTTCAGACTCGGGGTCATATTCAATCCCAATATGGGCGAAGATATCCTCGAATTGATCGATTGAGTCTTCTATACCATAGATATGAAGAATGGAGTCACATACATGATATCGCACAAGATACTCAGGATCAATCACTGCTCTGAATAACGCGTCAATTACTTCTGGAATGGGGAAATGTTTCAAACTCAATGCGGCCTCTAGCCTGAAATACTCGCTATCATTTTCTAGAACCTCTATTATATTGCCCACATATTCAGTTGACTCTTCTATGACACAGAGTGCGATCGCAACATGTATCTTCAGCATTTCTGTGGCTTGTGGCAACATCTCTTTCAGGTGTGGAACTGCCTTTTCTGATCGTAATTCACGGAGTCCAATTGCCCCCCAATAACTCCCTGATTTCATCGCTCCTATAAGCATGCCCTCTGCCTTCGTACGTTCTTCTCCTTTCAAGCGAATGACCGATTTTGTATCAATCCCATCATGCCACATCATATACGGATCGCCAAAGTAGTTCTCCATGAAATACTCCCAATCTTTGCTTGACATTCTGCATCACTCTTGAGTTGCACATCATTTCAAGTTTTAATTTCTGTATTGTCATATGATAAACAATGGACCAAAAAGAGAGAGATTGCTGAGGTCTGAACCTCAGCAAGGATATTCTATTTCAGGGTGGCAACCCACTCATAGACTGGCTTGCAGAGTTCTTTCATTCGCTCTTTCTCGGGTGTCATCGGACCGGGTTTCCAACCGTCAGCGGGCTCAAACCAGAAGTCGGTGATTGTTCCACGACGGTCCCCATCAGGTGCCCAGACAACTTTCACTGGCATACCAAACTCTGCATCCCATGGGTCGATGCCACGCAACTCATTTGCCACTGCAGTCTTGCAACCGTCAACGACAACATATGCAAGAACAAATGGAAGTCGCTTGAGGGATGACTTACCGCTCCAGCCTGCAATCGTGAAGGTATGAACATAGCCCTCTGGCTTGAGTTTGATCCACTCTGCCTTCTCGAGGTTGCAGTCTAAGTTCCAGCAGTTCACTCTGGGTGGGAAGAACTTATCGCCGCATTTCGGACATTGTGTGCCCCAGAGTTCCTTATCGAGGAGACCCTTACCCATCTTAGACAATTCAGCATATTTCCAGTAATAGAGCTGATCATAGTGAAGATAGACTTTGAATTGCTCCTCCTTCTCATCCCAATCATAGCCACAGAAATGGAAGCCATGTTCTCGCACATCGCCACGGAAGTCGTTTGAATGCTTGTCGTTAAACTCTACTTTATCGGGAATGCGGTGTAGTCTTTTATCAGTCATTTTTACGGCCTCCTTAAAATGAAGTTTGAGATACTTGTTCCTGTACCAGCATGACTGTTCACAAGACCCGTCTGCGCATCTTTCACATATGTCTTTGAACTCAGATGTTTCTTTGGAATCTGGTCGGTCAGCTGATAGTAGCACTCAATTGCAGACATGATACCTGTGGCTCCAACGGGATGACCAAAGCCCATGAGACCTCCACCAGGATTAGTGGGAACATCACCCTCCATGAAGGTGCGTTTCTCACGGACAAACTCCTTGATATTGTCCTTATCACACCAGTAGAGAGCCTTATAGATCTGGGTCTCAGAAGAACTGAATGCATCATGAATCTCTGCGACATCAATTTCCTTTGCCGCTCGCTTGTACTCAATTCCAGCCATGTCGTAGGCCATCTCTCCAGAACGTCTGCATGCTGCAAACTCTGTCATGTCTGGATAGCCTTCACCATAGAGCTTTGTCCAGCCTGGGAAGTGAAGACGATCTCCCGCTCGGATTGTGCAGCTACTTAGGCCTGCACCGTCAATAACAACATACTTGTCATCAGCATATTTCTTGGCCCACTCCTCTGTTGTAATGAGGGCGAATGCTCCTCCTCGACTCATCAGACAACAGTCGTATCGCTTCAATGGATAACTGATCAATCTGCTGTGCAAAATATCATCGACAGTGAGGTCTCGTTTGTACTTTTGATATTCACCACGATACCACTGAGTCTTGGGGTTGTCAGCAGCATAGTTCCTGTTCTTTAGAGCAGCCAAGGCAAAGTCTTCTTCTGTAAGATCATGTTCTTTCATGAACTTGTATGCCATTGCTGCATAGTAGATTGGATAGATTCCCCCAGCCAGTGCCTCATATCGGGTGTCTGAGGCAAGAGCAATGAATTCAGAGCCTTGGGACTGCGTAACATTGTCCATTGTTTCCCAGCCAGCAACCCCCACAACGTCAAACATGCCTGATTTCACAGCCATGAATGCGGCGTAAAGGGCCGAACCTCCAGTATTTCCTCCGTTCTCAACTCTAAAATGCGGTAGACCCACCAACCCCAGATGATCATGCACAATCCACTCGGGGCAGAGTTGTTTGCCAAAGTGTACTGAGAAATGCGAGTAGACCATGAATTGCAGGTCTTTCAGATGAAAGTCTGGAATGTCTTGTTGCGTTTCTACAATACAGTTGGCAATCATAGCCTCTGGTGTGATATGCATTGGATAATCAAAAGGAGTCGTGGCACCACCTACTAAACAGACCTTACGACTCATTTTTATTCACTTGTAAATTTTTTCGCCAAAAATGGCATTGATCGCTGTGCCAAAACCATGCGACATCCTACTTAATAGCTTCGGCAGGCTAACTCACATTAAACGTAATGACTGAAGATTGCAGAACCATACTGTTTGAATCTTGCTAAACTCCAAGGCTGTCTGCAGACATGTGGAAGTTATTGTATTTAGCGAACAAATCAAGATGTTCGCTAAAATAATAAACATTAATCAATATTCATTAAATCAGTAAACTTATATTGAAATTTGATAGATGTAAATTGATAAGGATGAATGCACGAAACAGAGAGTTCAGTTTGGTGGGAATTATTATCAGCCTTGTGTTCCTAATACTCAGTTCCTCTCTTCTTCAGAATATGCAACTGGGCAGCCTGATAGTCATAATTTTTGGCCTGATTCTAAATATAGCATTGCCCGGCCTAATTATTGATTTCCTCTCAGATCGGCTTGATGTTGCAAAGTGTGGAGGTCTTCCAAATGGTGGGTTCCTTATCGGTTGTACAGAAAGAACTATGATTTTTCTTGCTTTCCTAATTAGTTATTATGATGGTAATTTCTCCTATGCATCAATTCTAAGCTTTCTCTCAATAATAATAGCAGGAAAAGCAATTTTCCGATATTCTGGTCATGAAACAAACAGTCGCAACTGTGCTGATTGGCATATTCTTGGTACATTTCTTAGCATAACTATGGCTCTAGCATTGACATGGCTAATATTCAAGTTTCTTCTAGTTGGATGGACACCCCCATGATTGCGGTCATTATAGATCTTATAGAATCAAGAAAAATGTCACAATCAAGAAGGCGAACAACCGACAAATTGATTCGCAAGTTATTGAATAATACCTATGTACGGTTCGAAAAATATTGTCAGGCCATACCCTCTCTGACTCAAGGTGATAGTATAGAGCTGCTCGTAAACCATTGGACTCCAATTATTTTTATTTTTCATAGTCTTCTTAAAAATGGCTTGAAGTTTAATGTCGGTTTTGGAACAGGAAAAATCATCATCAAGAAGAAAAATGCAGATGACTGTGATGGTCCTGCTTTTTGGAATGCACGTGAAGCAATTAATATTGTGAAGAATAGGAAACAACTTCGTAGAGGAGCAGAAGTAGTACTTGACAAGAACACTCCCCCCGAAGAAAAATGCACAATCTCAAACTCAATACTTTTCTTGACAAGCCTTCTGAACCTCTCCCCCAAGCAACTTCAATATAGCTACTACTACATCTGGGAAGAAAAACAAATCACGAAAATAGCTAAGATTGTTAAAAGCACAAAGGGCAATGTCAGTATGGTCCTAAATAGATCTTCATGTTTTCTCCTTGATAGAATGGTTTCATTTTATGAATGAGTATTACCTAATTTGGGTTGCGCGTAGATGCATAGAGCTAGGACAAACTTGAGGGTGGTCTAAATAGTCTCATCAGAGATCAAAGTCTGAAATGTGCCCAGTGCCGTTCCTGGGCGGACGGGACTAAGATGTCCAAGAATGTCCAATTTACAATGAACGGTAAATTTGTACTCGAACTTTATTACTCATAATTGGCATTGATTGCTGTGCCAAAACCATGCGATGTCCTACTTGATAACTTAGCCAAGTTGTTGGAGAACACACCACTTGCTTTATCAGGATACTAGGCAAGGTAAGAATCAGGGAGGCCAAATTGTGTTCAAGAAAGCTGTTAATATTCGGACTGATAATGCTGATTACGCTCTTTCCGACATACTCAACAAATCCTAATTCAATATCAGTTAAACCTCTTATAGAGATTCAACTCACGCAAGAGCACTCGCAAGAGTTTACAGAATCAGACCCCATATACATTTGGAGTGATGATGATTTTTTAACCAATGGCTTCTCTGGATCGGGTACTATTGACGACCCATATACTCTTGAAAGCAAAGAGATATTCTCAGATTAC
Organism: archaeon; assembly: GCA_024276825.1. GTDB lineage: Archaea > Asgardarchaeota > Thorarchaeia > Thorarchaeales > Thorarchaeaceae > JAJRWI01. Next base: position 57,591 of record JAJRWI010000077.1, read on the forward strand.
AGTGCAATACTAATTCAAGATACCTATGCACACTTTGTCATCCGAAATTGCATTCTAGGAGCAAATGGACCATATTCAGTTCCTGTTAGAATTATAGATGCAGCAAATGGGCGTATTGAGAATTGTACAATAATCTCTGGTGATTGCGGAGCCGTTCTAAGCTATTCAAAGTCGATTGAGTTTATCAATAACAAAGTTCATGCAAAATCATATGGACTTATGATTCGAAACTCAAAAGACAGTCTGGTCAGCAAGAATAGTTTCTATAATTGTGGAATTGATATTTACGGTGAAAAGATAGAGTATTGGACAAATGAGATATATGACAACGATATTAATGGTCGGCCGATTAGAATAATAAAAGACAAAGTCAATGTGACAGTTGGTTCAGAAGACTTTGGTCAATTAATTCTAATTAACTGCACAAATGTCATTTCTGAAGATATCAGTATTGTCAATAATTCTACTGGACTCGTTATGGGATTCTGTAGTAATATAACAATAAACAGGACTACTTTTACTAATAATTATAGAGATCTCTCCTTTATTGCCTGTCAGGACATTGCAATTACAAATTCAATAATGACTAACATCACAGATGGAATTAACGCGGACTATTGTACGAACCTCGTATTGGACAATGTTACAGCTATTTATTCATCAAGTGATCATAGAGTCTATCTATATTTGTATGATTGTCAAAACATCACCATGACAAACTGCATCTTGAATTTCACTGGAAATGGGGTTATAATCAGCTCAAGTGATAACATGCTGATTTCAAACTGCATTTTCATCGGCATTAATAATGCAATCACACTTCAACAGGGTGAAACTATAATTGCTAGCAATAATACCTTTGTTGACGCATATTATGTATGTGCATTATATTCTTCTTCCAATTTTAGGTTCTCTAACAATACCGTTGAGAATTGCCGATACGCTTTTGCTCAGATCTTTGATTGCACGGATATATATGTTAGCGATAACACAATCGCTACATATGGCCTCTTTTATTGGGGATTTTCAAGGAATTCCAGTTTTAGAAGAAATCATATAACAATAACAGGAAGCGGTGAGTCAGATCTTTCTATGCTGAGTGATTCATTTATCGAGAATAATACAATTATAGCTATTAATCCATCATCTGTTGTAATACAGAATTGTGATAATCTCAAAGTTTCTAATAACAAGTTCATCAATGCAGGGATTGTAATATCAGGGGAATATCAGATTGGCTCTATCACCTTCTCTGGGAATACTGTGAACAGCCTTCCGATGATTGTTGTCATAAATCAAAATGGACTGACATTTCAAGACTCGCAGATTGGCCAACTGATCATTATCAACTCAAATAATATTGATGTGAAAAATTGCACCTTTACTAATAGTGCGGTTGGAGTTCAGTTTCTGAATTCAACGGATATCCTTGTATCAGATTCTACATTCTTAAATCTGCGAAAAGCTGGAGTCTTAGTACAAGGCTTTGATATTAATGTTGAAAACTGCTATTTTGAAAATGCGACTGTTTCAGGCAGATTGTCTACCAATTTAAGAATAAGCAATTGTTACTTTGTCAATGCGGCGGCTGAGTTTGATAGTTGTCAGCTGGTCCAAATTAGTTTATCCACATTCATCAATCATCGTATGGAGTGGCAGAAATCGAATAATATTACGTTTGCAAAGTGGAAGATGATTGGAGAACAAACTAGTTTACGGTTTGTTTGGTGTAATGACATATATCTTAGTTACGTTCAAATCGTTCAAGGAGAAGGAATTGAATTTTCATCTTGCAGCCTAGTGGCTTTGGTAGACTGTGATCTCGAAATATCTTACCTCCATTTTTGGGATAATTTGAATGAAGGATTGCCTCTTACAGTGTCTAATGTAACCATTAATGGAAAGGAACTGGGATACTTTGTAGAAATCAATAATGGAAGACTATTTTGTGATAATTATGGTCTAATTATTCTAATAAGATGTTCGAATATCTCAATTTCAGCATCATCTGGTGAACCTATCCTAGGAATCATGTTATATCGCTCACTGAATTGTACAATTAATGAAGTCACTCTAGAGAGTGAGAAAGTATCAACAGTTCAAATAATAGAAAGTGAGGATTGCATTGTACAGAATATCCGTCTTATAGGTGGGGGAATTGAGATTTTGGCATCATCAGGAACACTCATTAAAAATGGCACATTTGACTCTGTTGAAAAGTCATTTAAGATAGTTGACTCATCAGCAGTCACAATTCAAAACATCAGTGTTAATAATTCTGGAGGGATTTTAGAGAGCCATGAATCAAATAATCTAGTTGTCAATGGGTCTCGTTGGTACAATACCACCTATTCTCTGTTTATTCATGGTGGAAAAAATTCAAGCTTTAATGGATGTAATTTTACCTATGTAAACAACTCACTATTATTTATTGAACTGCATGAACTGACTCTCAGTTTTATTGATGTAATTAATAATTCCGATGATGGAATTGTACTAACTAGTGTGAGCAACTTCACCCTATCCAATTCAAGGGTCATCTCAGCTAATGGGTACGGAATAGTTTTGATGAATTGCAATATTGGTAATATCACTAAAAATCGCGTATATTTCTGTGAGAATTATGGCATATACATGGGTTTTGCAAATAACATCACAGTCAAAAACAATGCAATCGGATGGAACAATTTAGGAAATGCAAAGACAGATAAAACAAGCGCTATTTGGGATAGTAATTGTTGGTCTGATTATGATGGTGGAGGGGTGTATATCATTGATGAAAAAGATGATCAAATAGACTATTCGCCCAGAATTCTAGCGCAGCCTGATTACGAACCCCCTAAAATCGATCATCCCCAAGATGTTATCATTTCTGCGGGTGATGCCAGTAACATAGTCTGGCATCCAAGAGATGAAAATCCATTCAGATATGAGATATTTCTTGATGGACAGATCATAGAGAATTCGGAGTGGGATGGACAAAACATAGAGTTTACCATCTCCATAACATCGCTTGGTGAACACATTCTTGTGATAAGAGTGTATGATGTCCTAGATGATTTTACAGAAGATATAGTGTTAGTAATAGTCAATAACAACAATGAACAGCTATATTTGATGTTTTGGAGCGGAATAATCGTTGTTGAAGTTGTCATCTGGATCTATCTATTTCACCAACGGGGTCGTATATTGGAAAGACGGCAGCCTCCTGATAGCGTCTAACTGTTAATTCTTCATATGTCTGTGATGTCATATTCCAATGAAACCAGGCATTAACAGCATAATGGTCTGATGCAGTCTGAGCAGGAGGTGCAGTATAAACGCTGGAATTAATCAACATGCTATCGAAAAACGAGTTTACAATTATATAGTCAATTCGAAATGCATCAGTGGTTGTCTGATGCCCGTATGTAAAGCCTGGATCATCAGGATTAAGGGTCCTGTATACATCAGTGAAATTATGCACTTTTGAAGAGTAATGGCCATAGGTCTCATCAGAAGGGTCAAGAAGCATGGTCATTGGGCCATAGCCAAGATCCATATCACTCTGGGGGGCAAGCGTGCCATTGTCATAGGGCGAATACGAGTTCTGATCACTCAAGTAGATTATCGGAACATTCCCAAGATCGTCCATGTAATTGATTAGGCCCTCCATCTCACGTTCTCTACGATATTGATTCTGCTGCCCATCGGACGCTTTTAGATGGCCGCCAAAGACGTGAACATCGGTGCCATTAAAGTCGACAATGGCCTCAAGGAAGTCATGTGTGACTTTGTATGTGGAATTATCATCAAGCCGCACATTGGCAATTTGATTGAACTGCTTGATTGGAAGACGACTCACAATCGCCTCGCCCGACGTGGAGTAATCAACATATTTTGTACAATAGCCGACATATAATGCCTCATTAGCGAAATATGAGTTAAACTCACTGACATAACGATTGAGCTTTTCATTTGCATTATCGTCCCAGGTGCCGGTTTCAACAAACACCACAAGATCTGGGTTCACAGCCTTTACAACATCTTTCCATCCACTGTTGACTCCGGACTCCTTGATGTTATAGACCATTATGTTGATGTCGCCATCGAACTGATAACTGCGGTTCATACCATTATCAATATTGACCTCAATTGCTTGACGGTCTCTCTTGCCCTCACTGTCAATCGCATCTGCCCTGATTGTGTGTTTTCCATCAGGGAGTAGCGTGGTATTCCATTCGTATGTATTCGCAGTGGCTATCAGTGATCCATCGATGTAGACATTTGCCACAAGGTCTTCCTCATCGACAATCGAGATATTGATGGTCACTGTCCCTGACAACTTCGAGCCTGGCGATGGGCTGAGAATTGTGAGTTCAGGGGTCAAGTTAATGTGGTTGTCTTGAGGTTCCTCTTGAGGTTGCGATAGGAATAAGAACAGGAATCCTGATGATACTATCACTATCAGGACTATGACAATTACAAGAAGACGGCTACTCATTTTATCATTCACATCTTGCAAGGACTGTACATTTATTGCTTCAACCAGAATTAACCTCTTTCGGTGAAGCAGTTTTCAATCAATCTCGTGGATTGTATCTTATGTTCAGATCATTGTTGTTCATAGTCTTGCTAAGGGCTCGCAGTTCCAATGTGTCCAGATAAGTGTCCATTGCGAACATGGTCAATGTTCTTTCAACGGCAGGGATGTTTCTGAGAAAATCAACTATGAATCGGTTCAACTCATCGATGTCCCTTGTCCTTGTCTTGAGTAGCACATCATACTCTCCACTTAGCACATGAACCTCCTGAACTAGTGGGTGTTGAGCAATCTCCTGACAGAACTCTCGCTGAGACAGTACCGTCTTTCGCCCCGGAATCCGGTACCTAATTGTAATTAGAATGAATGCCACAGTGGTTCGTCCCAACTTTGATGGGTCCAATACCGCCGTATATTTCTGAATGATACCCAACTCCTTCAGATTCTGAATGCGCGAATGAACAGTGGAGATTCCTTTTCCCACCTTCTTTGCAATCTGCGCAACAGTGAGTTTCGCATTCTCCTGCAATAACTCAAGAATCATGATATCGGTCTTATCCAAATCCACCGAATTTTTTCCTGTCATGAGATAATTATATCGAATAAAACAGAAATACTTTCGGTTTTTTGCGGGATAATCTTATAGTTAATTGTTTAGTGATATGACAAGACAGAGGTCTGCAATGATAAGTTGTCTTGTTGTCCAATAAGACTAACAATCCTAGCCCTGCATATTTCCCCCCAATTATCATTGCACCTCTGTCATTCTCACGGTGGAATTAGCAATGTCAGACATAGAAAGCCCAGAATTCATTCGATTGATCTTTAGTACGCTCAAAGGTAGGATCAAATGTGTGGAAGTGGACTCTGCTGAGATTGAATCAATTGCCAGAATTGGCTACTCGTTTGATGGATCATCAGTTCCCGGGTATGCCAAGGTCAATGACAGTGATCTAATCTTGCGTCCTGTTCCATCAGCACCCATTATTCAAGGATGGGACACGAGCACAGCAATACTACTGTGTTCTGTCTATGAAATTAATGGCAAGCCACACGATAATGATCCAAGAAACATCTTGACAAGAATGACCAAGCAAGCTGAGGAAAAGGGCATTCGTTTGAAAGTGGGCGCAGAGTTGGAGTTTTTCATGTTGAAAGCAAATGGTGATAATACCTTCTCTCCCGCTGACATGGGCGGCTATTATGATATGATGCCATTGGACAGGGGTGCCAAGGTCAGAAGAGAAATAATTCATCATCTGAAGAATCTTGGAATTGGTGTAGTTGCCCATCATCATGAAGTTGCTAATGGTCAACATGAGATATGCATCCGATATGATGACGCCCAAACGGTAGCTGACTCCATAATGCTGGCACGGATTGTGATAACAGAGGTCGTCAGTCAATATGGAATGCAAGCAACATTCATGCCAAAGCCCTTTGCATATTGCAATGGGAGTGGACTGCATTTGCATCAGAGTCTCTGGTCAGTTGATTCTGGAACAAATCTGTTTGCAAGTGATGCAAGTGGTGAGGTTTCGCAGCTGGCTCGACACTATATCGCTGGGGTTCTTGAACATGCAAGAGCCCTCACTGCTGTCGTCGCATCAACAGTCAATTCGTACAAGCGGTTGACACCGGGCTTTGAGGCTCCCACAAAGATTGCATGGGGACGACGGAATAGAAGTGTGATGGTCAGAGTTCCTCACTTTTCCACAAACTCTTCAGCAAGAATTGAGATCAGATGTCCTGATCCTCTATGCAGTCCTCACTTGGCAATGGCTGCAATTCTTGCTGCGGGTCTCGATGGAATTGATAGGGCCCTTGAACCACCTGATGAACTGAGCGAGAACTTGTTTGAATCAGGGTTAGAAATAGCCTCACTTCCTGAAAACCTTGCAGTAGCAATTAGCGAGCTGAGCAGTGATAATGTCTTGAAAGAAGCGATTGGAGAAGCCACGGTGAAAAAAATAGTGGCACTTAGCCAAAAAGATTGGAACGATTACTTGGAAAGCGTTGGCGAACATGTGATATCAGAGATATCCCAATGGGAGATTGCCAAATATTGCAGTCAACCCTAACTATTTCATAAGCCTCAATAAGCATCGACCTATAGAGTGCGGCACGATAGAATGAGGTTTCACAATGGCCGATGAACATGAATATACTCTAAAATGCTGCTATTTGCAGGATCGAGTGGTTGAAATCAAGGTTGAAGGTGTAAAATCACTCAAGATTGCAACTCCTGAGGATTTTTGGCCTGAGAGCCCAAGTGGTGTTTTGTCGCCTGAAGACTTACTGGTAGCATCCGTTGCTTCCTGCTATGGTGTGTCGCTCACAGGAGCGGCATTGCGATTCCATGCCAAGATCACCGATTTTGAACTTGATGCGAAAGGTAGACTAATGCAGGGTAAATTTGGTTGGGAGTTCGAACGAATCGACATTGAGGCAAAGATTATCGTTCCTACTGAGAAGGACAAGAAGAAGGTCTCTAAAGCTGCTGAGAGGGCCCATACCTATTGTGTAATTTCAAACTCTCTCAAGTGTCCAGTGGGTCTCAATTATGAGATTGAAGTACAAAAAGACCCACAATGACCTCAGTCAGACACGAGTTGTGGTAGGGGGACCTCAATATTGAAAGTGGTACCGCAATCGCAGGTGAGTTTTGCAGACCAGCGCTTTGGCATTGTCACATTGAACTCTGCTATATAATCATTAATGCATGACCTAATGCCCTTGATGAGATTCACATAGACTTCAGCAAGGGTCTTAACCTCTGCTACGAAATCCAAGTCGGTATGAAAGTATTGATTGACCTGCTGACAATCGGGACACTTGGCAAGAATGAGATGCGTGGCATTTCCGCAATTTGGACATGTGACCATTTCTTGAACAATATCCGGTGCTGTGGGAGGGTCAAACTCAAGACTCATTGAATGTCCACATGCACAACAATAATGTTGAATGGTCACCTTATTCATATGTTTCACCAATGAACCTGTGATGCTTTCCATTCAAAAATCTTTGTTAATCTAAATCTCTCAACTCAGAATGACTTATTCTTAATAATTTGTAGCATCATTCATTCTTGTTCATACAATGCATCATTCTCAATCAGTAATTCTTATTGGATAATTTAAAAATCAATAATCAGAATATGTAAACGGCGAGGAACTTGACCGAAAGACTTGGACATCTTGATATTGTATTTGTGATTGATAATACAGGTAGTATGGGACCCTACATCGAGCAAGTAAAGCTCAGAGTTCTGGAAATAATTCGAACAATCCAAAAGGAAGAACTTGTGCATAACCTTCGAGTAGGTCTTGTTTCATATAGGGACCATCCCCCTGAAGAAACCACCTTTGTAACAAAGAAATACGAACTGTCAAGCGACATAGGCAGGATTGAAGAGAATGTTCGACAGATGAATGCTTCTGGCGGTGGCGATGGTCCCGAAGCAGTTGCAGATGGACTGCATGTTGCCAATCGAATGGAGTTTCTTAATGAGTCTGCAAAGATAATCATCCTAATCGGTGATGCTCCGCCTCACGGTGTTGAACCATCAAGTGATAATTTCCCTGATGGATGCCCTGATGGACATGATTGGAAGACAGAAGCAGAGCATGCATATGATAAGGGAATAGTCATTCATACTGTTGGTTGCCTTCCAGAGATTGAGAGTTACGAAAATGCTGTGACTACATTCAAGACAATCGCAGATATAACCAAAGGTCGTTATTTCGCGTTGGCTGATGCGGGGCAGCTCATTAGTCTAATAACTGGGATTGCGATTGAAGAAGTTGATAAGGTTGCCATCCAACAACAGATCCTTAAAGAACTCGGTGTTACAGTTGAAGAGCTGGACTTTGGCAGTATTACTCCAGAACAGATGATGAGTATAACCTCACGACTTCGAAGCAAAGGTGTTAAACGACGAGCGGTTGATGCAGCGCCTTCAATAGACAAACCTGTTGAAATGGAAGAAACTGACATTGAGATTGAGGATGTCAAGGAGGCAATTCGTCAACTGAAGACGAAGTCTAGAGACTGATTCACTCAATCACTCGGAGTTCATTTGGATAGCGCCAAGTGATCTCGATGTACCAATCAAGGTATTTACTGATTGCAACTCTGGCAGGATCATCTTTTGCAAAATCACGCATCAGCTTTGCAGGAACTCCAGCATAGATTTTATACGGCTCAGTCTTGGTGCTCGGATGGAGAAGCGCTGCATTAGCAATCAGCGCTCCCTCCGCAACCACAGAGCCCACCATCAGGACTGCTCCCATTCCAATCCCAACATTGTCCTCAATAAGCCTTGAATGAATTGAGGCATTGTGACCGATATTCACACGGTTCCCAATCCTTGTGACAAATTTGTCATCGGAATGAATCACCGCTCCATCCTGCACATTGGTTTCATCACCAATCTCAATCCTCCCTCTGTCTCCACGGATTGATGCCATTGGGGCCACAAACACCCTGGCCCCTATCTTGACATCACCAATCACACTAGCCTGCGGGTGGATGTACGCAGTCTTGTCAATCTCCGGTACTAGATCTCCCAATGCATATACAGTCATCAGATCACCTCTTTCTCAGTACTCCAATGAATATACTATCGTTCTTAATCACTTCTATGAGCTTCCAATCAGCTCTCTCAGCTATCTCCCTCATCTCTTCAGGAGTGCTCATCAGCAGTTCGAACCAGTCACCCACCATGTCGTGATATCGCAGTCGTATCTTGACCAAGCCTGGCGGAAGCCCCCTATCGCGGTTCATCTGATGATAGTCCAAATGGGCCTTCTCATCCGTCTGCAGTGGGTTTCTGGTTTCTGCGAGTATGACTGCATCACTGGTTGTGACTTCATAAAGTCGTTGAAGCATCTTGACAACATGGTCCGGATGGCCTAGGATCCCAAAATTATTACCAAACAGGATTACTGTTTGAAAGCTGGCCTTAGGAAAATTAATTGCATCTGCAGACATCAGTCTTACATCACTGACTCCGCTTCTTCGGCAGGTTTCAATGGCAGTTGGAGAGATGTCAATCCCAGTCACCTCGAAGCCGTGCTCTTGCAGATATAAGCAGACTCTGCCAGCTCCGCATCCGATGTCTAGTACTCTCCCCCTTACATATTTCATGGCATGTTGCTCTATTTCAAGCCAGTCTTCAAATCTGGCTACATATTGTTTACCATCAGTTTCATTGATGTAGCCATCATCACGCTCTATTACATGATTTGCAGCTAGTCCTTCTGTGGCATCCTTGATTATCTCACCAAATATGTCGGGCATAGATGAGCACTGTATGACCCCAACAAAAACCATTCGATTTATTAGAAACTGATTATACTGAATGAATGAGGGTTTATTGTGAACGAAAATGCCGCACCACAATATGACTTTCGTATGATTGCCTATGGGGGCAATAAGCAGACGGTCCGTGAAAAGTTTGAACTTTACTTGGGAATCTCTAATGATACAGAGTTCTATCAGACTTGGATAAGTGTTGCTATGATGAGAAGACTCGGGTTCCTCTTTGAGGGCGGCGTTGAGAGTGCAATGGGTGTCTTTGAGATTGTCTGCATGTTTGCAATTCTTGTTCTATTTATTGCAATATTTGTGTTCTGGCAGATAGTCATCTTTTTCATCGTGCTCGTTGTTCTCGCCATCTTTAGCGGGGGTGCTTCTCTAAAATATACTAAAGCAACATTCTATGGAGCATATGTGAACAACATAGATTCTACAAATCTCGAAGCACTTGTCAAAGACTTGATTCAAACTGGTTGTTTTGTGTTTATAGACTCGAAGTCGTTTAAGACCAAGTTTAGCCCAATTACAAAGAAAGCCACGCGAAATGCATCGCTGTTTAGAACAGGAATCTCACTTGCATTGTTTACTGCTACAGCGTTTTTGATAGTCGAAGTTGCATATAGACTGGTCTATGGGTCTTGGTCATACAATGTTCTACCACTCCTAGTGTTTGGTATTCTGTTTCTAATAAGTATTGTAATACTTGATACTGGAGTGGCATTGAACTACAGGCTCCAAAAGTCCTTCGACGAGTCAACAAATGAAGCCAGTTAGATCACATCGAACACAATCGCCCAGAACTCCCGCTCGGAAACCCCAGTGCGGAGTTCTTTCAACTTTTTCTTTATCTCATCGAATGAGTCAAGTGACTGTTGTTTCTTCAGCTCCTCATGAGTTTTTTTCACACGTTCAGTGATTTCCCTCACCTGCTCAGGTGTTGCCCTGATTCCTCCCATCTTAAGTAGGTACTCTACAAAGTGCCTTCCCACGAATTTGCCTAAGTGAAATGATCTCTTTCTCCCAACCCTCAGAGGACTAATGGGCTCATATGTCATGGAGTGAGTCAGTTGGCCATGAGAGTGAATGCCACTCGAATGAGTGAATGCATTGTCGCCTGTGATTGCCTTATGCAGGGGAATAGGAACCACAAAGTGCCTTTCAACTAGAGTTGCCAGCTTGTATATCATTTCGGTTTCAATTCCGGTGTCAATATGATAGAGCTCTTCAAGTGCCATCACCACTTCTTCAAAAGCAGCATTTCCTGCTCTCTCACCGTAAGCATTCACACAGACATGAGGATAAGTAACACCCTCTTCGACTGCAGCAAGCGTGTTTGCTGTGGCAAGGCCAAAGTCATCATGGCAATGAACAGCCATTGGGATCTTGTATTTACTCTCTGTCCATAATCTATTCTTGATCTCACGAATGATGTACCTCATCACTTCTGGTCTGGCAAACCCAACTGTGTCTGCAATACAAATTTTATCTGCCCCCGCATCAATTGCAGTCCTATATGCCTGACATAGAAAGTCCATGTCACTACGAGTTGAGTCTTCAGCAATGTAGTCAATGATTAACCCATGGTCTTTTCCAAACTCAATGCACTCTTGCAAGCGGTCTAGCACTTGTTCGCGGCTCATCTGCAACTGATACTTAAGCCTGAAGTCTGAAGTTGCAATGAATATGGGCACCTCTTCAACATCTGCTTGGATACATGCCTCAATATCCGATATCACTGCTCTTGCAGGGGCTGCGACCTTGGCATTTGAGAGCCCCTCTCGTGCAATTGTTGCGACCGCTCTCCTCTCCTCCTGACTGACAGCAGGGAAGCCCACTGCGATGATTGCAGTGCCAATCTCGTCCAGCATCTTGGCTATCTCAATCTTCTCGTCAACAGTTAAAGCAACACCTGGCGTCTGTTCTCCATCCCTGAGGGTTTCATCCCAGATGAACACCTTCCCGGGAAGATCTTTCGAGAGTGTAGCCTTCCTCTTGTTATAGTTCACTGCAAGTCCAGCGCGTTCTAGGGCTTCCATTGCTATCAGCCTTTATTGGCATTGTCTTTGTTATCACTCGAAACGATATAACCCATACTCTTTGACACTTTTTAGCTGTTCATCAAGATAGGCAACCTGTGCATCAAATTCTTCTTTGGACATCCTTCCCTGATCAAGTGCACGCTTCGCCTTGGTCTTTTTGTACTCAAGACCTGCTCTTTTGACATAACCCAGGCGAAGCGAGTTTTCCACGATTGCCTTTGTACGGGTCCTTTCTGCAATCCCCTCAAGCATGGGCCCCCAACAGATCTTCTCAATGTGGAATGAATACTCGAGTCCACGTTCGAGAATTCTGTCCCAGAGTGGGCAAGACTTGATCAATATCTCCTTGCCACTCTGCTCTGCCTTGAGTCCTAGTGCATTGAATATCTGCACTGCAATCTCCGCTGCCTTTTCGGGACCGGAGCCTCCTAATCGTTCAGCGGTTTCTGCACCAAGCTGCCTGAAACCTCCCGCGTACCCCTCATACATTGAGAGGGCGCCAACGCTGTCCCTTAATCCCCACCACAGTCCATCGATGAATGCAACAAAGCCCTTTCTTAGAATCTCCAGTTCACTCATTTCCTGACCCCCTTTGGCTTGTATGGGTTTCCCCATTTATTGACAAATGCGATCTCCTCTGGCGGTTGTCTTGGTGGTCCCAAGGTTCGTTCGTATTTTGGATACCCAATCGTAAGACACAAGATTGGCACCCAATGGGGATATGGGATTCCAAGCCTTTCTGAGATGGCTCCCACATCATCAAAATGATCCAGTTGCACCGAAGACACACAGCTACCCAGACCGAGAGAAGCAGCAGCTAAGGCCATGTTTTGCATCATCATGGAACCAGCTATTACGGCGTGTCTTGGACTTGACCAGCCATAGACTCCTCCCGTTCCTCTCAATGTGGCTTGTGAATTGCCCACATGAGTCTGATCAACTGCAAGTACCAACAGAACCGGCGCACCAAAGGTTTCCTTCTTGCCCTTGATGTATTCGAATCGCCTGCCAGTGATCAATATCTCGATTGTCCTTTCAAGACTGACCTTTGACTTGATGTAACTCAGTCTTCGCTCCAGCTCCTGCCTTGGAGTGGCCCTGCCGAATAACTGTATGGTCCGATCGACTGCAATCTGACCTATGAACTCCTGAAGTTCCTTGTCGCGGACAATGATTATTCTCCATGGCTGTTGGTTCTCAGCACTGGGTGCGTAGGTCCCAGCCTCAATGATTTTGTACAAAACCTCATCAGGGACATTTTTCTCTGTGTCATAGTCCCTAATGGCCCTTCGTGCTTTAATCGTCTTGATGGTTTCATTATCTTCCAAAGTGAAGTCTCTCCATCTTTGATGATGACTTGACTGAATAATTCCTACTTAAGTAGATAACCGCTGCATGTCCAAGTGATTTTCTGGGCCGAATGAATTTCACTGGCCAACAAAATCTAAAAAATAGAATGGAGTGCATCGGGACTTGCCCGATACACAACATCTAATCTATATCATTGGGCCATCGCGGCCTTCATACTTGACATGAAAACCAGTGTTTAGATTCACACTCTCTCGCAGAATGCTCTTACTCGCCACCAGGCGCTGAATCTGGTTGGTGCCCTCGTAGATCTGTGTGAGTTTTGCATCACGCATGAGCTTTTCAACAGGGTACTCTGTAAGATACCCATAGCCGCCCATGATCTGGACAGCATCAACTGCATTCTGCATAGCAGCGTCAGATGCAAAGAACTTGGCAAATGCGGAGTCTTTCGAAACGGGCATTCCATGGTCAGCGCGCCATGCAGCATATCGAGTCAGGAGTCTTGCAGCGGATGCCCTTGCAGCCATATCTGCCAGCATGAAACCAATTCCCTGAAAGTTGCCAATCGGCTGTCCAAACTGATGACGGATATTGGCAAACTTGGCAGCCTCATCAACCGCACGCTGTGCAACTCCAGTTGCAATAGCAGCAATGCCTGCACGAGTCTTGTCAAGTGTCATCATAGCAATCTTAAACCCTTCTCCTTCCTTGCCAACAAGACATTCTTTTGGCACTCTGACATCCTCGAAGATCACTTCACTCTGGACCGAGTTGTTCTGCCCCATCTTGTTCTCAATGTGCCCAATCTTGACATTTTTGCTCTTAGGCACCATGAAGCAAGAGAGGCCCTTATGTTTCAACTCGGGTTGAGTAGAGGCAAATACAGTGAATAGCGATGCCTGGGGTCCATTTGTGATGAAACACTTGACTCCATTGATGATATACTCATCACCATCGCGAACTGCGCGTGTTGCCATGCCTGCAACGTCAGAACCTGCCTTACGCTCCGTCAGACAGAATGCCCCGAACTTGGGCTCCTTGCCTGTGATTAACGGTTCCACGTATGTCTTCAATTGTTCAATAGTGGCTCCAATCACTAGGGGCGCAAAAGCAAGGTTGTTGCACATAATCGATGTTGCAATTCCTGCACACCCATAGCCTGTGGCTTCGGACACAAGGGTTTCAGAGAGTAATGACATGCCGGGTCCTCCAGCCTCAGGCGGGATGTGCAGGTTCATTAAGCCTGCCTCATAGGCCTTTTGAACAACTTCTTTGGGGAATTCATTACGTTTCTCAAGTTCAATGGCACGAGGCGTTATGTGCTCGCGAGTGAACTCGACAGCCTTCTCCCAGAGTTTCTGTTCCTGTTCTGATAATGCAAAATCCATATTGTCCACAGGGTCTTGAAAACTCTATTCCTCTTTAAATGCCTTTCATATTGTCAGAATTTGTTGAAACTCTTAGATTTCAATCGAAGATAAAATCGCCACGATCATGTGTTCTTAAACTCCTTAACTCTTGTTCCAACCAACACCCCAATCAGACCACTGACAGCACCTATAAATGTGAGAACCGATATTAGAAAGACAGGTAGGGGCCATCCTGATGGACCAAGCCACACGCCTTCAATAAGCACCCTTATGCTTGGTGTTAAGAAAAAAAGGCTATATACCTTGGTTTCTGGAATAAGCACCTCTTCAAACTCCATAATAAAGAATGGATACATAAGACCAATCTGAAACACACCTGCAAGAATGCCCAGCACTGCACCAATTGCAAGAGATAAAGTCACTTCTATTCTTGAGTTTCTTATCTTGCCAGCTATTACATACCCTATTAAGAGTGGTAGTATCATCTTCTCGCCGTTATTTAATTACAAAGGCAGATTAATAACCTATTTACTTCTGCATTGCAAAAATGCTTATTAATTCAACCATATCTCAATATAAATCTTAATGCACTATTCACGCAGTAGATTTTTAACGTGTATCTTTTCTTCCCGGACCATCATAAACAGCATGAACAAGAGGGTACTGAATTTGCCGCTGAACAACACCAATATCGTAAGCGCAGCCCAGACAAAATTTGGGAAGCTCGAAGGGATCACAATTAGAGAAATGTTTGCTGAAGCCGTTGACAAAGCAACTGTTGAAGCTGGGATTCCCAAAAAGGACATTCAAGCTGCTTTCATTGGAACTTTCATCCCAGAGATGCTGATTCATCAGGGACATACTGCACCGTTGCTAATAGATTATGCAGGACTAAGAGGTCTTCCAGCGACACGTCATGAGGCAGCGTGTGCTTCAGGAGCCACCGCATTAAGAGCAGGAATAATGGCCATCGAATCAGGTCTCTATGATACCGTGCTTGTCGCTGGTGCTGAGAAGATGACTTCGGTATCAACAAATAAAGTCACTGAAGCATTAGCCGCAGCAGCTGATGATGAGTTTGAATCATCAATTGGCTTGACGTTCCCTGGCGTGTTTGCAATTGCAGCAGTTGCACATATGCAAAAGTATGGGACCACTGAGGAAGACATGGCACGTGTAGCAGTTAAGGCCCATTACAATGCATCTACCAATCCACTGGCACAGTTTCAAAAAGAGATCACACTTGAGAAAGCACTCACTCCAAGATATATTGCATGGCCATTGAAACTGTTTGATTGCTCTCCCATATCAGACGGTGCAGCAGCAATTGTTCTGACCTCTAATGAAAAGGCAAAGGAATACACAGATCTGCCAGTGAAAATAATTGGGACTGGTCAGGCTTCTGCATCAATGGACCTGTGCAACAGGATTGAATTAACCTCTTTTGAATCCTCAGTGAAAGCAAGTAAGATTGCCTATGAGATGGCAAAACTGGGTCCTGAAGACATGGACTTTGCAGTTGTACATGACTGCTTTACAATTGCTGAGATTATTGCCAGTGAAGACATTGGGTTCTTCAAACCTGGTGAGGGTGCTAAGGCTGTCCGTGAAGGCATTACCGCCAGAGATGGTGATAAGCCGATCAATCCGATGGGTGGTCTCAAGGCGGTAGGACATCCTGTTGGTGCTACTGGTGTCAAGCAGGCAGTTGTAATCTACAAGGAACTAATAGGTGAAGCAGGCAAGAATCAGGTGCCCAAATATGACACTGCATTGATGCACAATTTCGGAGGCACGGGCGCAACCTGTGTTGTCAATATAATGAGGAGGGCTGACGCATGAATGACAAGTCCAACAAACCAACTATTGAGAAATACAAGCAATTCATCCAAGAAGGCAAGTTCCGCGCGTTCAAATGTTCAGACTGTGGTGCAGTGATTGCTCCACCTCTTGGCTCTTGCTATAGTTGTGGAAGCAGCAAGATGGAGTGGACTGAAATCAGTGGCAAGGGCAGGCTGGTTTCTTTCACAGTCATCCATGTTGCACCCGAGGAGTTTCAGGATGAGGCCCCTTACTACATTGCTATTATTGAGCTTGATGAAGGAACCCGTGTGACTGCAAGACTATCAGGATTTGACCCTCTCAAGCCTGAAGATGTCAAACTTGGGACTTCAATGGAACTCACTTTCATTGAGAGTCCAAAGGGGAGGAAGTATCTGGCCTTCAAAGCGGCCTGAAAATGTAGAGCATTCAAGCTCTGCTTCCTCTTTTTTCCATGTTTCGATATAATGATCAATTCTCTCTGGTCATCAATTTGGCCCAATCTATCTTTACGAGAAGATAAATTGCGATTATTATTAGCAGTACTGTAGCCACCTCTATGCTCCTCGACATCGGGCTGTCAGGGTTACCACCTGCAAATATCTGGGCTACAAACTCCATTCCTAAGAATCCTGCCCATGCAATTCCAATTAGCATCATGGCCTTACCGATGAAACTAGGAATCACGATCTTCCACCATGGATATTTTGCGGCACCTAACGGGACAATCAAAAAGTCATCTGGCAACGGTGTAATGGCAAGAATCCAGATGATGAGTGGAATCGCTCTTGGGTGATTCTCGGCATATCTCCTAAAGCCATCTGTATGACTCTCATCAAGAAGATGGCCCCCACCATAGCCCACAACATATCCAGTCATCTCACCTGCAAGAGCCCCAACAGCTTAAATTATTCCAACAAGTGTGGGGTCTAGAAGACCTCCAAGAACAAAAGGAATGATCACGTATGGAAATGGAAAGACTATTGTTGCATTGCCAATGAATGATCCAATTAGGACACCAAAGTATCCTCCATGAATTGCAAATGTTGTTAGTCCCTGATACATGGCAGTAAATGGGCTAGCAATCTCTGGATAAACAAGTGCTATAATCCAATACGCAATAACAAGGATGACCGCAATGCCAAATACTTTGTCAGCTTTATCCATGGTTAGTCCCCATATTACTTGGTGTTAATTACTGATAATTGCTGAGTCTATGCCATGGTATACTTAAGTAATCTTGGCTTCACTAATACTTGGAGTTCTTGATAATGACTGTAATCCCCTATGGAGATGAAGAATTAACATTGAATCTTCCAACTGGTTGTGATCAAACAGAACTCAATATAATTGATCCTCCCCCATTGTACGACTTTAAGATGGAACTATTGCGCTTACTTGAGTCTTCACCATTCAGTCTTAATTCCAATAATATAATTGCCCTAATATGTGATACTAATCCTGCTTCTGTTCAGGTATTAAATACTCTTCTCAATTCTCTATCCTATATTACTGAGCTGGAACGTGTGAGAGTATTCATTATTGCCCAGAACGGAATTCCTTCTGATATGCCCAAGCTAGACTCCAAATATCCAATTATTTATCATGACCCACGAGAATCAGCAAAACAGATGATTGGTTACACTTCGTATGGCACACCTGTTGAGATCAATGCAGATTTTCTTGAATCTACAATTAGAATCACACTCGGTTCATTTCTGCCAGACCCATTTTGGTCAATGACCGGCAGCCTGACTCATATATTGCCTGGCTTGACTTCTCACAGGACCAACATCACAAACACAAGACTTGCATTAAGTCAGAAACCCATGCCAATGAATTTCAAGGCAAAGCGGTTCATAGATGCAAGTGACGCAGTTGAACTTGCCAATATTGACATGTTTCTGACTGTTCAAACCAAGACTCGAAATCAGATCGTAGGACTATCTGCTGCTTACTCCATAAATGATCTCCTAATGCTCTTCAAAAATGCATCCAGAATCTTTTTTCAAAGAGTTAATCGATATCACGACCTTATTATTGTTGGAGCAGGAGGCTCGCCACTAGACTCTACACTGTTTGATGCAATACCAGCACTTTACTCTGCTCTCTCAATAACTAGAAGAAATGGAACAATTGTGTTAGTTTCAAAATGTGCATCGGGTCTGGGCCCTATCAGCTTTGCTACACTAGTGAATAAACTTGACCAATTGGAACAATCACAAATACCTTGCCAAATTGGCTCTGAAAAGATACATTTCCTTCTGGAAGTTTTGAAATATAACCGTCTTCTAATATATTCAGATTGTCTTGATGCCAGACTGAATGATATACACCCTAATATTGAGGTTCTCTCAAACCTTGAATCATGTATCGATGCTGCATATTCATCCATGACAAGTGCATCTAGAATCCTAGTAATTCAGGATGGACATCGAATCATTCCAATGACTGCAACTATCTAGGAACGATTATCACTGTCAAAAATCGCATCCACAGCAGTGAGGGCCCCATCAATCTCAGAAGGAGTAAATTCCTTCAACTCGCCAGTCTTTGCAATCTTGATAATGACAAGGGCATCCTCATTTTGCGGTGTCATTGTCCAAGAGATATCAAATCCCGGAATCTCTTTCATAATAGACTTCAAAACGCTGAGCCATGCATCTTTCACATCATCCAGAGTGATATAGAGAAACTCAATAAGGGGGATTGTTATCTCTACCGTTAGTACCTTTCCCTCTATAATGTAATAGTTTTCAACAGTCCATTGACCAGTCAAAGGATGTGCACCATTAACTTCGAATTATTTGCATCAGATAAGTATTATTCATTGGTATTAGTCGGTGTTCTCATCGTCTTCCTCTTTTTGAGACTTTAATAGAATTTCTACATCTTCAATGAATGCTTCTCGTGGGTCTTTCTCCTTTGGTTCCTCTCCCAAGGGTTGATCTTTCAAACTCTCATCCTCATTAGTTTCAGCGGGTCCCTCTCTATCTCGCTTCTCCTCACCGGGCTCAACCTCCTCCCCTTCCAATTGACCCTCCTCTATGGACTCTACGCTGTCTTGGCTTGTTTCTTCCAGCGAACTTTCAACGTCGGTGAAATTAACATCATCACTACCACATACAAAGCTACTGCCTATCCGTCTTGCACTTTCTGTCACATCAACAGGCATAATGAAGCCTCGCTTTGCCATACTTAGCAATATGTCCAATGTTTCAGGCTCTGTTTTGCCCAGTGTGTTTGCCACTTTTTCTAAAACATCTGCAATTCTTACAAGGCCTGCGTCATTAACTAAGGGCGATATTATTTTAATAACAGTCTTCTCCAAGCCTTTTGGCTTCTTTTTGGCATTAATTCTATGCGGAACCATCCACTCATAATGTAGGCATTCATATAGTGTTCCTATTATCCACTTTTCATCAAAGCCATTGAGAATTCCTACCCAATTCTCCAACACATCATGATATTGCCTCTCAAACTTTGAAACAAATGCCTCCAGATTCTTTCTCATTTCAGAATTGACCTCGCCCTCTGAAATCAGAATCCCTACAACATAATCACCACTATAGCTATTCAGCCTGAGTCCCTGATAATGGATTTCCTCCAGTGTTCCCTGTCCTCCCTCACCTGTAATTTCCCCATAGACACTAGTGATAGCAGAAATGAATCCACTGATTAAATCGGGTTGAATGCGTGCTTCCGTAAATGGATGATAAATGACACAAACCCCTCGATTGATGTAGATGGCCATGAAGTGTCTTAGTGATTTTAGCATATTGAAATACTGCATTTGCTCTGCCAAGTTCATCAGTTTTGCTCTTTTCTTGGGCTTGTGCAATTTCGAATATGCTGCAACTACAGAACCAACCACTACCACTAATATGATCAGAATCAAACCTATTGGGCTAGTTAGAAATGCAGTCAAGCTCTCTATTAGACCTGGTGCGGGTCTGACTGCCAGCTCGACTTCCTGAGTTGATACGGCCCACTCAGATACTGATCCTCTAAACTCTGCCCATACAATAACACTCTCGACTCCCTCAGGTATTTCAAAGGCAACTTCTGCAATTCCCTCTGCATTTGTGATGGCGCTCTTGTTGAGAATATTTCCATTGATCTTCATATGCACGATTATCTCTTTACCACTTACAGCTCCATGATCACTTGTGAGCTGTACGCTCACTCCAAGAGTTGCTCCTTCAATGGCCTGACTTGTTTCAATATCCAGATAGTACAGCGTCTTTGCATCAACAATTAAAGAAACTGTTGTCGTTGAGATTTCGCAGTAATCTCCGAAACCTGTGAGTGTCATCACATAGTTCCCAGGTTCCAAGTCCACTAGAAAGTCTTTTGCAAAGTATCCATTTTCGTCATCATATGTGAGATTGAATAACAAATCGCCAACATCAACTATGACCCACCCCCACCTGACTGGGATGTTTCTATCAGTGTCCATGAACTCTGCAATAATGTGAATTGTTTCTTGCTCATATTGCGAGTAGCTCGACTCCACATTCAAGGATGTGCGGATAAGCCGGATGGTCACCGTTGAACGCACTACTTGTGATGAAAAGTTTTCACGGGCCGCTACGATCACTAATTCATGGTCATCAATTGTCAAGCCCTCAGCACTAAGAGTAAATCTAAATCTTCCAGATGATAATTCATCGACAAATAAAGGAGTAAACGACCAGAGGGCTCCCGCGCTAGAAGAATCAATTGGTAGACCTGTGTGCAGATTGATGTACTCGAATGTGATATCAATTGTCTGATTGTAGTACATCACTGTGGGTATTTCATTGGAAATGAAATCGATACTTGTTGGAACAGGGTAGACCTCAAATGTTGCTGACTGATTGACCGACTCATATCCATAGTTTTCAGTTAGAATGTTTATTGAGAACTGACCTAATCCAAAGAATTCGCCCGTGAAATTCAATGCATAGACGCCATTTCCTTGTTCATCCATCTGATAGGTATTAGTTTGAGTGGTCAGATTTACAGTCAGTCCGGTCATAGGATTGGAGTCAACATCTTGAATGCTGATTGCACACACAACCCATCCGTCATGAATCAATGCAGTGTTATTATAACCACCATATGTCAGAGTAATTACTGCATTAATGGGGGTCTCTATTACCTCAAGAATAATGCCTAGCGTTCTATTTACGACACCATAACGATTGACTATAATATTGATGGGATATTGTCCAAGGCCATCAGATCCATTAAGTAACAGTTGGTAGATGCCCTCCTCAACATGAGTCAAAATGAATGTCTGATTGTTGTATGTGACGTTGACTAGAGCATCAGTTATCGGAGTGCCAAATGAGTCCCTTACGGTGATGTTCAGGTCAATCTGATGAGTGTAATAGATCTGTTTGGAGTTCCAGTCTGTTGAAACCACACACGGATCTGCAACAATGAAGAGCGTGTCAACATCTCTGCCCATGTCATAACCAGTCTTGTTTGCCACAATCGTGACATTCCATGTTCCAAGACCAATCACACCTGCATCCATTGTGATATGCCATCTCTCATCAATGGGTGAATATGTCAGGTCATAGATGTCAGTACTGTTGACATAGAGTCTCACCGTTGCTCCAGGAACAGGACTGTTGTCATGCGTGTAGATGACACTGATGTTCAAGGTCTCAAAGTAAGTGGCGTTCATGTCGGAGGGAGTCCAATAGACCAAGAACGAGTTGGGGGCAAGGGTGATGTTGACATTATAGGTCTCATTGTACTGGTGCTGATAACCGTATAACCAGGCATGAACAGTCGCTGTATAGACACCGATATCAAGATCAGCCCCTGGAATAGTCACATTCCATAATGAACCTGTATAAGTCAGGTTGTAGGTGTTTCCGTTGATTGAGACATTAACCCATGCTGTGGAGGGGACATCACTTGAGTCATAGTTGTACTCGACCTGAAGGTTCAGACTCTCAATATATGTGATGGTCACGTTTGAAGGAGCCCAGTAAACGGACATGGTGGTGGAGGTTTCAACAATATCAAGCGTTATTCCCGTGATGAGCGCTGTCTCATAACCGTATTTGTTGAACCCGCAGGATATTTCAAAATGCCCCAGTCCCAGTGAGTTGTTGAAGACAAACCAGTAAGTCCCATTTGTTCCATACAGGTCATATGCTGTTCCATTGATTGAGATGACTTTCTGTTCGGCGTTTGGAATGAGGTTTCCGTTGGAGTCAGTATAATTAACCACAAGAATTGTAGAGTCAATCCATTCAATCGTCATGCTCGTCCATGACTCAGTAGTCAATGTGGGTTCTTCACGAATGATTAAGTTCTGTGTATCATCAAAATGAAACTGATAGCCTTCCTTCCATGCACTCACGTTTAAATTATGAGTCCCTATCCCTGGAATTGCATCTGAGCCATTGAATTGCATCCAGTAGTATTGATTGATTGGGTCATAGTGCAGGTCCCAAGTGTTAGTGCCATCGGTGGCATTGATCCATGCACCGGTAATATTGGTGCCATCCGTCAACTGATAGAGCACTATGAGTTTGGTCTGTTGAATGTACGTTATGTTGTTCTGATACGGACTAGACCATTGCACCGTAAATGTGGTGGGCTCTTTTCTAATTATCAAAGACAGTGTGTCATTGAACTGGGCCTGAT
>JAJRWI010000078.1 GCA_024276825.1 archaeon
AGAGCCTTCGAATTGGGCGCAGGCGCAGTTCTCTATTCTGGATGTCATCTGCCCTCTGACTGTCATTTTCAGACCGGAAATCATTGGATGGCAAAACGTGAGCCCCGAATTCGCAATTGGATGAAACGGAATAACATCTCTGATGAGAGATTCAGAGTCGAGTGGGTTTCTGCAGGTGAGGGCAAGAAATGGCAGAATATTATGACTGAACTCAGTGAGGTTGCCAACAGACATGCTCAACAATTGGTCAGTAAGAAGACCCCCACTAAAAGGCGAAAGAAGGCGCCTAAACGTAAGTCAACTCGAAGTGGGAAGAAGAAGGAGGCCTAAAACAATGGATCTGAACCTCGAATTGGCAAGAATAATCGAAGAGGCGCGACCATGCTTTCAATGCGGAATTTGTTCGTCCTCTTGTCCAGTATATAGGGTGACTCCTGAATTGAACCCCCGCCTGGCAATTGATAATCTGATACAAAAGAACACAATCGAGCCCAGTGGTCGTGAATGGGCCTGTGCATTATGCCTAATGTGTGAGCAACGATGCCCGACTGGTGTGTCATTGGCTCATATTCTGATCACCATGAAGAACATCTCGGCTCAGAGGGGAGGTGCTCCATCGAGTGTTATAGAGGCCATTCACTCTCTTCTCTCTTTGGGTGTGATTGCACAGTCCAGTGGGCTTGAGAAGAAACGCAGTAAATACAATCTTCCCCAGCTTCAGCTGCCTGACCATGATCAGATAAAGAAGCTGCTCGAATTGACTGGTGCGATTGATATTCTTGAGAGTCATCTGAAAATGGAGGAGATAGAATGAAATATGCATTCTTTCCAGGTTGCACTATAGCCTACTGGCTGCCCTTCATTGAGAAGTCAATCAGACTTGTTTCTGCAGAACTTGGAATTGAACTTATTGATTTACCTTTCAACTGCTGTCCTGAGCCAAACACCGTACGCTCATTTTCAAGTGAGAGTTGGCTTGTCTTGGCTGCGAGAAACCTTGCCCTTGCGGAAGAGAACGGCCTTGACATATTGACAGGATGCACTGGTTGCCTTGAATCATTGGCTCTTGCGAAGCATGAAATCGAATCAAAGCCCGAGAACATGGAAAAAGTGAATCAGGCTCTTGAGTCAATAGGGATGAGTTATTCCGGAAAAAAATCTATCATTCATATGCATCAGTTGCTATACGACATCATCGGTATTGATAAGATTGGGGAGCATGTGAAGCGATCATTGAAGATCCGAGTTGTCACTCATAGTGGTTGTCATCTTCTAAGGCCCTACAACATCCTGCAAGCAGATGATCCTGAGGCACCTATCAAACTGGATAAGCTCGTGGAGATCTTAGGAATTGAGCCCCTTGATTATATGGACAAGACCATGTGTTGCGGGACTGGCACTCGCAGGGCCAACCGAGAAGCATCCTTTGCAATCCTACGAGAAAAGATGGCAAGCATGACAATGGTAGAGCCTGATGCCGCTGTAGTATTCTGTCCTTCTTGTTTCACCTCCTTTGAGTCTGGACAGAAGATTGTGAACCGAATGTTTGGTACTAATTATAGACTGCCTGTCTACTATTACACAGAACTTCTTGCATTAGCAATGGAACTCTCCGAGATGGACACCGTTCTCTCCGGACACCGAGTCAAGGGGCCTCTCTCAGCTATTTCGCCAGAGAATAGAAACCTCAATCAGACTGTTCAGTCTTGAATGATAGAAAACAAGGTATGGAGTACCAGAGTGGTACTCCTTAATTGAATTATGTTGGTGGGGCCTTGGGAATGAAGCCCTGCTTGTAGAGCATGTCTGAAGCACCGCGAGCCGTTCGAATGACTTCCTCTGCATGCTTGTAGAGTTCTTTCTCTCCCCACTCTTTTCTAGCAATGCCTTGCTCAATGGCTTTCATACCCACCGCTGTTGCCTCTGCTGGGAACACTTCCCAATCAGACATTGTTGGAATGACTCTGCGTTCATTAGCCTCCTTGGCACCAACTTCAGCTAGTGCTTCCGCAGCAGCAATACACATCTCATCTGTGATGGTTGTTGCCCTGACATCAAGAGTTCCGCGGAAGATTCCTGGGAATCCAAGACTGTTGTTGATCTGGTTGTCGAAATCACTTCTCCCAGTTCCGACAATTCTGGCACCAGCCGCTTTTGCATCCCATGGCCATATCTCTGGGATTGGGTTTGCACAGGCAAAGACGATTGAATCATTTGCCATCTTCTCGATCCACTCTTTCTTGATTGTGCCAGGGACTGGTCTTGAAGCAGAGATCAGAACATCCATTCCTTCAATTACATCTCCAAGGTTTCCTGTTAGTCTATCTGGATTGGTCTTCTGAGCCAGATCATATTTGAATGTGTCATAGTCCTTCTGTTCAACAATATCCTCACGGTCTGCATATATTGCACCCTTGCTATCAACCATGATGATATTCTTGGGATCAACTCCAGCAGCAATCAGAAGATATGCAGTTCGTGTGTTGGCCGCGCCAACGCCAAGCATTGCAACCCTGATGTTCTCAATGTCCTTCTTTACAACCTTTAGACCACCGAGGACTCCAGCCAGAACCACAGTTGCAGTTCCCTGAGCGTCATCGTGCCAGACAGGAATGTCTACCTCTGGGTCATTTCTCAGGGTTTCTAGAATCTTGTAGCACTTTGGTTTTGAGATGTCCTCCAAGTTAATACCGCCGAAGGACGGTGCAATGATCTTTACAGTTTCAATAATCTTGTCTGGGTCCTTTGTGTCAACACAGACGGGCCAAGCATCAACACCGCCCAGATACTTGAAGAGCAATGCTTTGCCCTCCATGACAGGACCTGCTGCTAATGGGCCGATATCCCCTAGACCGAGGACTCTGGTTCCATCGCTGACAACAGCCACCATGTTACCTTTGTTGGTCTGGCGATAAGCCTCTGCAGGATCTTCTTTGATCTTGAGACAGGCCTTTGCAACACCTGGTGTGTACCAGATTGCAAAATCGTCAAACGTTCTCACTGGGGCCTTTCCAATACTCTGGATCTTGCCCTCATAGAATGGGTGAAGAATGAGTGCATCTTTACCAGGTTTCTCAGCCTTCTTTTTCAGTTCTTCAACCGTTTTTTCATCGCTCTCCGACATTGTGATGAGCTCCCTTTCTTTGTCTCTTTATCGCGGATTGCTCCGCATTGACATGCGAGGCAGCATACACCTCTAATAATAATCTTGCTTTACACCACTTTTTTGACATATTGATGCCTATCTCACTTCAAAATGAAAACACTCCCCGTAGGAATGTTAAAGAGTAAATGATCAATCAAAAAGCCGAGTTAAAGCATGACTACTGACATCATCCATAACAGAGCTTCTCAATCACTCATGGCATCAATTATTGCCCTGCTGATTATGTTTGCACCCGTGTCATATTTTATCACAGAGTCATTATTGCTCTTGATCGTTAATGATGTCTTTTATGCAATCGTAATCTCAGTTATTTTGCCAGCACTATTAATGATGATTGGCGCCCTAATAGGTCGGCTCATAAAACAATCCATAAAATATAGTCAACCCGATTGGCAGTTCACAATCAAGCAGTTCAAGATTGAGGAATGTGAGGTTCTTCAGAACGAGTACAATAAGAAATTCGGCAATCTCATTCAAAACGCCACATTCTGGCATTTCATGGGTCCTATGGTCCTGATAGTTTTCGGGCTCGCAGTCACTCTGCATATCTCATTTGAAGCAACTCTATTAACATGGTTTCTGCCCTTTCTGAACGCGGTTCTTCATACTGCAATTCTAATCGTTTCAGTTATTATGGGATATAGGGCTTCTGCAAACTTTGCATCATCCGACTTCAATCTACCATTTATTCGTGAGGCATTGTATGTGGCACATATTCAATCAAACATTCCTGCCATATCACATATTCGTGTTGCCATGGATATGGGCGAGGCCAATGGCTTCGTGATTTACAAAAACCCGCGAGTTGTATCACGGATTCGTGGCATTGAGAAGCAGGCATATATCGAAACCTGGTCTGAAGAGAAAGGTTCGATATCCAAGATGTTCATTAGACTTTATGGTGAGGAAGACCAAAAGGACACAGTCTGGTGGTGGCTGAGCTATGATAGGTATTTTCTAAAGATGAGTTCTCCTGATGAGGAGGGTTACTATGTGCGCAATCCGGTCCCCTCTAATGTGAGAGAGCTTGGAGTCAAGGATATTCAACTGGTCACTGAAAACGCAATAGCAATTATCATCCTTGAATGGCTCAAGTCGCATTCGGGCACTGCAGAGATAATTGAAATCCTGCGTGACCTTGGGCTACAGAACATTGAGTCTACTTGATGTATTTCTCACCGCAACTGCTATGATGGAGAAAAGACATAGATTTGATGGGGTTTAAGATTGTCCAAAGACCCAGTAAAATACAAGTCAACAACCATTCTGTATACTCTTCTATTTATTGTGCTTTTCTTCTGGATGGTACTAGGTTTCAACATAGTCCAATATTCGGTGATTTCCATAGTTGTCAATCCCTTGTTCTGGTTGGGCATTGGATCGCTTACCCTTCTTAGCATAACTCCTGCTATTGCTCTACTTGCATGGCGGATAAAGATGAGAACTGTCTTTGAAGAGCCCGAATGGGACTATCGGACGCGCGAGGTTGAACTTGCAGAGTTCAGGGCCATGCGAGAAGAGTATCACTCATCCTATTCTCATCTGATATCCCGATTTGATCCAACCTATTTCTCACTCACTGTATCTTCATTTGTCATTGCAATACTTCTGCCACTGGGTTATCACATATGGGGCATTGACTATTTAGCAATAAGCCCTCTTCTCTTTGGGTTCTCTATCCTTGCCTTTGGTATTGTATTCTTCAACTTCATAATCAGACTTGTCCCAAGTGCTACCACCCCCCATTTTTCAGTTCTAGAGTTTGAATCAATCGAAAAGTATGTTTCTCTTCTCCGGAACACTCCTGGAGTTTCATGGGCTGGTGTCCAACTTATGATTGGTGAGGCGAGTGGCTATTTTTCATTTCATGACATCAGAGTTGTTGGTCGCCTTGAAGCAATTGAGAGTGTTGCCCATATAGTTCTTTCAAAGGACAAGCCCAGCAGGCAAATCACTATCCGTGCTGAACTGAAATATGATCAGAGTCAAGAGCCATTAATCGTTCAGTCTGAAGCATATGATAAGGATCAATTGCCCGAACTATTAAGAGACCTTGTTGTTCGGGCGTTTAAGCTTTATGTGGAGAAGAAGGGACATGATCCATTCGTGGATGAGATTCTTGCTGAATTGAGCGCCAATCCTGATGATTTGAAAAATGACTGATGATAGACAAGTTTAATTGCTCGATTCTTGGCGAAGGAGTACCAGTTCAAGAAATAGGAAGGTCTATTCAAATGGTCTCTGAGAATTGGAAAAACAAATGGGTAATTACGTTAATGCTAGGCATAATCATTCAAGTCATGTTCTACTCATTAATATGGGTTTTACAACCTACAGAGTTTACAGCTCATCCGTATTTCTTTGATGTCATGATCATCTGTGCAGCTTCAGTCGTTATTCAATCAGTTGGTTTCGGAGTCATTATGAAAAAGACAAATGGTCAGGATCCTGCAATCTATGGCCAAGGCCGCCCTTTCCGTCACAAGCTCCGTGAAGAGGATATTGAAGAGGCCACTAGAAAGCCAACCTATGCCAAATAGTAAGCCTCAGTTTCTTGCGTTTCAACATGGGGGATGGGAGACCAGAAAGTCTCCGCTCCATGCACTTCTATTATAGTGGCCACCATGCAGGTTTGACAGGATCATGTGGTGGTATAAAATCACCAAGCAACGGTAGATGTGACCCCATCATTAATGTTGTAGCCACTAATAGCGCAAAACATATCGTGTGAACTGCAGTGACATATGTGTAATATGGCCTGATATAGGAATAGAAAGCAAAGGCTGGAATTGACAATGCCGCCAAAGCAATTATCTCAACTGGTGAGAAGAAGAATGGAATTGAGATAACCCACAAGAAGTACATTGCCCATGTTATCCTGTCGCTAGAGGTTTCATGGTGTGCAATCTTATGAATGCCATCGATTCCCTGAGACAGGAAGAATACAGGAATGAACAGCCACCATTGAAGACCAACAAAGAACATTGCACCTGCATAGAACAGGAGGTCTCCAAAGCTCTCAACACGCTCCCAGAATGGGTTTCTTGAGAAAAATTCAGTAGTTTCTGTCATATAATATCCAATCATTTGAAACAGCACAAGGACGGGCATGAGAGCAAATGAGATGATAATCATGATCACTGCGCCCTTGGGCAATTCGGGTATCTTACCCTCGTGATAATTATCGAGCGGATAAATTCCATGAAGCGTGAATGCTGTAATAAGACACATGAAACCGCTCGGGATGAACCAAATAGGTTGCATAACATACATCCATGGTGAGCCCAGAAACTGATACACATTTGATGTAAGTGTGTCACCATTGAGATACCATACCCCAAATACGACCAATAGCTCAGGTATCAGCATTTTCATCCTATAGTCTTGGATAAATCGCATGATTGACCCTGGTTCATTCACTTCTTCATTCATCATTACCACCCATTTTGTGTTAAAGGCGCAACAAATGTCCCATTCTTAAGCGTATCTGATAGATGGCCATTTATTGAATCAGTGCCTTAACGACTCGCTTAAAAATCTCTGGAAATGAATTGCTCTCAATATGCAGCCTTCTTGCCAGGTCTGGACTGGCCCGCAAAAGGCCGCATTGTGTTGAAACCATGCAACACTCTTTTAGGAGTTCCATATGCACACCGACTCTCTTGAACCCTGCCAATGCGTTCTCAAGGTTTTTCTCAAGTATCTCTTGAATCGGACCTGAAAATGCATCATCCCTGTTTGGCAAGATGCCTAAGGCCAGTCCTCCACCACTTTCGAGGAACGCGTTAATGGCTTCTGCTTGCTCGCTATCAATGTCAACTGGATATGTTAATAGATCAATATGTATGATTTTTGGCTTGCTTTCCCAGAGAAGATAGCGTTCATCCTTTCTTAGTGTTCGCCAGTCATCACAATAGTGGTAGCTTGGAATTACTTCTTTGGGAAATACCCTGTCTGTGCTCTGCACAATTTCCCATGGTGTTAAATCCGTTTCAGTGGTGTTCTCAAGCGCCTGAATCAAGAAACCCAGAGCTGGGTCATCTTGCGATAAGATGATCTTTATGCAATGTTTTGTGAGTAATTCTACTTGGCCTTGAGCAAGTCTACTAAGGAGTTTCACGAAGAAGAAACACATCCTCTTAGAGATTAACTGTTGCCCGTTACTATCTCTGATGCTGAAACACATTGTTGCTGGAGCCGTCTGCTGAGTCTTAAAGTAGGAATACTTCGTTTCATCTATCATTTCATAAAGACCTCTGGCGCATAATCTATCAAAAATAATTGGGCTGTCATTCCCAACTATTTCTCGGAATGTATACATGTCTATATCGAGTGTGAACCCACCAGCATTCTCATATCCATCAACAAGACTACCTATTTGACGAATCATATCTTCTTCAGGATGGCTTGGAAGTTGAAATGCATAGGGCAGAGCTATCTTGGAAACATAGTCTTTTGCAGCAGCTGGGTCTGTTTCGCTAAGGCTACCAACGCCAAAGAATTGGCCAACCAACTCCTCAGGAACCAGCGTTCGCATTAGATTACTCCTCTTGTTGCACGTGCTTTTCGTTTGACAACCTTGTTACAGGAGAAAATGGCAGGGCACCCAACACAACCATCGGGCACATCACCCATTCGTTCCTCGATTACCGCCAGTTGTTCTGCTATAGCTGACTGTGGTTCATCGGTACTGATTATATGCTCCTTCTCAGACTGTTTGATGTGGCATTTATATTTCCGCAGGATCTCCGAGATCTCTTCCATATCACCCTCAATGATTACCGCAGTGGGCCCAACTTGACGAATGACATGTTGATTGAAGTCCTTCATCATCATCAGGTCCTCAAGGTCTCTCTCATTCTCGGTTTCAAAAAGCACCACATTGGAGATTGAAACAAACACCGTTTGAGAGGTCCAGTCCGTGATTGACCTTGTGACATTTGCGGGGATCGGTTTTTTGCTCTCGGTCTTGAGGAATGTTATGATGTCTTTATCACGATAGCCCATCTCAATTGCCTGAAATATTGACTTGTCAGTGATTCTGAATGTACTCACTACATCAATCTTAACGGGCTCGGTGAATAGCATCAGCTTGTATAACTTGAAGTAGTCCATCTCACTAGTAAACACAGTGACCTCAAAGTTTGGCTGCACAAAGAATGTGTCCTGTCCACCCATGCTCTCAATGTCCTTATCGGAGATAACTGCCTCTCCCACCGGAGTGAGCTTGACTCCCTGTAATTTCTTGC